>JBOHEO010000188.1:0-10514 GCA_050701055.1 Pseudonocardia sp. | reverse complement strand
TGTTCGAGGAGTGCGGGTCTGATCCGTCCCCCAGCCTAGGAGCCGCGAGGAGTGACCGCTGGGCGGGCACCGATTTCCCAGCGACCCGGCCGGGTCGCCATCCCGCCCGGCAGGCGGACGAGCGGTCCGCGGGTCGGCGTCAACCACCCCGAGACCCGTCACCGCCGCTACCGTCGCCCGGGCAGCCGCAGCGCCAGCAGTGCGCCGCCCTCCGGAGCCCGTCCCGCCCACACCACACCGCCGTGCCGGATCGCGACCTGGCGGACGATGGCCAGACCCAGCCCCGACCCGGGCATCGTGCGCGCGCCGTCGGCCCGGTAGAAGCGGTCGAACACCCGGGGTAGGTCTCGTTCGGCGATGCCCGGCCCGGCATCGGCCACCTCGAGCACCAGCGACCAGTCGTTCAACGGGCGCATCCGGACCCGCACGGTCGCCCCCGCCGGGCTCCACTTCGCGGCGTTGTCCAGCAGGTTGAGCACCGCGCGTTCGAGTGCCGTGGCGTCCCCGATGAGCGTCCACGGGACGAGCGTGGCAACGAACTCGACGTCCCCGGCGCGGCGTCGGGCCCGTTCCAGCGCACGCGAGACGACGTCGGTGAGCTCGACGGGCTCGGGCACGACCAGCGGCGGGTCGTCGCGGGCCAGCTCGACGAGGTCCCGGACCAGCGTGGACAGCTCCGCCACCTGCGCCTGGACGTCCTCGAAGATCTCCGCCCGATCGGACTCCGGCAACATCGGGGCACCGGGGCGGTCGGCCGCGGCGAGCAGCTCCAGGTTGGTGCGCATCGAGGTCAGCGGGGTGCGCAGCTCATGCCCGGCGTCGGCGACCAGCCGGCGTTGCTGCTCCTGGGAGGCGGCGAGCGCCCCAAGCATGTCGTTGAAGCTCTGGGTGAGCCGGGCGAGCTCGTCGGAACCGGATGCGTACCGACCCAGCCCGCCCGCGATCGGTCGCAGGTCCCCGGTGGCCGCCACCCGCTCGGTCGCCGACGTCAGCCGCTGCACCGGACGCAGCCCGGCGCGGGCGACGGCCATCCCGGCGAGCGCAGCGAGCACCACGCCGGCGCCCCCGACCAGCGGTAGTGCGACACCCAGCCGGGTGAGCACCTGTTGGGTCGGTTCGAGCCGCTGCGCCATGACGAGTGCCTGGCCGGGCCCGGCCTGCACCGATACGACCCGGTACTCCAGCCGGCCCTCCCCGGCGGTGCGCACCGACGACTCGAGGTTCCCGCGAGCCACCTCCAGCTCCAGCGGGCTCAGCGGCGGCGCGGACGCGGGCCCCTCAGCCGAACGCGCCCGCCCGGACGCGTCGATCAGGGCGATCTGGATGTCGGCGGCACCGAGCACCTCCGGGGGGATCGAGGTGAGGAACTGCGGTCTGGCCAGCTCGCTCTGCGCGGCCGCGACGGCGCGCTGGAGCAGGTTGGCGTCCAGGGTCGCCAGGATGTTGGCCCGGACGGTGATGAACGCCGCCAGCGAGACCAGCACCACGGTGATCGCGGCCACCAGCGCGGCCAGGATCCCGACGCGGGCACCGAGGGAGACCCGGTCGAGCAGCGCCACCCGGGCGGGTGCGCCGTCGGGACGGCGGAACGGGGGCAGGTTCGCGGTGTCGATGGGCGACCTCGCACGCTCGGTCACGGTGTCGATGGGCGACCTCGCACGCTCGGTCACGGTGGGGACTCCCGCAGCACGTACCCGACCCCGCGCACCGTGTGGATCAGCCGCGGCTCCCCATCTGCCTCGGTCTTGCGCCGCAGGTAGCCGATGTAGACCTCCAGCGCGTTGCCCGTGGTCGGAAAGTCATAGCCCCACACCTGCTCGAGGATCTGCGTGCGGGTCAGCACCCGGCGCGGGTGCGCCAACAGCAACTCCAGCAACGAGAACTCGGTGCGGGTGAGGCTGATCGGACGCGCTGCGCGCCGGACCTCGCGGGTGTCGGGGTCGAGGCTGAGGTCGGCGAAGGACAGCGGCTGCGCCCGCGCGGCGTCGGCGAGCTCCTCCGGGGTGCGGCGGCGCAGCAGAGCCCGCAGCCGGGCCAGCAGCTCCTCCAGCGCGAAGGGCTTGGGCAGGTAGTCGTCGGCGCCGGCGTCCAGGCCCGCGACCCGGTCCGAGACGGCGTCGCGGGCGGTCAACACGAGAATCGGCAACGCGTCCCCGTTGCCGCGCAACCGCCGGCAGACCTCGAGACCGTCCAACCGCGGCATCATCACGTCGAGCACCATCGCGTCGGGGCGCCGGGCCGCCACCGCGTCGAGTGCCTCCTGCCCGTCGGCGGCGAGCTCCACCTGGTAGCCGTGGAACGTCAGCGAGCGGCGCAGCGACTCCCGCACGGAGCGGTCGTCGTCGATCACGAGGATGCGCATGACGGCCAGTGTGACGGCGCGAGCTGAGATCTGCCTGAGAGGCGGCCCCACGCGCACGCTGCGAACGGTGCCACGGTGGGTTTGTCGGTCAGGCCTGGGAGGCTACGTCAGTGGGGTTCGCGGTGTTCCTGGTCCTGGTCCTGTCGGTGATCGTTCTCATCCACCTCTACGTCTACCGGCGCGGGGTTCACGCCGTGTTCGAGAGCCGGCGGGCGCGGCTGGCCGGGGCGGCCGCGGTCGCCGTGCTCGGGCTGCTCGTGCTGGCCACGTTCCTCAGCCGTCGCTCGCTCTCCCCCGACGCGGCCCGCCCGCTGCACTACACCGGTTACCTGTGGCTGGCGATCGCGCTGTACCTCGCATTCCTGCTGGCCATCGGCGAGCTGGTGCGCCTGGCGTTGCGCTTCATCCGCGGCCGACCCGACGCGCAGCGACGACGGTTCCTGTCCCGGGTGATCGCCGCCGCTGCGGCGCTGGGCGCGCTCGGCATCGTCGGCTACGGGGCGGTGATGGCCCGCCGACCGCGGGTCGAGCGGCGCGAGGTGGTGCTCGACCGGCTCCACCCCGCCTTCGACGGTTTCACGATCGCCGCGGTCTCCGACATCCACCTCGGCCCCCTGGTCGACGGCACCGACCTCGCATCGATCCTCGCCCTGATCAACGGAACGGCTCCGGACATCGTCGCCATCGTCGGGGACCTGGTCGACGGCGGCGTCGACGAGCTCGGCTCGACCGCCGCGCTGCTGCGCGACCTTCGGGCACCCACCTACTTCGTCACCGGCAACCACGAGTACTTCTCCGACGCCGCGGACTGGGTGGCGTTCCTACCCACCGTCGGGGTGCGGGTGCTGCGCAACGAACGGGTGGAGATCCGCCGCGGGGACGCCGCGCTCGACCTCGCCGGATGCGACGACCGCACCGCGGCAGCCTCCGACGTACCCGGTCACGGTTACGACCTCGACACCGCGCTGGCCGGGCGCGACCCCGCACGCCCGATCGTGCTGCTGTGCCACCAGCCGGTACTGGTCGACCGCGCCGCCCGCGCCGGGGTGGACCTGCAGATCTCCGGCCACACCCACGGCGGCCAGCTGTGGCCGCTCACGAACCTCGCGCTGCTCGACCAGCCAGTGCTGGCCGGGCTCGTCCGCGTCGGTCCCACCTGGCTGTACGTCACGCGAGGCACCGGGTTCTGGGGGCCACCGGTGCGAGTCGGCTCACCGCCGGAGATCACGCTACTGACGCTGCGGGCGCGGGTGCTGTGACGTCATGGCGCTGGCGCACCTTGATGGCGAGACACCGCACGGTAGATTCCCTGACGCCAGCCTCGTAGCACGAGGTAGCACCGAGTGCTCCCGACCGTTATCATGACATCATGACCGCCCAGCCCGAGATCACTCAACGCGACCTCCGCGGCAGGTCCAAGGAAATCATGGACGCCGTCGAGAACGGACAGGCGTTCACCGTCACGCGCGACGGTCACCAGATCGGCGAGCTGATCCCACTCCGCCGGCGCCGGCGCTTCGTCTCCCGGCAGGAGTTCGCTGCCATGTCCCGTGCTGCGCCCAGTATCGACATCGTGGCATTCCGCGCTGACCAAGCCGTGGCACACGACCATGAGCCGGCCGACCCATATGACCGATGAGGGACATGAACGCGGCCTGCTCGACACCAACATCATGATCTTGCGAAGGTGGATCACCCCCGCGGAACTGCCGGCCGAGATGGCGATCAGCGCGATCACACTCGCCGAACTCTCGGCCGGTCCGCATCATGTGCGTCGGAACGATGAGCAGAGCGGGTACGACGAGCACGCCGAACGCGCCCGACGGCTCGATGTGCTCCAGCGCGCCGAGAACGAGTTCGAACCGATCCCGTTCGACACGGAGGCAGCTCGAATCTACGGCAGGGTGGCGGCAGCGGTGATCACCGCCGGGCGCACGCCGCGACGCCGAATGGCCGACTTGATGATCGCCTCCGTCGCCATCGCAGAACGTCTGCCGCTGTTCACCACCAATCCCGACGACTTCGTCGGGCTCGAGGACCTGCTGACCCTGGTGCCGGTGACGAAGCCGCGCGTGCCAATCGGGCAGTGATCGACGAATGGCAGCACTGCGGCGAACACCCCGGAGTGCTGTCAGCTCCCAGCCCGATCTACGCCGGGCAGGCTGGAACCTCGTGGCTGAGCAGTGCCGAATTCTACGTCGCCGCCAAAGCCCAGCATGACCATCATCCGGGGCGCGTTCTCCACCGGGATCCAGCCGCGTTCGCGTCGAACCGATGATCTTCACATGGTCCATGCTCCTCACCTCACATCATGACCCTCTCGCACGTATCCGGGTTCGAGCCGGACGAGCGCGAACACCATCTGCCGCGACGGTGGCGCAACCTGCTACGCGACACCACCCGGGTAGTATGCCGACGTCAGCCCTCGTAGCTCAGGGGATAGAGCACCGCTCTCCTAAAGCGGGTGCCGCAGGTTCGAATCCTGCCGGGGGCACGCAGGTCAGAGGCTTGATAACCAGGTTGATCAAGTCGACGTGGAGCTATTCATGGAGCGAGTGCGGTACGCTCGCTCCATGAGCAGCCCCCCGGGCACGTCCACACGGCGCCAGCGCGGCGAGATCGAGACGCTTCCGAGTGGCTCCCTGCGAGTGCGCGTGTACGCGGGCGTCGACCCGCTCAGCGGCAAGCGGAATTACCTCGTGGAGACCGTCCCAGCCGGACCGAAGGCCGCCACCGAGGCCAGGAAGGTCTGCACGCGCCTGATCAACCAGGTCGACGAGCAGCGCAACCCGCGCACCAAGGCCACGGTCAACCAGCTCATGGACCGCTACCTCGAACTGCTCGACGTCGAACCGACCACGCACAAGCGGTACGAGGACGCCATCCGCATCCACGTTCGCCCGCTGCTCGGCCACCTCCCGGTCGGCAAGCTCAACGGCGAGACGCTCGACGCGTACCACACGATCTTGCGCACATGCCGCGCGCACTGCGACGGCCGTCCGTTCATCGAGCACGCCGTGAACGGTCCGCACGAGTGCACCGAACGATGCAAGCCGCACGCCTGCCGTCCTCTCGCAACGTCGACTATCCGCAAGGTCCATTTCTGCCTCAGTGGCGCCTTGACGCGCGCGATCCGCTGGAGGTGGATCAGCGTCAACCCGCTGGATCAGGCCGAACCGCCTCGCGGCGCCACGGGTGACCCACACCCGCCGACACCCGAACAAGCTGCGGCCCTCCTCAACGAGGCGTTCAAGGACCTTGGGTGGGGTGTGATGCTGTGGCTCGCGATGACGACCGGCGCCCGGCGAGGCGAGCTGTGCGCGATGCAGTGGGATCTGCTCGACCTTGACCGCGCGGTTCTCGGGATCCGGACGAGCATCGCCCAGGACGGCACGCCGACGTGGGAGAAGGACACCATGTCCCACCAACAGCGCCGGATCGCGCTCGACGCCAACACGGTCGCTCTTCTGCGCGCCTACCGGCAGCAGTGCGAGCAGGATTGCGCCGCGATCGGCACCACGATCGCGGCGGGGGGCCGCCTCTTCTCGCGGTCGATCGACCACGCGACATGGCACCGGCCCTCGTCGGTCTCGCACCGCTATGCGCGGATGTGCGAGCGTCTCGGTTGGGACATGAACCTGCACCAGCTCCGGCACTATTCAGTGACGGAACTGATCGCGGCCGGAGTCGACGTGCGCACGGTCGCCGGACGGTTGGGACACGGCGGTGGCGGCTCAACCACATTGCGTGCTTACACGGCATGGGTGTCCGAGGCGGACCAGAAGGCCGCGGGGCAGTTCAGCGCCCGCTTGCCCGTACCCCCGATCGGGCTCGACGTGGCCACCGGTCTGCGGGTCGCCGAGAGTGCGACGCCCGAGCCGACGAATCCGTATCAGCGGATCGCCGCCGATCTTCATGGCGCGATAACTTGCGGCGCCCTGCGCCCGGGCGATCCACTGCCCACAGTGGAGCAACTGAAGGACCGCTACCAGGTGTCCGCTGGTACGGCCAACCGTGCCGTTGCCGCACTCAAGTCGGCGGGGCTCGTGACCGCGAGCAGGGGACGGCGAGCCGTGGTGACCGATGAGCGCAGCTCGGAAGCCGACATCATCCGACTCAGCGAGCGCCGGACAGCAACGTGAGACCGAGCACGTCAAGGATTGGCGGGTAGATCCTCTCAAACGGGATAAGTCGCGCTAGATCCGCGGTCTCTACCCATGTCACAGCCGAGTTCTCCGACGCATCGAGATTCGATGCTACCCCCGCGATGTAGTCGCAATGGTGGTACTCGCAGTGCACGTTCGTCGCCGGATGCAGCCGCGCGCCCAGGTATCGGACATGCACGCAGTGAACTCCCGTTTCCGCGAGCGTCTCGGCGATAGCAACCGCGCTTGACGGCACGCCCGGCTTCACCATTCCGGCCGGAAACTGCCAGGGTAGATCGCCCGCGCCCGCACGCCGAGAGACAACCAACACTTGCGATGCCCGGACCACAACGGCGATGGCGACGCGCAGGACATGAGCGGTGACTGTCGGCGCGACGGGCGACGGCGGAGATAGAAGATTCTCGATCTCGTCGCCAAATATATGCTCCAGCAGTCGTGTGGTTGCCGGCCGCAATCGCGCTGCCTGACTCTTTCCGGTGACTACTAGTAACCGTTGCAGATGACGCAGGCTGAGCGTGCCTTCCTCGCCATTCTTCCGAGCGAATAGTTCGGCAGCCGAGATGAACTCCTCGAACGTCTACTTCCGGTCGCGAATCCGTTGCTCCAGAACGGTCCTTCCCGCACCGTCAAGCGCGGCCTCCGACTCGGTGGCGGTCATGACTACCTTTTCCCCACGGCCTCGTCTGCCGTCTTTCTTGGCGGCCGGATGGCGCGCTCATGTCGTTCCCGCACGACGGGTCAACGCGCAGGCTGATTTCGGTCTGTCATGGCTCGCGCGACGTCCGCGAGCACGACCTTTGGGGGACGACGCTCGTGAGCGCTACAGGCCCGAACTGGCCGCGCGGCTGCATGCCGCTGGCGCGATGGCTACGACGCGGATGCCACCGGCACGGTCTGCACCCACCGCACGCGTCCCTCCAACTTCGCGCGTGGAAGGGCGCCTATCGGGGCGAGCGTCGAGGCCATTGCGAGGCGGTGGTCCGTGGTCTATACGAGGACGTCTCCGAGACGTTCGCGCACCACGCCGGAGTGGAGTAGATCAGGGATAGGGACACCTGCGACGGATTGCCGTGTGCTCGCAACCTGCTCAATGGTGCTGGAAGGCAGTCCGTCCAGCAGTTTAATCGCGCGGATTGCCCACACTTTGACGAGGCCGAAGCGGCGCGATCCGTCGACGTCGTGGTCCCTATATTGAAATGCCAACGCATACGCGGTCTCGGCAGCAGCGCGAGGATCGCCGATAACCTCGCGGTCGAACTGTGCTTGCAGGTGCTCCGGCCGAGCGACGTCGTCACCCATGGGCTCGTCGGCTCCCGATGTCAATAGGCCAGCTTCTCGGCGAGAGTTTCGTAATTGAACAGCTCATCAGCAGTAAACCACAACTCAACCTCGTACTTCGCCTCTTCGGAGTTGCCAGACGCATGAACAAGATTCATGACGGCCTTGCCGCTAACTTCTGATGACGCCTTCGTCTGATGAGCGAAGTCGCCCCGAACGGTACCGGGTGCCGCGTCGTTGGGATAGGTACCGCCGATAATCTTCCGGACCTTGGCGACGGCGTCGACTCCCTGGAGAGCGATGGCAACGACCGGACCGCTCTGCATGAACGCCGCAGTCGAGTTATAGATGTCGGCGCCAAGACGTTCTTCGAGATCGAAGTAGTGCTTGCGCGTGGAGTCAGCGTCGAGTTGCTTCATCTTGACGCCAACAATCTTCAATGCGGCGTCCTCGAAGCGCGTGAGGATGCGGCCCGCCAAGCCGCGAACAACTGCATCAGGCTTGAACAAGACAAGCGTCTTCTCGACGCCGAGTTCTGCTGAACTGGCCATGAACGATCTTCCTCTCCGGAGCGAATGGGCGGACCTAGAACGCGGACCCACTCGGCCCGCTCAGGCGCCGCGTCCATCCTGCCAGGGGGACGCGAACAGCGACCGTGCACACCCTGTGAACCCGTGAACCTGGACCCCGACCGCGTCGCCGCGGCCCGCCGTCTAGCAACGCTGGAAGTCGGTGATCACCCACCCGGCTCCGCCGTAGACCGGGATGACGGTCAGCGTCCAGCCGCGGCCCGGGTTCGGACGGGGGCGGCGGGGCGCCGTTGAGATGTTCCCAAGTGCATCACCGCGCCAGCGCACCGTGCATCTGTCGACCTCGGTTGGCCCGCCGCCCAACTCCCCGCCGCCCTACACAGAGCTGCTCGGTATCAGATCTGCAACCACCGCCCACTGGACCGGCGTGCGCTGCTGCTGCTGCGCGCCGATAGGACCTTTCCGCACCGCCAGGCAGCCGCTGCGGCGCTACTGCCAACCGAGTGACCAGCCCTGACGATCCGGGCCATTGGTGAGAACTTTCTCTACTCGTTCGAGCGTTAGGAAGTAGTCTTGTCGTCCCGATCAGTCGAAACTCCGCACTATCATGTTTGGACCGATGCTTTGCGCGGTCGTGATCTTGCTATGAGGACCAGGGATGACTGGGACAGGGGAATGTTCGTTCGGTTGAGCGTCATTTCGGCTTGGACTGCGTTCGAGCGCGTAGTCGAGAGCGCGCTAAGCACTCCGCCTTTCAGGCGCGACTTCTGGCGTAGTTTCGAAGATGCATGTCGCGCCTGCAACATCGATCCCCCTCCGCGTGGTGGCGGTATATGGCAGCAGGTAGCGACGGTGCACGGGCTACGACGACAGTATGCCCACTTGCTGGTGGTCGATCAGTCCGACTTGTTGCCAGAAACCGCAGAGCTTGCTCAGAACGCAATAATTGTTCTACGTGAGGCGCTGAACGACCTCCACATTTTGCTTGCATTCGATCCTCCAGGATGGATTGATGAGGATCGACTGCCTGAGCATCCGACTGGTGGTTCCGCCGGCCTGACTATCGGTCAGGCAGGTGCCGACCCTGAGAGCCCTGAGACAATACGGGTCTGTTATCAGTATCAAGACAGGGAAACTGTTTCTGACATACTCCCGGCCGGTACGGACCCTGCGCCTTATATGGAAACAGTAATACGTACTATTGTGGTCCCAATATCAGCTGTACGTGCATATCGAGGCGTGACACTTATAGATGAGATCTTTATTCGGATGCGCGGTGTTAACCCCCCGCGTTAAAACTGCGTGCCCTCGCCGGGCAGACAGACCTCCGGGAAGGCCTTGACATCAGGGAGGCGAAGCTGCGCCGGTACGCCGGGTAGCTCGCGGGTGCACAGCCGCGAGCTACCCGTTCAGTGCCCCCGCTCCTTCAAGAACAACAACTAGCGTCGTGAAATGGCATGAACTTTACGTCCTCCACTAAGATGATCAAGACTCTGACCAGCGGAGACTGGGGGAAGACGGAGTAAAGTAGCCGTTATTACGCGACACTAGTTGCTGGGTGGCTCGAACTAGCAGAATCGCATCCTTCGTCCACAACAAGCTTGCCATCATCCGATCATCAGGCGAGATGTACCGGATGCGATGCTGCGCATCAAGGTCGTTGTGAATCACGTATCCATACAGCGAGTCACGAGCGATCTGACGGTCCCAAAGCTGGCCCGTCGTATCCGGATTCTCGCCGAACTTCCCAGCTTCCATAGCCCAGGTTCGCTGCCCATCGAAGCCCTGCCATGCAGCCCTCACGCCCTTCACAACCGCCTTGACTTCAGGAGCCTCGTTCCGTGTCAGGTAGCCGAGAGCCTTCATGACTCTGCCATGATGGACGATCTCTTGATCTAGGAAGACCGGCCTCAGACGTGCAACCGCTTGTTCAATCTGGGCGATCGGTGGATGCTCACGCTCGATCTGCACCTTCGATTCCTCGACTCGAACGAGTATCTTCATAGTCGAACCCAGTGTGGCCAAGTCCATACGCTTCGCGATGTCAGCGTGCTTGAGGTCATAGGGTGAGCGCACCACCGGAAATGATACCCTATTGTCCGCCCCGGTCGGCAACCAGAAGGAGCCATGGTCAGTGCAGGGTACGGAAATCGTTGCCGATGAACGGGAAAGTATCTC
>JBOHEO010000187.1:0-10825 GCA_050701055.1 Pseudonocardia sp. | reverse complement strand
CCCGCGCTCCACGCGCCGCGGGCGGGGCCGGCCGTCAGACCCGGCGCCGCGCTGTCGCACCCCGGCGGGGTCGCCCGCCCGCGGCTGTGCTGACCGTGCCCGTTCCATGTCGGCTAGCGTGGTGGGGGCAGCCGACCGCGCGGTAGATCAGCGGCGTCTACGCCCGTCTACAGGAGGGACCAGCCGTGCCGGACCTCGGGGCCAACCTGCGCGCCGCGCGGGAGGCGTCCGGGCTCAGCCTCGCCGCGTTGGCGCGCCGCACCCACTACTCCAAAGCCGCCCTCGGCCACCTGGAGACCGGGCGTCGGGTGGTCCTGCCCGAGCACGTCACCGCGTACTCGCGGGCGCTCGGCGTCGCGGTCGAGCGGCTGTACGGCCCCGCCCTGGACCCGCTCCGCGTCGCGCACGAGTGGCTGGTGTCCGACGGCGCGTTGCGCGCCGAGTCCGACGCCGGCCGCCGGGTCGGGGACAGCATGGCGGCCGAGCTGGAGCGCCGCGTCGTCGAGCTGCGCCACCTCGATGACCTGGTGGGCGGCACCGACCTGTACCCCGTGGTCTCGGCCGAGCTGGACCGCGCCCAGGACGTCGTGCGCCGGTGCTCGTACACCGAGACGATCGGGCGTCGGCTGCTGGTCGCCGTCGGCGAGCTGTCCCAGCTCGTCGGGTGGGTCGCCAGCGACGCCGGCCGCCACGTCGACGCCGAACGGGTCTACCTGTCCGGGGTGTCCGCAGCATCCGCGGCAGGCTCGGACGTGCTGGTCGGACAAATCCTGTCGACGCTCAGCTACCAGATGGCCAGCACCGGTGACCGACTACCCGACGCGGCACTGCTGGCCCGCTCCGCCGTGCGCGGCGCGACAGACGCAACCCCGGTCGCGCGGACGCTGCTGCTGGAACGGGTCGCCTGGGCCAGCGCACGATGCCGCGATGCCGACGGCGCCCGCCGCGCGCTCGATCAGGTCGACGACGCCTACGAGACCCGGTCAGCCGGCGTCGCCGAACCCGAGTGGACCTACTGGCTCGACCGCTCCGAGATCGACGTCATGGCCGGCCGCTGCATGATCGAGATGGGCGACCCCGCATCCGCCGAACCCCTGCTGTCCCGCGCGATCACCTCCTACGACGCCGACCGGGTGCGCGAGGTCGCGCTCTACCAGACGTGGCTCGCGGAGTCCTACGCGCGCTCCGGGGACCGCGACGCCGGCCGCGCCACGCTCAGCAAGGCTCAGACGCTCGCCGCGCGCACCCGATCCGTCCGCCTCGACACCCGCATCGCCACGATCGACCGGCTGCTGAGGGCCTGAACCCGCACACCCGTCGCTCATGGCGGCTACAAATGGGCGACCGCACCGGCGATCACCGACTGGTCCATCAACAGTGTGGCTAGCGGCGCGCGCGACCGGGAGATGCGGGTCCAGACCCGGTCCGCGTAGTGCGTGCACCCGATCATCCGCATCCGCACCAGCCCGCGTGGCAGCGCGGCCGGCAACGGCTCGTCGCTGAACGCGCCGTAGAGCCCCAGGTGCACGTGCACCACGAGGTCGGGGTCGTAGCGGTGGAAGAGATGCTTCCCGTACGCCCCGGCGGACACCAGCACCCGACCGTCGACCAGCGCGGCACCGCCCGCGAACCGACCCTGCGGGCTGGACACCGCGACGGGCCGGCCGGCGAAACGGCGACGGTGCAGGCGCGCCAGCCGGTGCAGGGCGTGGCCCTCGGGCATCGCTCAACCGGATCCGGGCAACTCGGGGACCGCACCGGTGCGCTCGTAGTCGGCGAGCATCGCGATCCGGCGGGAGTGCCGCTCGTCGCCGGAGAACGGCGTGGCCAGGAACGCCTCCACGATGCCGAACGCGGCCGCGACCGTGTGCATCCGGGCGCCGATGCCGATCACCTGGGCGTCGTTGTGCTCCCGCGCGAGCCGGGCGGTCTCCTCGCTCCACGCGAGCGCGGCCCGGCAGCCGGGCACCTTGTTGGCGGCGATCTGCTCGCCGTTGCCGGAACCGCCGATGACGACGCCGAGGCTGCCGTTGTCCTCGACGACACGGCGGGCGGTCGCGATGCAGAACGGCGGATAGTCGTCGACGGCGTCGTAGCTGGTGGCACCGACGTCGACCGTCTCGACCCCGAGCCCGTCGAGATGCTCGATCAGGCGGGTCTTGAGCTCGAAACCAGCGTGATCAGAACCAAGGTAGACGCGCACGAGCGCGAATCCTGCCCTACCGATCCGGGAACCGCTGCCGACGGGGCTCCGGCGAACGAGGTGTCGGCGAGGTTGGCTCCCCGCTCGTGGATCTCTGCGCAGCTCCACGGCCTCCCGGCGGATGTGCGCATACGTCTCACGCGTTGCTGTACTGCCATGATCTTGCGACCGCTCGGGTCCTGGGCGTTACCCCCCGGGTAGCGGGCACGGCACGATGTGCCCCATGGGCGACCACGATAAGCCGAAGCCGAACCCGGACCCCAACGACGACGCGCAGGCCCCCAAGCCACCGCCCCCACCCGACCCCGGCGGCAAACACAAGAAATGAGCCCCGAGGAGGCCCGCGCCCGGATGGTGGCGGGCCTGGTCGGCACCGGTTCCCTGGATGAGACGTGGCGGCCCGCGTTCGATGCGGCGCCCCGGCACCTGTTCATCCCGGACGTGGTGTGGCAGGTAAACCGGCAGGTCGCGGGGCGGCTACGCCCGCTGAGCCGCGTGGACGACCCGGATCTGTGGCTGGAGCTGGCCTACCGGGACGCCCCCGTGGACACCCAGGTGGACGATGGCCGGCCCGGACCGGACGGGGGCTGGGAAGTCACCAGCTCGGCCAGCCAGCCCTCGGTGGTGGCCGCCATGCTGACGGCCCTGGACCCGCAGCCCGGGGAGCGAGTACTTGAGATAGGCACCGGCACCGGCTGGAACGCGGCACTGGTGGCGCACCGCGTCGGTCCGGAGAACGTGGTCACTGTGGAGATCGACCCGGAGGTGGCCGAGCGCGCCCGGGTGGCCCTGGACGGGGCCGGGTGCGGGAAGGTCACCGTGGTCACCGGGGACGGTGCTCTGGGCTGGCCGGAGAGCGCTCCGTTCGACGGGGTGATCGCCACCGCCGGGGTGAGCACGGTGCCGTGGCCGTGGGTGGCTCAGACCCGGCCCGGGGGGCGGCTGGTGGTGCCGCTGTCCAACACGTTCCAGGCCCCGGGGGTGGCCACACTGACGGTCGCCGAGGGCGGCTCGGCGGCGGGCCGGATCGGCTCACCCGCCGTGTTCATGGGGCTGAGGGCGCAGCGTGTGCCGCGCCCCCGGGGTGCCGACTTCACCACCGAGGTGAACCACGCCGGCAGCACAGACCTCCACCCGTACCTGTGGGCCGGTGATCGGGCGGCCGCGGTGGCGGTCGGCCAGCGGCTGGGCGACGGCCTGCACACGCTCTACGCCGAGACCAGCTCTGGGACGGGCGCCCAGTGGCTGTACGACTCGGGTAGCGGCTCGTGGGCCTCCGTGCGGGTCGCTCCTGGGCCGCCGTACGCGATGGAACAGGCCGGACCGCGGCGGCTGCTGGACGAGGTGGCCGGCGCTTACCACTGGTGGCGGGACGTCGGCGAGCCGGGCGTGGATGCGTGGGTGGTTACCGTGGACCAGGACGGCCAGCGGGTGGAGCTGGACCCCCTGGGCGCGGGCTGAGCCTCGCAGGGCCAGGCGGGGCCTCGACCGCCGGTGCGGGATTACCCGCACCGGGGCGGGTAATACGCTTGGGCAGAAGCCGCCCCCGCACCCGCTGACCCGGCCGGTCATGATCAAGCGGCCCCCGAGAGCTGGGAGGCTCGGACGTGGACGACGATACCGCCCCGACTGCGCTCGACCGCACCATCGGTCTCCGGCTGGGCTCGATCCGCAACGCACGCAAGAAGTCGCAGCGGGTGATCGCCGAGCTGGCGGGCATCTCCGCGAGCCACCTGTCGCGGTTGGAGTCGGGGGAGCGGTCGGTGGACCGCCTGTCGCTGATCGTCGCGCTGGCGAACGCGCTGGAGATCGCCCCCTCGGAGCTGACCCGACTTCCCATCCCCGCACCCGCCAACGGGCACACCGACAGCCCCGTTGAGGCGGTGCACCGAGCGTTGAGAGCGGCTGGCTGCGGCTGGCCCGGTGGGCTGGTGCTTCCGGTCGACGTGCTGCGTAGCAGGGTGGCCGAGGTGCAGCGGAGGCGCCGCGACGGCGAGTTCGCCGACGTAGGCACAGCCCTGCCCAGCTTGATCGCAGACTTGTATACCAGCATCGCCACCGGGCGGGACACTGCTGAGCTGCTCCCGCTGGCGGTGCTCCTGCACGTACAGGTCATCAACATGTGGTTGAAGGACGCGGGGGCACCCGTCGATCTGCTGGGGCAAGTTGCCGATCTGGCGCTGGGTGCGGCCCGTGAGCACGGCGACTTGACCACGCTCGGTTTGGCCAAGTTCGGCAGCGTGTACGGGTTGCTGGCCGCAGGTCTCTTCGATCTAGCGCAGGCTGAACTGGACTCCATCACGCTGCCTGCGACCACGCCGGAGAACGCTGGCCTCATGTGCGTGCTCACGATGACGCATTCAATGGTTGCCACGCTGGACAAGCGGCCTGGTGACGCGGCCGCGCCGATGGAAGCAGCCACTGAGCTGGCTGAACGCCTCGGCGAGGATGACCCGCTGGGATTCGGGTTCGGCCCGACGAGCCTGCGGTCGCGGTGGATTTCCATCGCCCTCGAAGAGGATGAGCCCGAACGCGCGGTGATCATCGCAGAAGATGTCCGCCCGGAACGGCTTCCGTTCGCTACCCGCAAAGCGGGCTACTGGGTCGACTACGGCCGGGCGATGGCCCGGCTGCGGGGACGTCATGACGACGCGGTCGGAGCGCTCCGCCGCGCTGAGAGGATCCATCCACATCGTGTCCATCGGGACCCGCTCGCCCGCGAGGTGCTCGCCGAGCTGGTCCCGCGGTCCAAGCAGGACGCCGTGGGCCGGGAGCTCCGGGGCATGGCCTACCGCGCTGGCTTGCTCGGTTAACCCCGAGGAGTTGATGTCTCCGACGCACACGCGACATGGCATGAGGCGTCACCGTTGGCCTCACCTGTACCGGTGTGGCGGCACCAAACGCGAATATCGTCCTCGGACGGCGTTTGTTTGCCGTATTCGATTTTGGACACCTTGGAGCTGTGCCAACCAGCGAGAGCGGCCAACTCTCTACCGGTAAGACCTGCATCTTTACGAATGTCCCGCAAGCGGTGGCCGAAAGCTTCGCGCGCCTGGTGGACTGAGCTCGTCACTTTCGGCTCTACGCAGACATGTATTCGCTATCAGTGTATTTACTGTGCGGAATCGCCGCTTCCCATATCCGATCCCGTACCGCGCGACAGTAAGAAACTATCGTCGGATCGCTCGTGGCAGCGCCCCCGGCAAACCGGCCACCGGGTTCAAACACCGTGAATACCACGAGATCGTCATCGAGCAGCCAGTAATCATCCGTCGTCAATACCTCAGCATCAATGAGGTGTCGAGGAAGCCAACGAATGTCTTCGCCAGCAGCGATGTTGTGTGGTGCCACCGTGAGACCCCAGCGGGTGTAGTCACCGTGTGGAACAGTGACGACCCGCGTGCGTCTGATAGTTTTCCCTGCTGCCGTGACATTGCGAACGAGATTCAGCCACGGCTGATGCCAAGCGAAATCGTCGTCCTGTTGCGTCAGGAAAAGTTTAAATGGCCCGGCCTCATCCGGCGTGTGATAGCTGTCTTGCACTTCCAGATGAAAAGCGGTACGGGCGAACGAATGAAACAACGCATCGAACGCCTCATTCTGTAGCAACTCCACCGAACCAAACCTCCTTCTCTTTCGGAACTTCCACACACGTTTCATGCTCAGGAATATCCATCCGCGAAAGCGCTTCGACGTCCGCGACTGCTTGACCTGACAGGACGAAACTACCGCGCCCGGTGTCAGCCATCAGGGCGCCAAGGTAGGTACCCAATTCGACATGCATCAACAGCCGATGCGGGATCTCCACGCTCTCGTCGTGCCCGTCCACTTTCCAGCCCTGAACCATGTACGTATTCTGGTCTGTCGCGTAGAGCGTGGGCGAACCGCCACCTTGGGTCGCCTTGCCGAGGAACCGTAGCCGCATGCCGGAGGTCACCCGAACCGAGCGCGGCGGCTGGGCGTCGCCGAGGCCATCGGGTTCCTGGCCCACCTTCCCCGACCCCGACGACCGGACTCCGAGCTGTTCGAGTCGCTCATCGGAACGGGGCTGCGCAAGTCGGGGCCGGCTGCCGCGGCGGCGACTCAGGTGACCGTGGCGAAGGCGTCGTGGAACTCGACACTGCCCGGCAGGGCAGGCCACAGTCTCGTGAGGGTTCGATCGAGGTTGCGAAGTTCCTTGACGATGCGGACGGAGCCGGTGTCGCGGGCGGTCGCCACGCATCGCCGGCCGAGCGCGGCGGCACGGTCGGGATCGGGCTGTGCTGTCGCGAGGACGGTGTTGGCGAGTTTGGCGAGCTGGTGGCCGTGGTCACGGTGCAGATGGTCCGGCGTTGCGGCGATCTTGCGTTCCAGGATGGTGACGGCGATTTCAGCCTGACCGCTGGCGCGGTAGCAGCTGGCCGACTGTTCTTCGAGGGTGGCCAGGTCGTAGTGGTGCAGGTAGACCGGGGCAGTCTCGTCCACGTCGTCGGGGTGCTCGCGCAGCAGGTTGGCGGCGGTGTCGAGGTTGGTCTGGAAGTGGCCCGCGTCGCCGTGGAGTGCCCAGCCGCGGGCTTCCTGTTGGTTGGCCAGGGCGAGGAGCTTGGGACTGATCGGGCCGGGGACCTTTCGTGCGGCTGCGGCGAGTTCGACGACGTCGAGGGCGTCGTCGTCGAGGACCGCGATGTTGCTCTTGCGCACGAGCATGTAGGAGACCATCTGGTAGTCGCCGACCGCTTGTGCCCACTGGCTGGCGCGATCGGACCAGTACATCGCCGCCTGGGTGTCTCCGGCGTCCTGGTGGAGCCATCCGGCGAACTCGGCATACTGCGCCAGGAGCCGCAGGGTTGGCTCAGCGGTGCCTGGGCGGGTGTGGCGGCGGAGTTCGTCGAGCACGTCGATCTGGGCCAGGACCGGGCCGAGCAACTGCCGCGGGCCGAGCATCTTGTCGGCGGTGAAGTGCTGTTCGAGCAGCGTGTGAAAGTAGTCGAGGACCTGCGGGTCGATCCGGCGCGGTTCTCGCAGCACCTTGGACACCCGCTCGGCCTGGTCGAGGTCGGCGACGCCGGCCGGGAGCATCGCCCGCAGCGCTCCGGCGGCGAGCAGCTGGTTGAAGTCGCGACGCGACACGCTCACACGCACTGCCCTTCCGTCCGCGGTCCGAAGCTCCATCGTCACGTTATCGCCATCCTCTACGCAGAACGACGCCGTCGCCGGAGTCTTCATGCGCGCGGGGCGAGGTTCGCCGGGGGCAAGCGAGCGCAGCAGAACCAGCAGGCCGCCGCCACACACCGCCGCATCGATAGCCGGCACGAGCGCGGCGGCGATGAGGTGGTCACCGTTCTCGGCCCGCGACAGGCGGCTGTAGTCGTAGTGGACCGCTTGATCCAGCGCCCGCAGAGACAGCCCGGCCTGGTTGCGCAGCTGCCGCAGGGCCATACCGAAGACCTGGCATACCGCAGTGTCATCCGCCCCGCTCATCCCGCACACCCTCTGCATTCGCTGTCGTCGATGTTGCCGCAACACCGGAACACTTCACAACAGGTTCTCATTCGACCAAGGTCAGTTGTAGTGCTCCGGCTTGTTACCCCAGCGTCCTACCCGGCACACGACTGGAGCGCACGCGCTCATCGCTTCAGCGCATGCGGGCTCTCGTGGCCGATCTGCGCCGACCATTGTGGAGGTCTTCGATGACAAAGGGTTGTCCCCTGCTGCGTCCTGCACGCTACGTGGCTCGAGCGCCCGGTCCAGCGCCCGCACAGAGCGCGGCGTCGTGAGGGTTTGGCGGCGGTTGCTCGTCGCGCTGCAACCGGAGTTGATCACCACGGGCCGGGTGCGGGTACGTCAACTGATCTGCGCGTGCTGCGGAGGGCGCACCTGGGTTGTCCTCGGCCCACCCCGATGCCACCGCTGCTCGGACCCGCGCCACCGTGCGGACCGGAGGTCCGACCCATGCCCGTACCCAACCACCCGCCGGCAACCGCCGAACTCGCCACGCTGGACGCGGTGAGCGTGATCGTCGACCGCAGCACCGACGACGGCAACCGTGACCACCCGCTCGCTGACGAGCGAATTCTTCCCGTACCGGTCCTATCCTGCTGATCAGGCGGGGGCTCGCCGCCGGTGCGGATTACCCGCACCGGGGCGGGCCGTACGCTTTGGGCGGATAAGCCGCCCCGCACCGCTGACCCGGTCGGGAGCACGGCCCGAGAGCTGGGAGGCTCGGAGTTGGGCGACGATACCGCCTCGACTGCGCTCGACCGCACCATCGGTCTCCGGCTGGGCTCGATCCGCAACGCACGCAAGAAGTCGCAGCGGGTGATCGCCGAGCTGGCGGGTATCTCCGCGAGCCACCTGTCGCGGTTGGAGTCAGGGGAGCGGTCGGTGGACCGCCTGTCGCTGATCGTCGCGCTGGCGAACGCGCTGGAGATCGCCCCCTCGGAGCTGACCCGACTTCCCATCCCCGCACCCGCCAACGGGCACACCGACAGCTCCATCGAGGCGATCCGCCTGGCACTAGACGCGATCGACATCGATAGGCCGGGCGGGCTGGTGCTGCCCGTGGAGGTTCTGCGGGACCGGGTGATCCAGATTCAGGCGCAGCGGCGAGCGTGCCAGTACGTCGACGTTGCCACCGATCTGCCCGGTCTGATCCGCGATCTGCACACCGCGCTGGCCACCGGTGGCGCCGACAACGGTGAGCTGCTCGACCTAGCGGTGCACCTGCATGTGCTGACCACCCGCATGTGGCTCGCCGTGGCCGGGGCACCTGCTGACCTGCTGCGCCGAACGGTCTTCCTCGCGCGGCGCCTGGCCCAGGAACGTGACGAGCTGAGCACTTTGGGTGTGGCCGCGTTCGGCATCGCTGACGTGCTGGTCCGCGGTGGGCGTTCGACCTCGCGGTAGCCGAGCTGGACAACACCATCCTGCCGGCAACCACGGCGGACACGGTGAGCCTGGTGTCGGCGTGACGATGACGCATGCCTTGCTTGCGGTCGTGACTGGCCGCCTGGGTGACGCCGGTGCTCCGTGGACGCTGCCGCCGACATGACCGGCCGGTGGGGGGAGCTCGGCGAGGCTGACCTGCTGGGGTTCGGGCACGGGCCGACGACCGTCGAGTTCGAGCGGGTACGGCTGGCCCTGGAGGCAGACGAGCCGGATCGTGCGGTGAGCATCGCCGAAGGCGGGCTACAGCCCGAGCAGAACCCGTTCCCGGCGGCTCGTGCGTTCCACTGGATGGTGTACGGGCGGGCGCTGGTTCGGTTACGGGGACGTCACGACGACGCGGTCAAGGCGCTTCGTCGCGCGGAGACGATCCACCCGAACCGCTTTCAGCGGAACCCGTTCGTCCGCGAGGTTCTCGCCAAGCTGGTCCCGCGGTCCAAGCAGGACGCGGTGGGCCGGGAGCTCCGCGGCATGGCCTACCGCGCCGGCTTGCTCGTCTAGCCCAGAACCGCAGCTCAACATCATGATCAAATTAAGCTACGTGGCATTGTCCCACGGCGGGCCCTCCGGATGATGTTGTCGCGTCGGTTCACGTATCTCGTGCGTCGTTGATCAGATGGTGCTTCAGCAGGATGATTTGGATTTCCTCGACTGTGCAGGTACGGAGGAGTCCGCTTTGTTCGTAAGTCTTGACTCTTTCTAACGCCTCGCGAAGCGGGTCGCTGGAGGTGCATGGAAGTTCTGCCGAGGAGGTGCGCTCGCGATCTGTCCGCCATCCGAGGCCGGCGCGAGATCGGATATCGTCCCTGGCAGCGAGCAGCTTATCGATGACCGAGCTGATCTCTGCTTGTGATCCCGAATGAAGGTCGTAGGAGTTCTTTGACCTGAGTCCGGTAGGAAGTGGCGGTACTTCTCCGTGCAATGCCAGACGTATCGGTATCACGGTGTGCAAACCGGCTCGACTCTCCTCCACGGCGAGTAGTATCTCTTCCATCTGAAAGTGCGCGGCAGGGGTGTGTCGTGAAATTATAGCCGACGTCACCCACGTATCCCGTATAGCCGTGGTCAGGCGGTTTGGCCAATCTTCGCCGAGCAGCTCCGACTGGGGTGCGATGAAGATTCGTCCTACGGGTTGCAGGGTGTCTGACAGCGCCTCCGCGTATGCGATATCGGGCCCCGCATAGGAGATGAAAAAATCGAACGACTTGGGGTGGTGGATCACGCTTCCCGCCGGGGAGACGGATTCTGATCTTGGCGTAATTTGTCAAGTAACGCCTTGCCATGATGTGGGAGGCGTTGGTCTGATTCGAGAACCTCCAGGAGTTCGCGGGACTGCCGGTTGCGCTCGTCTCCGTGGTCGTCAAGGTCAGCGGTGAGATGAAGCGCGATGGCCAGGTCAACGACGGTGTCGACCTGGCCTGGCACGCGTTGGTGCACATCGCGGGCCAGTTGGAGATGGCGCTTCAACGCAGCGACCGACTCTTCGGCACGGTTGAGCTGGGTGAGGCAGAGGCCGAGCCGCTGGTAGGAGATGGAGAGGTCGCGTTGGTAGTCGGCGCGTCCGGGTTCGCTCTGGGCGAGGCGCTCACCGATGTCGAGGGATTGTTGGTAGAGCTGGAGGGCTTGTTCGCCTTGGCCCAGCGCCCGATAGAGGTCCCCGAGTCGTTCGTAGGAGATGGAGAGGTCGCGTTGGTAGTC
>JBOHEO010000186.1:0-10883 GCA_050701055.1 Pseudonocardia sp. | reverse complement strand
GTCGGGGGGTGCCGGCCGGTCGGCGGCGGCCTCGGCGCGGTGGCACCGGCTTCGGGGTGGGCGTCGGGTGACGCGCCGGCCCCACCGCAGTCTGGGGAGCGAACTCTCGGACTCAGAACGGTTGGTGCCGATCGGTCGAGCCCGATCAAGTAGGCCCTCGATCGTGAGCCGGAACCAGTGACTGTCGCCGATCGGTGCTCTGTCGACGACGAGCGCGGCGGCGAGCGATCCACAGGGTCTGCTGGCGCCACTGTGGCAAGTTGGTGGCGGCTGTCATCGCGCTGCCCCGCTCATCCGGGTCAAAGGACCGCTCGGCGCCGGCCCGGCCCTGGCCCGCCCCACTGCTGCCCCGACCGCGACGGTGGTCGACTGCACTCCGATCTCCACCTCTACCAGCGCATCCCATCCCGAGAGATGGCATACCGAGGTCCGGCCGCCCATCTGTTCGACGACGCGACGGGCGCGGGCACATGCTGGAACCTCTCCGTGCACGGCGTGACCGGCCGCCGCGAGCGCCGCGAGATCCGCGGCTGCCTCCGCCCGATGGCGCGCAGCGATGACCGAGCCCAGGTCGAGCCCGACGAGCAGCAGCCCGAGGACCGCGGTTACCGCGACGGCAGCCCAGACCGTGGCGACGCCGGCGTCGCCGGATTCGGTGGTCGGCCTGGTGCTCGGGAGTCGGGTGCTCATGGCGCCTGACCCGTGGCGCCAGGTTCGAGAACGGCCACAGCGCGACCACTGACCCGCAAGGGGAGCAGATCGATCGGTCCCGCCGTGACCTCGGCGGTGATCTCGTCGCCCCGCACCACCAGTTCGAGTCGGGCGCCGCGTGGGGCAAGCGCCTCGGCGACGACTCGGCCGCGCTCCGACTCGCCCCGAGCGGTGAGCCGCGCCAGCTCACGGGCGGCGTCGATGCATCGAATTGACGACGCCATCGCAGCGACCGAGCCGACCGCGGCCACGGTGACCACTGCGAGGCTGCCCAGCGCGATCGCGGCCTCCACGGTGACGGCCCCGCGGTCGGCCCGGCCGCGCATCAGAACGTCACCGTCAGCGCTCGCTGCACGAGCTCGGTCAGCGCCGTCACGATGGAGTCGCCGCTGACGACCGCATAGAGCACTGCCGCAAAGGCCGCGGCAGCGATGGTGCCGATCGCGTACTCGACCGTGCTCATACCGGCGTCGTCGTCGTGCAGCCGGCGGAGCCGGGCAAGCTGGATGGCGGGCTGGGACATGGAATCTCCTCCGTGGTTGGGGTGGTTGGGCGGGGGCGTTGGTTGGCTCACGGTGCTCACCACTGTGCGAGGGCATGGCCGGTCAGACCGATGACGACCGGGGCGATGCCAAGAACCAGGAATGCCGGCAGGAAGCACAGGCCGAGCGGGCCCGTGATGTGCACAGCGGCGCGCTGCGCCCGCGCCTCGGCGGTATCGACGAGATCGGCGCGGATGCGGGTGCTTTCCGCCCGGGCTACTTGGGCGAGTGCTGCACCCGTGCCGGCGGCCCGCCCCGCCGCGCGTGCGAACGCGGCGAGCGCCGGTAGCGCCTGCGCATCGTGCCAGGCCGCGGGTGGATCGGCGCCGAGCTCGAGCAGCCCGGCGACGCGCCGTAGTTGCCGGCCGCTGTTCCCGGCGAGCCGCTCGGCCGCGGCGCTGACCGCCGCCGCCACCGGTAGCCCGACCTGCAGGCACACGGCGAGCAACTCCCAGGCCCCGGCCAGGGCGGCTCCGTCGTCGTCGCCGGCCGCGCGAGCGGCCGCGTGCCGCACGGCGACACCCCCGGTCAGCCCCGCGACCACCCCGAGCAGGACACCGCCGAAACCGGCACCGGCGGCCCAGGCCACCGCACCCAGGGCGACGGCGCCCACCGCGATCCAGGTCGGCCGGATCACAGCCGGTGCAGGAAGGTTCGTGGCCGGACCGGCCATGGCCCGCAGCCGCCCGGTCCCGGTGCGGCTGTCCACCACCAGCAGGGCGGCGGCCAGGCACGTGAGCGCGGCGCTGGTCGTTGTCATCGCGGCACCGCCGCCCGCAGGATGTGTTCGGTCCAGCCGACCCCCGCGGCGGTGAGGCCGACCCCGATCACAAGCAGGACCTGGCCGAGCCAGCCGTCGCGGAGCACGGACACGGGATCCGCGCCGAGCAGTTGGCCGAGAATGAGGCCGAGCACGGGCAGGAAGGTGAGCACGGTGGCGGTGGCGCGTGGTCCGGCGAGTTGTGCATGTACCCGGCGTCCGTACTGGACGCGCCACGCGATGTCGGTGTGTGCACCTGCGAGGAGATCGGCCAGCGGGATGCCGTGTCGTTCGGCGAGGGCCCAGGCCCAGGCGATCCGGGTGAGGTCTCCGGCCATGGCTGGTCGCTGCTCGGCTTCCCGCTCCAGGGCCGCGGGTACGCCGTCGCCGAGCCGCGCTGCGGCCGCGGCTCCGGCCAGCACCGTGCGTGCCCAAGGCCCGTCGGCGCGCACCCCATCCAGTGCCGCGGCCGGGTGGGCGCCGGCCCGCAGCTCGTCTGTCATCCGGCGCAGAGCGTCGGCGAGCTCTGTGGCCGTGGCTGCGGCTGTCGTTGCCGCCGTGTGCCGGGTGCGCCGCCGTCGCACCGTGGCTGCGACCACACCACCGGCCAGTGCGCCACCCGGACCTGCCAGGAGGAGGCCGGCGAGGGCGCCGGCAGCGGCCGGGACCATGGCGCGAGGCCGACGCCCACGCCATACCGACTGTCTCCCGGAGCGCGGCCACAGGTTGCCCAGGCGCGCTGTGGCCGGCGGCCCGGGTGCGCAGAGCATCGCGAGGGCGAGAGCGGTGCAGGCCAGCGCGTTCACCACGGCGCACGCACGCCGCGTTCAGTGAACAGCTCGCCGAGTGCCCCCCGGCCCTCTGCCCAGCCTTCGCAACGGGTCCAGGCCGGGCGGACGGCGACCTCGGCACCCTCACGGACCAGGACGGCAACGACGTCGAGAACGCGTGCGCCGCAGCGGAGCCGGCGCATGTGCAGGATCACCTGCACGGCGGCGGCGAGCTGGCTGTGCAGCGCGGCCCGGGGCAGGCCACCGACGGCTGCGAGCGCCTCGAGCCGGGCGGGTATCTCGCGTGCCGAGTTCGCGTGCACGGTGCCCGCGCCCCCGTCGTGGCCGGTGTTGAGCGCGGCCAGCAGGTCGCAGACCTCGCCGCCGCGTACCTCACCGACGACCAACCGGTCCGGACGCATGCGCAGTGCCTGCCGGACCAGGTCGCGCAGTACCACCCCGCCGGCACCCTCGATGTTGGCCGGGCGGGAGACCAGGCGGACGACGTGCGGGTGCCGCGGGCGGAGCTCCTCGGCGTCTTCCACGCACACGATCCGTTCGTGCGGGTCGACGGCGCTCAAGAGGGCGCCGAGGATGGTGGTCTTGCCGGTGCCCGTCCCGCCCGACACGAGCAACGCCAGCCGAGCTGCCAGCACCGTGCGCAGCAGCGTCTCGCCGGTGGCGTCCACCGTGCCCAGTCGGCGCAGCGCGGAGAGGTCGTGCGCGGCCGGCCGCAGAACCCGCAGGGACAGGCATGTGCCGTCGGCGGCTACCGGTGGCAGAACGGCGTGCAGTCGCACGCCTGCGTCGGCCAGCCATCCGTCGACGTATGGGCTCGCATCATCCAGTCGCCGGCCGGCGGCCATGGCGAGCCGCTGCGCCAGCCGGCGCACCGCCGCTTCGTCGGAGAACCGCACTCCGGCCGGCTCCAGGCCGCCGCCGCGGTCCACCCAGACAGCCCCTGCCCCAGAGACGAGGACATCGGTGGTGCGCGGGTCTCGCAGCAGGTCGTCGAGCGGGCCGGCGCCGACGAACTCCTGACGGAGGACCCGCAGCGCGGCGAGCACGTCGAGATCAGAGGCGACACCTCCGGACTCGGCGCGGACGGCGGTGGCCACCGCGGCCGAGGTGATCTGCCCGCCCGCGGCTGCGAGCCTTGTTCGCACCCGGTCGACGAGTTCGCCAGGCGACGTGCCGGTCGTGGACCGGGGGAGCGCCCTCGTCACGACATGTCCTTTGCGGTGGACGCGGCTCCGTGCACCTCGGCCAGTACGGCGCGGGCGGCACCGGCCAGCGGACCGCGAGGGCGGCCCGGGGCGAGGCCCCGTTCGAGCGCACGGGCCAGACCCGGCTCCGGACGCATCGCGGCGAGCAGCGGGAGCCCGACCGCACGGGCGACCTCGTCGGCGGCCACGCCACCCGGGGCCGGACCGCGCACCACGACCTGGACCGCGCTCGCATGCTCGGTGAGCAGGGCGGCCATCCGGGCCCCCGCTGCGCAGGACCGCACGTCGGCCGGAACCACCAGCACGGCCAGATCGGCTGCCCCGAGCGCGGCGACGGCGGCTTCGGTGAGGTACCGCGGTAGGTCGCACACGACGGTCTCGCCCGCTCTTCGCCCGGCGTCGACGACCGAACCGACCGCGGCCGGCGACGGGCCGCTTGCCGAGCGGCCGCACGACAACACGCCGAGCCGGCCTTCGGTGTGGCGTCCGACCGCCGGGGCGGGCAGGGCGGCGTGCAGGGCCGACGCGGGCACCCGGCCGCCGCCGACGGTGAGCTCGGGCCATCTCAGCCCACCGAGGTCCTCGGCACCCAGCACGAGGTCGAGCCCGCCTCCGAGCGGATCGCAGTCGACGAGCAGGACTCGGTGACCGTCACGCACAGCGGTGACGGCTACGGCCGTGGCCAGCACCGATGCCCCGGCGCCGCCCCGGCCACCGACGACGGCCACCACCGCGCCACCGCCCCGGCGACCCTCGGCGGCCTCGGCCAGCGCGGCGACCAACCACTGCTCGGCCTGCGGGAGGGAGATGACGTGCTCGGCTCCGACCGCGACCGCCTGTTGCCACACCGCAGGTGGCGGCTCACCGCGGACCGCGACCACCACGCCACCCCGCCGCGGCAACCGGCTCGCCGCGCACCGCTGCGCGGCGGGGGCGTCGAGCAGCACCAGCGGCGCGTCCGGCCAGTGCCGGCGAGCCTGCGCCGCGTCGACCGTGCGGTGTAGCTCGCACCCGGCAGCCGCGGCCAGGCGCAGGATGCTGTCGAGCAGGTCCGGGTCGGAGACCATCACCAGCCCGCGTGATTGATCCATGCCGTCACCTCTTCCCTCGTCGCCGCGCCCGGAGCGGGGGAGGCGAGATCAAGGGTGGACGTCGTTGACAGGTCGCGGCGGACGAATAGCTCCGCTGTGGACAACTCAGGGCTGTGTGGACAACTCCTGGATTCCAGGGGCGGAGCGGCGCAGAAAGTGGGTGGGTACGGGGATGCTGGAGGGGGCGCCGCCGTGGGTGTCAGGAAGGGACGACGCCGTGGGGTAGGGACGCCGTGCAGCGGCAGGTGCATGTGCAGGTGCACATGTGGGTGCATGAGGGACGGCCCCCGCCAGGGGGGATTGGCGGGGGCCGTCGGTGGTTCAGCTCCGGGGGGTCGAGCTGAACCGTGCCCGGACGTGTCCGGACTCGTACAACTGTAGCCGTTGACGGTCCGCCGCGCGCGCTCCTGGGCGCAGCAGTTGAGATTTCGGGTCACACGTCTGGCTGAGTTTCTGGCGCAGCACCCCTTTTGCTAACCGTGCGTGTGGCAAGCTCACTCGACGTGACCGCTGCGTTCCTGCCCGTTGATTCGAATGGGCCATCCGCGGCGGTGTTTTTCGATCTCGACAAGACGATCATCGCCGGGTCCAGCGCGCTCGCATTCAGCCGCCCGTTCCGCCGGCAGGGTCTGATCAGCCGCAGCGCCGCGCTGCGCAGCGGTTACACACAGCTACTCCTGGTCGCATCCGGTGCCGATGCCGACACGATGGACCTGCTCCGGCGCCGGATCGCCGCGTTGTGCACCGGCTGGGAGGTTGCCCAGATCCGGGCGATCGTGGCGGAAACATTGCACGAGATCGTCGAGCCGCTGGTCTACGCGGAGGCCACTGAGCTGATCGCCGAGCATCGAGCCAGGGGCGAAGAGGTGGTGGTGCTCTCGGCCTCCGGCCTCGAAGTGGTCGAGCCGATCGCGGCGCTGGTCGGCGCCGACTGCTGTCGGGCCACGCGCATGGCCGTCCGATCCGGCAGGTACACCGGCGAGATCGAGTACTACTGCTTTGGGGAGCAGAAGGCGCAGGCCGCGCGGGATATCGCAGCCGCTCGCGGTTACCGGCTCGAGGACTGTCGGGCCTACTCCGACTCGATCACCGACCTGCCGCTGCTGGAGGCGGTCGGACATCCGACGGCGGTCAACCCCGACCGTGCGTTACGCCGGGAGGCGCTGGAGCGCGGTTGGCCGGTGCTGACCTTCGTCGATCCCATTGCGTTGCGGGCGCGGTTTCACCCGCCCGGCGCGACGGCCGTCGCTGCTGCGGGTCTGGGTGCGGTAGCGCTGCTCGGCGCCGGTTGGTACGGGCACCGGATCCGGCGCTCCCGTTCGGCGGCCCGATCTGCGGGGTGACTCTCCATGAGAGCACCTAGCCCGGCATCACCGACAGCTCCCAGTGGGGTGTCTTCTCCGCACCGGCCGCGACCCTGCGTGCCTGAACCGGTGCACCTGACGGTTCCTCTTGCTGTGTCCCCGATCACCGACTAGAAAGGGGATTACGGACTCCTGGTCAGCCAGGGGCGGTGCGGCAGAGAAGCACCCGTCCTCCCTGATCCGGGCTCCGTGCGCGAAGGGCGGGCACTCCACGCACAGCACGCCGCGGGAGGCATGTCGTCGTGGGCCTGCGTACCGGGACGCTGGACGCCGAGGCCATGAACCACGACACGTAGTGCACGTTGGAACCCGAATTTCGTGCGCAGACGGGCGGTGCTCCCGGCAACAGGGACACCGCCCGTTTCATGTCTGGACGGGTCAGCTGCGGGCATCCGCGATGGATGTCCCCTCGCGGGCCCCGGCCACCCACTGCGCGCAGCAGTGCAACAGCCACTCCGTGAGACCCTCCGGTGATCCGGCGGCGAACCCGGCCGCTGCGTCGCGATACTCCGCCGATCGGCGCAGATGACCCACCTCGGGCACCGCCAGGCCTCTCGGGTCGAGCCCGGCAGCCACCGCGGTCAGGCGGGCGGCCGCGCGAGCCACCACCCCGTTCGCCGACGGGAACGGGGCGAGCGCGAGAAGCTCCCCATGTACCACGGCGACCAGCACCGGAGCCGGCACCGACGTACCGCCGGTCACCAGGTCGGCCAGCAGCGACAGCCGCGCGGATGCTGCGGCCGACGTCCGTGGCCGGCCCAGCTCGACACCGCGGCGATCGCTCGGCACCAGGTCGGCGGCCGCCACAACGTGCAGCCGCGCCAGCGCCTGGAGCGGGGAGGTTCGCCAGACCCCGAGCAACCGCCCGGACTCCTCGGCGACGCGTACCGCGCCGGCGAGCACCGGATCGGACCCAACGTCATCGACCGGGCCGCCGCCCACCCACCCCAGCGGAGCACCGTCGAGGGCCGCCGACGCCCGCGCCGCGCGCATGCCTGCCTCCGCGGCGCTTGACGGCCAACCTCGCCGGTTCGCGGGATGGTTGTGCACGGCGACAACCGCGTTCCGGGCACGCTCGACCGCGTCGGAGACGCCGGGAAGCTCGACGAGCGGGGCGAGCGGATCGGGCACGCGGGGCACGCTCGCATCCTTGCTCCCGCTTCTGAATATATCCGTAGCGACCTGACCGGATCGACGGTGCGAATGCGGTGCGCGGGCACTAGCGTCGGTTTTCGACGAACGTTGCCGGACCAGGCGGCGGCGTCCGGCGCCCACGACGAGGAGGGCAACAGGAAATGGCCGACCCAGCCGCCACACTGAGTAACCTCTCCACCGAGAGCCGAAGTTTCCCGCCAAGCGAGGAGTTCGCCGCGCAGGCCAACGCCACCGAGGACTGGTACGAGCGCGCGGACGCCGACCGCGAGGCCTTCTGGGCCGAGCAGGCCGACCGGCTGCACTGGCATCAGCGCTGGGACCAGGTGCTGGACTGGCAGACGCCCTTCGCCAGATGGTTCGTCGGCGGGCGGCTCAACGTGGCCTACAACTGCGTCGACCGGCACGTCGAGGACGGCCACGGCGAGCAGGTCGCGTTCCACTGGGAAGGCGAGCTCGGCGACACCCGGACGATCACCTACGCCGAGCTGAAGCGCGAGGTCTGCAAGGCCGCCAACGCGCTCACCGAACTGGGCGTGCAGGCCGGCGACCGGGTCGCGATCCAGCTGCCGATGATCCCCGAGGCCGTGTTCGCGATGCTCGCCTGCGCCCGGCTCGGTGCGCCGCACAGCGTGGTCTTCGGCGGGTTCTCCCCGGGCGCGCTCCGCTCCCGCATCGAGGACGCCGAGGCGAAGCTGCTGATCACCTCGGACGGGCAGTACCGCCGCGGCAAGCCGGCGCCGATGAAGGAGAACACCGACGAGGCGGTCGCCGGCACGTCGACGATCTCCCGCGTGCTCGTGGTCAAGCGCACCGAGACCGACGTGGCATGGACCGACGGGCGCGACGTCTGGTGGCACGAGATCGTCGATAAGCAGTCCGAGGACCACACAGCACGCGCGTTCGACAGCGAGCACCCGCTGTTCATCCTCTACACCTCGGGCACCACCGGGAAACCGAAGGGCATCCTGCACACCTCCGGTGGCTACCTCACGCAATGCGCCTACACCCACGATGTGGTGTTCGACCACAAGCCCGGCGAGAGTGTCTTCTGGTGCACCGCCGACATCGGCTGGGTCACCGGGCACAGCTACATCGTCTACGGGCCGCTGGCCAACCGGACGACGTCGGTGATGTACGAGGGCACGCCGAACACCCCGCACGAGGGTCGGCACTGGGAGATCATCCAGAAGTACGGCGTCTCCATCTACTACACCGCGCCCACGTTGATCCGTACGTTCATGAAGTGGGGCACGGAGAACGTCGAGAAGTTCGACATCTCCTCGCTCAAGGTGCTCGGGACCGTCGGTGAGCCGATCAACCCCGAGGCCTGGATGTGGTACCGGGACAACATCGGCCGTGACGACTGCCCGATCGTCGACACCTGGTGGCAGACCGAGACCGGCGCCATCATGATCGCCCCACTGCCCGGGGTGACGGCCACCAAGCCGGGTTCGGCGATGCGGCCGCTGCCGGGTATCGCGGCCACGATCGTCGACGAGAGCGGCACGCCGGTGGGCAACGGCGAGGGCGGCTATCTCGTGCTCGACCAGCCGTGGCCGGCGATGCTGCGCGGAATCTGGGGCGACGAGGAGCGCTACCGCGAGACGTACTGGTCGCGTTTCGCCGACCAGGGCTACTACTTCGCCGGCGACGGTGCGAAGTACGACGACGACGGCGCGGTCTGGCTACTCGGCCGCGTCGACGACGTCATGAACGTCTCCGGGCACCGGATCTCCACAACGGAGGTGGAGTCCGCGCTGGTCAGCCACGAGACGGTGGCCGAGGCGGCGGTGGTCGGGGCGACCGACCCGCAGACGGGGCAGGGCATCGTGGCGTTCGTCATCCTGCGCGGAACCGTCGCCCAGGACGAGGCCAAGGGCGAGAAGGCGATCAAGGCCCTGCGCGATCACGTCGCCAAGGAGATCGGGGCCATCGCCAAGCCACGCCAGATCATGGTCGTGGACGAGCTGCCCAAGACGCGCTCGGGCAAGATCATGCGCCGGCTCTTGAAGGACGTGGCCGAGAACCGCGAGGTCGGCGACGTCACCACGCTCGCCGACTCGACGGTGATGGACCTGATCTCGTCGGGCATGAACGACGGCAAGTCGGAGGACTGAGGACTGGTTCGCAATGAGTGGGCGTGGGGGCGCCGGCTCGGGCATCCTGGCCACGTGGCTGACGACCTGCTGGTGCGGGAATCGCTGGTGCTGCCCGAACGGGAGCTGCACTGGCGGTTCTCGCGTGCCTCCGGCCCGGGCGGGCAGGGCGTGAACACCACCGATTCGCGGGTCGAGCTGTCGTTCGACCTTGCCCGGTCCCCGTCGGTGCCCGAGCCGCTGCGTGAGCGGGCGCTGACGCGGTTGGCGAACCGGCTGGTCGACGGGGTGCTCACCATCGTCGGATCCGAGTACCGCAGCCAGTTGCGCAACCGCGACGCCGCCCGTGAGCGGTTGGCGGCAGCGCTGCGCGCGGCGACGGCGCCCGAACCTCCCCAGCGGCGGCCGACGCGACCGTCGGCGGGAGCGAAGCGGCGGCGGCTGGACGCGAAGATCCGGCGCGGGGCGATCAAGCGGTTGCGCGGGCGGCCGGATGCGTAGCCGCCCCCGACTCGGGTGACATTTCGACCCCAATTCGGGTGCCGGTGCTCCTGCGCGGGCATCGCCGTCGGCGCCGTGGAAGTATGACGACCCGTTCGACGACATCCCGGCAGGTGAGTGCAGGAGGACCGCGGTGGCCACTACGACCAGCTCCAGCGGCACGGGAGTTCCGCCCGTGCTGCCGTCGATCCCGCTGGCGCCCGAGCCCGTGCGGGCCGCCGGAGATCAGTCGATCGGTGCCCTCGTGCGTGAGGTCACCGAGCATGTCTCGACCCTGGTGCGCTCCGAGGTGGAGCTCGCGCGCGTAGAGCTCACCTCCGAGGTGAAGAAGGGTGTCAGGGGCAGCATCTACTTCATCGTCGCGCTGACGATCGTGCTGTTCAGCTTGTTCTTCTTCTTTTTCTTCCTCGGTGAGCTGCTGCATGTCTGGCTGGCCCGCTGGGCGGCGTTCGGGATCGTGTTCCTGCTGATGATCGTGACCGCCGGAGTGTTCGGCCTGCTGGGCTACCGGCGCGTCCGCAAGATCCGCAAACCGGAGCGCACGATCACCACCCTCAAGGAGTCGGCGGCCGTGCTGGGCAGCCGGGGCCGGGAGTCGGCCGCCGCGCGGCGCGACCTGGCCGGCGGGCACAGCAACGGCGCCGCGGGGTCGTTCTCGGGCTCGGGC
>JBOHEO010000185.1:0-11063 GCA_050701055.1 Pseudonocardia sp. | reverse complement strand
CCCGGCAACGGCTGAATGCCATCGTGCATCCGCGGGTGCGGGCCCGCTCCGCCGAGCTGATCACCGCGGCACCCGCCGATGCGATCGTCGTGCAGGACGTCCCGCTGCTCGTCGAGAACGGGATGGCTTCCGCGTTTCCGCTGGTCGTCGTCGTGCACGCCGATCCTGAGGAGCGGGTGCGGCGGCTGGTGCGCCACCGCGGGATACCGGAGGACGACGCGCGGTCCCGGATCGCCGCGCAGGTGGGCGACGATGCTCGACGCGCTGCCGCTGACGTCTGGTTGGACAACAGCGGCGGTCCGGACCGGATCGCCAGGGAGCTCGACGTGCTGTGGCGTGATCGGCTTGTGCCGTTCGAGGACAACCTCCGCCGGCGTCGGCCGGTGGGCGGTGGACGGCCGCGCCTGGTGGCGCCGCACCCGGAGTGGCCTGCCCAGGCCGCCCGGCTCGGTGCTCGCGTGGCGGCCGCGGCGGGGGAGCGCGGACGTGGCGTTGCGCACATCGGATCGACCGCTGTCCTGGACCTCCCGGCCACGGACGTGATCGACCTGCAGCTCGGCGTCGACTCGATGGCCGAGGCGGACGCCCTGCGCGACGCCCTCGCCGGTGCCGGCTTCCCGGTCCGCCCCGGCGTCACCAGCGACAATTCCCAGCCTCCTGGCTCTGCCCCCGGGCCGAAGCGTTTCCACGGGTCTGCCGACCCCGGCCGGATCGTCCACCTGCACGTGCGCGCGGTCGGTTCGCCCGGCTGGCGCTACGCCCTGCTGCTGCGTGACTGGCTGCGCACGGACGCGGTGGCCCGGGACGAGTACCTTTCGATCAAGCGGGCGGCTGAGGCTCGCTCCGGGGGGGATCGGGACGCAGCGCGATATGTCGAGGTCAAAGAGCCGTGGTTCGACCTGGTTTTCCCGCGCGTTGAGAGGTGGGCCGCAACGTCGGGCTGGTGTGCGTCGTTGTCCTGAGTGATGGGGCCGACTGAGTGATTAGGATGGACTGAGCGACGGGACGGACCAAGTGATGGGACGGACCGAGTGAAGGTGGACTCGCTGCTGGCGCTGCGGTAACGGAGCCCAGCTTCCCCGCGATGGAATGGCAGGCTGGATCCTGCGCCATGTGGCACGGTGCAGGCGCACGGTCTGGTGGAATGTCCTGCGATCGGGGAGGGGATGAGCAAGGTGAGCTCGCTAGTCGATCACGATGTCGGCGGTGATGCCCCGTCCGGTGTCGATGGTGATGCCCCGTCCGATGTCGATCTGGCGTCGAGGCCGGAGGACGCCCCGGATCCCAGCGCCGACGCCGCCGGTAGCCACGTCGAGCAGGACGCACCCGCTCCGTCACCGATGCAGCAGCGGATCGACTTCGGCGCTCATCTGGAGGCCAACTACCAACGCCTCGTCGCGCAGCTGTACGCCATCACCCTGGATCCGATCGAGGCCCACGATGTGATCCAGGACGCGTACTCGCGGGCCTGGCGCAACTGGACGATGATCGGCCGTTCGACCGACCCGACGGCCTGGGTGCGTCGAGTCGCGGTGCGCACCACCATTCGCAGCTGGCGGCGGAAGTTCGCCCGGATCGGCTTGGGCCGACCCACACCTCCCGTGGCGCGGGGTCTGGACCCGCGCGCCACCGCTCTGCTCACCGCCCTGCACCGGCTGCCGTTCGCCGAGCGGCGCAGTGTGGTGCTGTTCCACATGGCCGGCCTGTCGCAGGGTGAGATCGCCGGATTGGAGCGGGTGCCACCGAGCACGATCCACACCCGGTTGTCGCAGGCGCGACGCGTGGTCGTGGAGGATATGTCGGACGTCGTCAGCGGTGTACTCGAGTTGCCAGGAGCGGACGTGCACGAGGATGGTGGATACCGATGAGTCAGCCGGTCGGTTCCCCCAGCATTCTGTACCGAGCACTGAGGTGGAGAGCGTCCCTGGTAGAGCTGCTGGCTGAAGAACTGCGATGGGAATGCAATGAGTGACACGTTCGAGCACATGACCGATGAGTTCCGGTGGCTGGACGACGTGCTGTCGGCGGGCGTCACGATGCCGGCGGTCGACACGGTCATCCGTCGGGCAGGCTCCCTGAACCGGACCAGCACCGCCGCTGCCGCCGCTGTCCTCACGGTCGGCGCGCTCGGCACCGTCACTGCCTTCGCGCAGGCCTCGGCGCCCGCCGACGACGTGACAGCCGCGGAAGTCTGGGTGCCGCCTGCCCCCGTCCCCAGCGAGCAACCGTCGGTGCTGGCTGCTCCGGTTCCCCCGCCCGTCGTGGAGGCACCCGCGCCCGTCGCGGCCGAGCAGCCCCGGCCGAGCCCTCGCCCCGAGCAACGCCCCGCTCCTGCGCGCACCCAGGCACCTGCTCCGGCCCCGGTGTTCGTGGCGCCCCCACCGGTATTCGTTCCGCCGCCGATCGTCGAGAGCACACGGGAGCCCATTCTTTCCTCGCCCGGTATCACCGAGCCCGGTACGAACAAGCCGGACGACAACAAGCCGGACACGAACAATCCGGATGACAACAAGCCGGATGACAACAAGCCGGACACGGAGCCCCACCCTGACAAGCCGGACCCGGGCAGGCCGGACAGGGTCGATCAGCAACAAACGTCGCCGCCGGAGCCCGCGCCGCCGGAGACGTCGCCCACCCAGCCGACCGGGTCGACGAGTGCGCCGTCGCCCTCAGTGACGACGAGTGCGCCGTCGTCCTCAGTGACGACGAGTGCGCCGTCGTCCTCAGTGACGACGAGTGCGCCGTCGTCCTCAGCAACGCGGCCGCCCACCACGATGACGAAGCCCCAGCGGAACTCGACGAACCCGGCCGCTTTCCCGGGTATCAGCCAGCTTCCGGGGATGCGGACCGCGTGTGCCGGCACCCTCCCAACGACCTGGTCGTTCGGGCCCAATCCGGTTTGCTGAGCGAGGGTCGGGCGGTGCCCTCCGCGGAGCACCGGCGACGTGCCGATCAGCTTCGTCGGCGCCAGCCCAGCTCGATCCCGAACGTGGCGAGCCAGGCATCCAGGTTGTGGCCGTGCGTCGCGAGCCCGTTCACCGCGGCGTGGGTGTGGTGCATCGCTGCTTCCGCGCTCCGGGGGTCCAGCAGTTTGTCTGCGACGGCTTCGACGAACTCGTCGACGTCGATCACGGCTGTGTCGCGGTTGGTCCGTACCACGATGTCAAGGTAGTGATCGGTCAGCCGCCAGCAGTCGCCGTCGCGCGTGATATCGCAGATGTCGAGGTAGAAGTCCTGGTCGCGCTCGTGGCCGGGGTTCCACCACCAGTCGGTGACGCACAGGCCGAGGTCGGGAAGCAACCAGGACTCCATCCAGTTCGCGGTCGGTCGATCGACCATGGCCCGGCTCATGTACAGCCCGAACGAGGCGACCCGAAACTCCTCGACGACACGTTCGAAACCCTTGTTGTCGATGCTGACGCCGGTCGCGACGTCGAAGGTGGAGATCTTCGGGGGGTGCACCGCACGGATCCTGTCAGATCGGTGTCGCCCCGCCGACGCTGCGCACTTTCTGTCGGTGGTGGCTCGTACCCTGGTTCTCGTGGCATTCGCAACTGAGGTACCCGGCAGTGTTGCTGCGCGCTCCGCCGGTGCGGCGGCGCAGGACGTCCCCGTCGCGCACTCGGAGTTCCGGCCGGTCGGCGAGATCCCGCGAACCGGGGGCCGGTTCGATGTCGTCAGCGAGTTTCGGCCGGCCGGTGATCAGCCCGCGGCAATCGACGAGCTGGAGCGGCGGATCACCGCGGGCGAACAGGATGTGGTGCTCCTCGGCGCCACCGGCACGGGCAAGTCGGCCACCACGGCGTGGCTGATCGAGAAGTTGCAGCGCCCCACGCTGGTAATGGCGCCCAACAAGACCCTGGCGGCTCAACTGGCCAACGAGCTGCGCGAGATGCTGCCGAACAACGCTGTCGAGTACTTCGTCTCGTACTACGACTACTACCAGCCCGAGGCCTACATCGCGCAGACCGACACGTACATCGAGAAGGACTCCTCGATCAACTCCGACGTCGAGCGGCTGCGCCACTCGGCCACCCACCACCTGCTGTCCCGGCGCGATGTCGTGGTCGTCGCGTCGGTGTCGTGCATCTACGGGCTCGGCACGCCGCAGTCCTACCTCGATCGCTCGGTCAAGCTTGAGGTCGGCGGCTCGGTCGAGCGCGATGGGCTGCTGCGTGCCCTGGTCGACGTGCAGTACACCCGCAACGACATGGCCTTCAACCGCGGCACGTTCCGGGTGCGCGGCGACACCGTCGAGATCATCCCGGCCTACGAGGAGCTCGCGTTACGCATCGAGTTCTTCGGCGACGAGATCGAGGCGCTGTACTACCTGCACCCGCTCACCGGCGATGTCGTCCGCCAGGTCGACGAGCTGCGCATCTTCCCGGCCACCCACTACGTCGCCGGGCCGGAGCGCATGGAGCGGGCAGTGCACGACATCGAGGCCGAGCTCGAGGGGCGCCTCGCCGAGCTGGAGCGCCAGGGCAAGCTGCTGGAGGCCCAGCGGCTGCGCATGCGCACGCAGTACGACGTCGAGATGATCCGGCAGGTCGGGTTCTGCTCAGGCATCGAGAACTATTCGCGTCACATCGACGGCCGCGGTCCCGGTTCGGCGCCGGCCACCCTGATCGACTACTTCCCCGAGGACTTCCTGCTGGTCATCGACGAGTCACACGTCACGGTTCCGCAGATCGGCGGCATGTACGAGGGTGACATGTCGCGCAAGCGTAACCTCGTCGAGTTCGGGTTCCGGCTCCCGTCCGCGGTCGACAACCGGCCGTTGACCTGGGAGGAGTTCAGTGACCGCATCGGGCAGACGGTGTACCTGTCGGCCACTCCCGGGCCGTACGAGCTGCAGCGCACCGGTGGTGAGTTCGTCGAGCAGGTCATCCGGCCCACCGGGCTCGTCGACCCGCAGGTCGTCGTCAAGCCGACCAAGGGCCAGATCGACGACCTCGTGCACGAGATCCGCGAGCGCGACGAGCGCGACGAGCGGGTGCTGGTCACCACGCTCACCAAGAAGATGGCCGAGGACCTCACCGACTACCTGCTCGAGCTGGGCATCCGGGTGCGTTACCTCCATTCAGAGGTCGACACCCTGCGCCGGGTCGAGCTGCTGCGCCAGCTGCGTCTGGGTGAGTACGACGTCCTCGTCGGCATCAACCTGCTTCGCGAGGGTCTCGACCTGCCTGAGGTATCACTGGTCGCGATCCTCGACGCCGACAAGGAGGGCTTCCTCCGATCGAGTACCTCGCTGATCCAGACCATCGGCCGCGCCGCGCGCAACGTGTCAGGCGAGGTACACATGTACGCCGACAAGATCACCGACTCGATGCGGCACGCCATCGACGAGACCGACCGCCGCCGCGCCAAGCAGGTCGCCTACAACACAGAGCACGGGCTCGACCCACAGCCGTTGCGCAAGAAGATCGCCGACATCCTCGACCAGGTGTACCGGGAGGCGGAAGACTCCGAGAACGGCGCCGTACCGGTCGGTGGGTCGGGGCGCAACCAGTCCCGGGGCAAGCGGGCCGCGGGCGAACCGGGGCGGGCAAGCTCCGGGGTCATCGCCGGGCGCGACACGTCGACGATGCCGCGCGCCGAGCTGGCCGATCTGGTCCAGCAGCTGTCCGACCAGATGCTGGGTGCCGCGCGCGATCTGCAGTTCGAGTTGGCGGCCCGATTGCGCGACGAGATCGCCGACCTCAAGAAGGAGCTGCGGGGGATGGACGCGGCGGGAATTCGCTGACGAGGGCAGGGTGGTGGCCGGGTTCGATGGGGTGGCCGACGCTCGGCTCAGCGGTGCCGCGGATCGCCCAGAAGCCAGGTCGTCGCGATATGTTCGGAAAGCCGCAGCGCGAGCGCGGTGAGCGTGCGTAGCGGGTTCGCGGCGGCCGACCGTCCCGGATACGCCCGCCAACGCCGGATCGCCCGCTGCGAATCGTGACACCCCCGGGAGATACCGTGTCGTCCGGCAACGCACCGGCGACCGCCAGCGAGGAGATGGAGTGACCGCCCCCAGCTCGTCGACGGCCACCGCCGGTCCCCTCGTCGCGGCAGGTGGGTGGCTGATGTCGCCGCGTCGCGTCCTCCCGGTCACCCTGCCGCTGCTTGCGCTCGTCGTCACCTGGGTGCTGTCGCGCACCCGCGGATACCACATCGACCTCGAGGTCTACCGGCTCGGCGTGCAGGCTTGGCTGTCGGGCGGAGACATGTACGGCAGCCTGCCCCCGACGGTCAGCGGGCTCGCGCTGCCGTTCATCTACCCGCCGTTCGCGGCGATGGTGCTCACTCCGCTGGTCCTGCTGCCGTGGACGGCGTCGTGGATCGCGTTGTTCGCGCTGTCGGTGGCCAGCCTCGCGGTCACCCTCTACGTCGTGGTGCGCAGCGTGTGGCGGGCCGGCGGGCGGGGCGGTGCGCTGGCCGTAGGGTCGGCGGCCCTGCCCCTGGCGGTGCTCGTCGAGCCGGTGTTCGAGACGGTCAAGTTCGGCCAGGTCAACCTCGTGCTGATGGCACTGGTGGCCGTCGATTGCCTCGTCGAGACGCCGCGGTGGCCCCGCGGCCTGCTGGTGGGCATCGCCGCCGCGATCAAGCTGACGCCGGCCGCCTTCGTCCTGTTCTTCCTGCTCCGCCGCGACCTCCGGGCCACTGCTGTCACGGTGGGCACGGCCGTCGCCGCCACTGCGATCGGGTTCGCCATCGACACCGAGGCGTCGATGCGGTACTGGTTCGACCGACCCGCGTCGGGGGTCAGCGGATCGGTGTTCTACACCAACGAGTCCGTGCAGGGTGTGCTCGCGCGAGCCGGGCTCGACGGCCTCGAACTGACGATCGCGTGGCTGGTCGCCACCGTCGGACTGCTGCTGATCGCCGTCCCGGTGGTGCGGCGAGCAGGCCCGGTGCTGGCGTTGACGACGGTCGCCGGGTTCGCGCTGCTGGTCTCGCCCACCTCGTGGTCGCACCACTGGGTGTGGATCGTGCCCGCGGTGCTCGGCACCGGTGCGTGCGCGGTGCGACTGCGCTCGGCGGGGTGGACCGCTGTTACCGCCCTGCTGGTCACGGCGTTCTTCGCCGCCCCGTTCCAGTTCCTGGAACGCGGCGGGGAACGCAGCTGGAGTGCGACCGAACAGCTGGTCGGGGCCACCTACGTGATCGTCACCGCAGTGCTGCTGGTGACAGCCTGGCACCACTACCGCAGCCCAGCATGACCCCAGTCGCCAAGATCGGACGCAACGAACGGCACTTTCGCGCACTCCTAGCGTACGAAAGTGCCGTTCGTTGCGGTCGTGCGCAGCGCATCTCGGGTCCGTGCTAGGGCGTCAGCTCGTGATGTCCTTGCGGGCGAACCGCCACACGGCCAGCGCGCCGAACACCGTGGCGTAGGTGACCGCCGAGAACACCCCTCGGGTCATGTCCCCCCAGTCGATGTCCTGGGCGAGCACGTTGGCCCAGTCGTTGGCGTAGTGCGTGGGGAGGTAGTTGCGCAGCTCCTCCAGCGCGGTGATCTGGTCGAGGATCTGCGACACGATCGACGCCATCACCGCCCCGCCGACGGCCCCGAGCGGGGCGTCGGTACTCACCGAGAGCAGCAGCGCGAGCCCGGCCACCCAGCTCAGGTGCACCGCGATGTACAGCGCGCCGAGCAGCACCCGGACGGCGGCGTCGCCGAAGGTCAGCGACTCGCCACGGGGACTCACGAGATCGCCGGTGCCGTAGGTCAACCCGCCGACCAGCAGCGACACGACCGGCAACAGCAGGATCGCGGCCACCGACAGGAGCCCCGCGACGATCGCCTTCTGCCGCAGCAGTCGGGCCCGTGGGATCGGTGCGGCCAGCAGGTACCGCAGGCTCGACCAGGACGCCTCCGATGCCACCGTGTCACCGAAGAACAGCGCCACGACCACCACGAGCAGGAAGCCGGCCGAGGCGAACAGCGCGAACACCGTGAAGTTCACCGCGCTGCCCTTCGCGAGGTCGACGATGTTCAGCGAGCCGGTGGGCGGGCCGTCGTCGCCCAGCTCGAACGCTGCCCAGAGGATCACGGGCAACAACGCCACCAGTGCGAACGTCACCTGGGTACGACGGCGCTTGAGCTGACGAACCAGCTCGACGCGCAGCGGCAGCGTCCGGTTCGGCCGGTAGCCGACCGTTCCGGTTCTCGATCTGGCACGCAGATCTCCCGGACCCGTTCTCGATCCTGGGGACGGGTCTTCGGCCGTCATATCGACAGGTCCTCTCCGACGAGCTGCAGGAACGCGTCCTCCAGGCGCCGCCGCGGCCCGGCCGAGCGCACCTCGACCCCCGCTGTCACCAGCGCCCGCACCGCTGATGCTCGGGGCATGCCGTTGAGCTCGGCATGTATCGCGGTGCCGTCGATCTCGACGGACCGCACCCCCGCCAGCGCGCCCAGCACCCGCGCGGCCCGATCGGGCGCGTCGACGGTGAAGCTGGCCGCCCCGCCGCCGGCGATGATGTCCTCGACCGTGCCGTCGGCCACGACCTTGCCGTGGTGCATGACGACGACGTGGGTACAGGTCTGCTCCACCTCGGCGAGCTGGTGGCTCGACACCAGCACCGTGCGCCCGTCCGCTGCGTACGTTCTCAGCACCTCGCGCATCGCGTGGATCTGCGGCGGGTCGAGCCCGTTGGTCGGCTCGTCGAGCACCAGCAGCTCGGGCAGGCCGAGCATCGCCTGCGCGATCGCGAGGCGCTGGCGCATCCCCTGGCTGTAGTTGCCCACCCGGCGTTCGATCGACGCCCCGAGGCCCGCGATCTCCAGCGCCTCCTCGACGTGCGACTCGGCGGCGGGCCGGCCGGTTGCCGCCCAGTACAGCCGCAGGTTGTCCGTGCCGGACAGGTGCGGCAGGAAACCCGGCCCCTCGACGAACGCCCCGATCCGGGCCAGCACCGGTGCGCCTGGCCCGACCGGCTCGCCGAACGCCCGCATCGTGCCCGCCGTGGGCTGGATCAGGCCCATGAGCATCCGCAGCACCGTCGTCTTGCCGGCTCCGTTCGGCCCGAGCAGGCCCAGCACCATGCCCTGCTCCACGGTGAACGACACACCGGCGACGGCGGTGAACCCACCCTTGTAGGTCTTGGCCAGATCGCGGATCTCCAACGGTGCGACGGCGCCGTGGGTCGGAGCCGGGACGGGCCGGCGGCGGCTGAGCATGCGGGCCGCGACCCAGCCGAGGAGTGCCACTGCGAGCACCACCCCGATCCCGATCACCGGCCCGAGTGGCACGGTGTTCGCCGTGACAGCCTCGCCGGGCACGACCGGCACGGCGAGGGCGGCGCTCGCAGCGCTGTCTCCGACGAGGCCGATCTGCCAGACCGCGGGCTGCGTCGGCGTGAGGTAGCCCTGGTCGGTGGTGCTGATCGACAGGAGGAGCCGGTTGCCGGTCTCGACCGGAGCGACCACCCCGGGGAGCGTCATCGTGAGACGAGCCGCTGTGTCGTCGGCGGGCATCGCCACCCGGATCGGGGCCACCGCGCTGCCGAGCAGCACGCGCAGTCCGTTGGGGGAGACCTCGTAGATCTTGCCGAACAGCACGGCCTCGGTGGCGGCCGGCTGACCGGGTACCCGCGCGACGGTGATGTCCACCCGCGGCGCGCCGGCGACCAGCAGCGGAGCGTCCATCGGCGGGGTGCTGAACTGCGCGGACTGCCCCGGGAGCTCCGCGGTGAAGGCCGTGAGCCGCCCGCCCAGGTTCCGCAGCGCCCCACCCAACCCGGGCAGCGAGGTGATCGCGGCCGGGTTGCCACCGGCCGGCTGCACCACCACCTGCGGATCGCCCTCGAGTGCGAGCGACTCCATGGCGACCGCAGCTGTGCCCGGCAGCCCCGGGTAGCCCGGAGCCTCGACGGTGCGGCTGGTCGGGGCGTCACTCTGGGTGCGCAGGCCGCTCTCGACCGTGTAGGCGAACCCGGTGCCGGGGTCGTCGCCGACGCCCGCGAGGTGGAAGTCGAACCACTCGCCGATCTGCTCCCGCACGGCCGGGCCGGGAGCCGTTCCGTCGTGGCCGCCGTCGAACCAGACGGTCTTGACGACGGCGCCGGCCGCGGCGATCTCGCGGGCGTTCGCGTCGGACTGGTCGAGGCCGAACAGCGTGTCCTGCTCGCCCTGGACGATCAACGTCGGGGCGGTGATCCGATCGGTGACGGCGCTCGGGGACGAGCGGCGCAACAGGTCGGCGTCGGTCGGGGAGATCCGGCCCGTGGTGGCGGCATCGGTGTAGGTCTTGCACACCTCGGCGGTGAAACGGCCACAGGTGATGGGCCCGAGCGCGCCATCCGGGGTGACGGGCGGCGCGGCGATGTCTCTGTCCGGCTGCCCCGCGGTGTCTCCGCCCGCCCCGCCCGCGGTGCCGTCGCCCGCGGTGCTTCCGCCCAGCCCGCCCTCGGCGAGTGCGGCGGTGCTTCCGTCGACCCCGCCCACAGCGGGGTCACCGCCGCCTGGCCCGTCCGCCCGCGACAGCCCGGCCGAGAAGAAGATCCCGGCCCATCCGCGCTTGAACACCCCGTCCGGCGCGAACGCCCCCCGGCCCGGCGTATCGGCCGGTAGCGATGGGCTCATCCCGGTGTCGGGGAACGCGGCATTGGGGAACAGCGCCTGCCCCAGGTCGTTCCAGGTGATCACCGGTGCCAGCGCGTCGACCCGGGGGTCGTACCCCGCGAGCAGCAGCGACAAGGCGCCGCCGTAGGAACCGCCGGTGACGCCGAGCCGGGGGTCGCCGGGCGCGTCGAGCTGCACCTCGGGACGCCCGGCCAACCAGTCGACGAGCGCGCGGGCGTCGGCGACCTCGGCGTCGGGGGAGTTGAGCGCGATCTGCCCGGTGCTGGTGCCGAACCCGCGGGCCGACCAGGCGAGGACGACGAACCCGCGCTCGGCGAGCGCGCGGGCGTCGGCGTCGACCGACGCCTTGCTCCCACCGAACCCGTGCGCGACCAGCACCGCGGGGGCGGGTGTCGTGACCGGCAGGTAGAGCGTGGTGTCCAGGCTGACGCGCGGGGCGCCGGCCGAGCCATCGCCGGCCCCGTCGATGCGCTGGTCTGCGGTGCGC
>JBOHEO010000184.1:0-11155 GCA_050701055.1 Pseudonocardia sp. | reverse complement strand
GGCGCCGCCGGCACGCAGCCTCGACAGCACCACGTCCGCGTGCGCCTCGCCCATGCACCACAGCACGGTCTGGTGGGTCTCGACGTTGCGCTCCAGCTGGAGCGTCGGGTCGGCGGCGACGATCTTCGCCAGCGTCTTGACCAGCGCGTCCTCATCCCCGCGGGTGGCTGCGACGATGGCGACGGGCAGCAGCGGGTCGGGTAGGTCCCAGCAGCTGAGCAGCAGGGGGTGGTCGGCGGCGGAGACCGTATCGCCGGTCTCGGCCGAACCGATCTTGGTGAGGGCGCAGATGTCGCCCGCGATGCACGCGTCGATCTCGCGCAGGGTGGCGCCCAACGGTGCGTAGACGTGGGCGAGGCGCTCGTCGGCATCGTGGCCGCCGTTGCTGTTCTCGCCGCTGCGCTGGGCCGGGATGTGCACGGTGTGGTGCCCGCTGATGTGCACGGTCGACTCCGGGCGCAACGTCCCGGAGAACACCCGCACGAGCGAGACCCGGCCGACGTAGGCATCGGCGGAGGTGCGGATGACCTCGGCGACCAGCGGACCGTCCGGGTCGGCGAGCAGCGGTGGGTGCACGGTGCCGTCGACGCGCGACACCGGTGGCAGCGGGTGCTCCAGTGGCGACGGGAAGCCACCGACGAGCACCTCGAGCAGGGCGTCGAGACCGGTGCCGCTGCCCGCGCAGACCGGGATCACCGGGTGGAAGGACCCGCGCGCGAGCGCGGTCTCCAGGTCGTCGATCAATGTCGCTACCTCGAGCTCCTCGCCCTCAAGGTAGCGCTCCATGAGCGACTCGTCCTCGGACTGCTCGATGATGCCCTCGATGAGCTCGCCCCGGGCGTCGTCGGCGCCCTCGGGGGCGCTCCCGGCGGGGGTCTGGGAGAGCAGGCCGTACAGGCCGGTGACGGCGCCGTCGGTCGAGCGTAGCGGCAGGTAGAGCGGGGCGACGCCGGCGCCGAACGCGTCCTGGCAGGCGGCGACGGTGGCTTCGAGGTCGGCGCGGGCGTGATCGCAGCGCGCCACCACCACGGCCCGTGGCATGCCGACCGCGGCGCACTCCTCCCACTGGGCGACGGTGGCGGGGTCGATCGTGCCCTCCCTGCCCTCGTGCGCGGAGACGACGAACAGCGCGGCGTCGGCGGCGCGCAGCCCGGCGCGAAGCTCGCCGACGAAGTCACCGTAGCCGGGGGTGTCGATCAGATTGATCTTGTGGTCGTCGCACAGGAGAGGAGCCACCGACAGGGCCACGGACCGCCGCTGGCGTACGGCGGCGGGATCGTGGTCACAGACCGTGGTGCCGTCGACCACGTTGCCCTGCCGGGGGATTGCGGCGGTGCGGGCGAGCAGCGCCTCCACCAGCGTCGTTTTGCCGGCCCCGGACGGCCCCACGAGGACCACGTTGCGCACCCGGGCCGGATCGCTGACGGTGGGGATCACGTTCGTCGACCGGCTCCCCGTACGCTGCCCACTATCTACTCTGACGGCCATGGCGACCACCTCCGCGACGCTGCCCGTCCGGCCCGGCAGCGCCATGTCTCGTCGTCCGGCCCGGTAGCGCATGTCCTATCGCCACTGCGTCGACGACTTCCGTCATGTGTGCGTCATCTCACACCTGTCGCAGCGTGCTCACAACCCCTGACCCGCATCCGCCCGTCCCCGACGCCGCGACAGGCCACATGTCGCGGTTTGAGGGCTGTCGCATCAGCGAGATGTGGCCATGCCGCGGCCGGTAGGCAGGATGGGTGAGCTCCGTCGTTAGGGTTTCGGGGTGCCTGTTCCTGGTCCGGGTTATGCCATCACCGCTCGGGTCGAGGTGCCCGCCTCCGCGAGCGCGGCCGGGGATCTCACGGTTGCCGTCGGGCGGGTCGGCGGGGTCGTCACGGCGTTCGACGTCGTGGAGGCCAGGACGACCACCCTCGTCGTCGACATCAGTTGCAACGCCCGCGGCGAGGAGCACGCCCGCGAAATCACCACCGCGCTGGAGGCCCTGCCCGGCGTGCGGGTCCGCAAGTTCTCCGACCGGACGTTCCTGATCCACCTGGGTGGCAAGCTGGAGGTGACGTCCAAGGTCAGCCTGCGCACCCGCGACGACCTCTCGCGCGCCTACACCCCGGGCGTGGCCCGGGTATGCCAGGCGATCGCGCTCAACCCGGCCGACGCCCGGCGGCTCACGATCAAGCGCAACACGGTGGCCGTCGTCACCGACGGGTCCGCCGTGCTCGGGCTGGGCAACCTCGGCGCGGCCGCCGCGATGCCGGTGATGGAGGGCAAGGCGGCGCTGTTCAAGCGCTTCGCCGGGGTGGACGCCTGGCCGGTGTGCCTGGACACCCAGGACACGGAGGAGATCATCCGGACCGTCCAGATCCTGGCGCCGGGCTACGGCGGGATCAACCTTGAGGACATCGCCGCGCCGCGGTGCTTCGAGATCGAGCGCCGGCTCCGGGAGATGCTCGACATCCCGGTGTTTCATGACGACCAGCACGGCACCGCGGTCGTCGTGCTGGCGGCGCTGCGCAATGCGCTGCGGGTGGTCGACAAGGAGCTGCCGGCCTGCCGGATCGTGGTGTGCGGCGTGGGCGCGGCCGGCTCGGCGATCATCCGGCTGCTGCGCTCGGGCAAGCCCGGCGACGTGCTAGCCGTGGACATCGACGGGATCGTGCACCCGGCCCGGCCTGAGCTCGACGGGAACCTCGCGTGGATCGCCGAGCACACCAACCGCGACGCGGTCACCGGCACGCTGGCCGACGCGATCGTCGCCGCGGATGTGTTCATCGGGGTCTCGGCGCCGAACCTGCTCGGCGCAGGCGAGCTGGCGACGCTGGCCGACGACGCGATCGTGTTCGCGCTGGCCAACCCGGACCCGGAGGTCGAGCCGACGGTGGCCATGCAGTACGCGGCCGTCGTCGCGACCGGCCGATCGGACCACCCGAACCAGATCAACAACGTGCTCGCCTTCCCCGGGGTCTTCCGCGGCCTGCTCGACGCGCAGGCTCGCGACATCACCGACGAGATGCTGCTCGCCGCGTCGGCCGCGATCGCCGGCGTGGTGACCGAGCCGAACCCGTCCTTCATCGTCCCGAGCGTCTTCGACCCTGCGGTGGCTCCTGCCGTCGCCGAGGCCGTGCGAGGCGCGGCGACCGCGGTGAGGCCGTGACAAACTCGCGCCCGGGCGCGAGTTGACGACGGGTTGGCGGATGTCCCCGGCTGGTCGTGGCGGCGGCCCTGCCGGGCATGATGGTTGCCGTGCCACTGTCCGCGCGATTTCGCCCGGGGTCCGCCCGCCGGCCCTTCGTCAATCGGGAACCGGTCCTGCAGGCGTTTGCCGATGCCACGAACCGGGCTGCTTTACCCGGAGCCGATCCCGAAGTGCTGGTCCTAGCCGGAATCGGCGGGATCGGTAAGTCTCGACTGCTCGGCGAGTTACGGAGCCGCCTCGACGATGCCTGGGCGACCGCTGTGCTCGACCTGCAGGTCCCGGCGCAGCGCCAACCGGAGACAGCGCTGGCCGTGCTGCGCGCGCAGTTCGGTACCTGCGGTGTACGTTTCCGCGATTCGACATTGCATACACGGTGCTGTGGCAACGCCTTCACCCACACCTGCGGATTTCAGCCGAGTCGTTCGCCTTGGCGGAGCACAGTGAGATTCTCGCAGACATTCTCGACGATGTGGCAGGAATCCCAATCTTCGGGACGGCTGCAAAGCTGATCGATTCGGGGGCGCGGCGAGCGCGTCGGTGGCGCTGGATGCGCGCAGATCCCACACTGCAGGACCTGGACATTCTAGAACTGCCTGCGCTCACCGATGCGGTTGTATACCTGCTCGCAGAGGACCTCAAGGCTTCTACCGGTACATACGTGCTGTTTGTGGACGCGTATGAGGCTCTCGTCGGTGGGGCAGCGAGGGAAGGACGTGTGGCCGCAGTAGACGCGTGGCTACGCGATGTGATCTGCCAACTCGACACCGGTGTGGTCGTGGTCGCAAGCCGCGAGCCGCTGGGTTGGGAGCAGCACGACCCGGAATGGAGTAGGCGCCTCCACAACCTTGCCATCGATGACTTATCCGTACCAGCTTGCCTACAACTGCTCAGTGCGGCGGGGGTGACCGACACGACGGAGGCCGAGGCCCTAGCTGCAGCGAGCGCAGGTGTCCCATTCTACTTGCACCTCGCGCTTGATGGGCGGACCGCTGATCCCCGGCAGGACCGGTCCGCCGTAGCTCCCGGTGCCATTCTGGAGCGGTTTCTGAATCACGTGGACAACGGCGAAGTTCGGCTGCTTGAGCTGCTCAGCGTACCACGGCTGTTTGATCCGGAGATTTTTGCCGCAGTGGCAGGGGAGTTTAGCCTGGCCGTCCACGACGAGCGGTGGGATGCGATCGTGGGGTACTCGTTCGTTCGGCCCGCCGGTCAGCCCGGCCAGCTGCAACTGCACCAGCTGATGGTCGAATCTCTACGACTCCGGTTGCAGCCCGACACCGTCAAGCGGTTGCACAAGCTGCTTCACATCCTGTGGTCGGGCCGCGCGGACGAGGATACCGGCCGGGCGGCGACGCGTAGGGAAGCGCTTTATCACGGCGTCCGCGGTGAGATTCTCGACGCGGCATCATTCCTTGATGGAGTGGATCGGATCGCTGCGGCCGGCGGTAAGCAAGCAATCGACCAGGTACTCGTGGATCTTGAGCGCTACCTCGATGATCCAATCGATGCCAAGCGCCGGGACGCTTTCACCTTGGCGGCGCGTCATCTTCGGGCCGAAACTGCGGTGTTGCTCGGTGATGGCGTTCGTGCCGACGAGCTGACCGAGGGCGCTGATCTTTCCGCGACGGGTCCCGTCGCCGACCGGTTCGCCGTAGTTTCCGGGCACGCCCGTCGGATTCGGGGCCGCACGGCCGAAGCGCTGGTGATCTACACGGCCGTGCTCGACCGAGCACCCGACGGTCCAGCGCGTCGCGACGCAGGGTTGTGGGCGGCCGATCTCCACATGGCGCAGGGCCGTCTCGCCGAGGCGCTCGCGGTGGCGGGCGAACTACTCGAACGGGCAGGTGGCGAGGATCTGGAATACCTCGCCGAGGTCGAGCGGCTACGGTCCCTCACCTGCCGATTTGCCTTCGACTTCGAGCGCTCGTCGCTCTACATGACTACAGCGCAGCGTTACAGCGACGTGGCAGGCTCGGTGATCACCTCGGCGAATCTGGCTGTGAACCGTGCCGAGCTGCTCGCGTTCACCGATCCTGCGGCCGCCATTGATGCAGCGGGCGTGGCAATTCAGGCCCAACGCGAGCTCGGCGCTCGTCATGAGATTGGCAAGTCCTACACTGCTCTCGGCGTAGCCCAGCTGGCCCTGGGCGACCTCGATGCAGCAGAGCAAGCCTTGCGAGACGCATGCGACGTGCTTGACCAGGTGGGCTATCGATCGGGCCGGGCTCGCGCGGAGTTGTTCCGCGCCTTCGTGTACGCCCGCCGCGGCGAACGCGCCGCCAGCGTGCGCAGCGCCCGATGGGCCATCCAGGAACTGCAGGACACCGAAGTCTATCCGGTCCTTATCGTTGCCGCCGACGTCGCGCTCGCACTATTCGGCTGGCACGATCCTACGATCGCTCGGGCTGCGGCGAGTGCTCACCGAACCATCCAGCAACCGCCGGGATCCCCGGACTTGATTGCTGGCCTAAACGCGTCGGTCGCTGTGCTAGCCGGGTTCGACGCGGCCGCGCTCTACCAGGCGGCCGCCGATTGCTCCGTGTCCGCCGGATTCTACAACAGCAACGTGCGGGTGGACAGCACACTCGGTCCCGTCAACGTCCGGATTCCGGCAAGTGGGGCTGACGAGATGGACCTGCGGGTGCTGCCCGAGGCCGCGGTGCTGCGCGCTATCGGAGCCGTCGGGATCCGTGCGCCGCGGGTGCGCTGGGCCGGGGTAACGCCGCCGTTCCAGATACAAGATCATGTCGACGGGGTCGTTCTCGATCGGATGTCGCCACGGGGCACCCCGTTGCCACCGTTTGTCATCGACGACGTGGTGCACCTATTCGGCACGCTGGAGGGCGTTCCGCGCGATACTCTGCCCGCGATGGAGCAGGGGACTTGGCCTGAGGATGGAGACGTTGCCGGGGTCGCTCGGCTTCTGTCGGCAGTCACTGAGCGCGTACTGCGCGCGCACAAGCCAGCCTTCGGGCGGTTGTGGTTGGCGTTGGGAATTCCAGACGATCCACTCGAGGCGGTCAACTCGGGTTGGGAGTCTTTGGCATCGCGGCCGTTTCGGCTGGTGCATGCCGATGTCCACCGCAAGAACATGATCGTCACCAACGGAAGGGTAGTGTTCCTCGACTGGGAGCTAGCGCTGTGGGCCGACCCGCTCTATGACATCGCAGCCCACCTACACAAGATGGCCTATTTTCCGACGGAACAGGACCGGTTCCTTGCCGGGTGGCAGCAGGCAGAGGTAACCGCCGCGTTGACCCCTTGGCGCCGAGACCTGGATACATATCTTCGCCATGAACGTATCAAATCGGCCTTAGTCGATTCTGTGCGCTATGCCAAGCTGATTCGATCTGGCGAGCTGACAGCGGCTGGGAACGCCCAACTGGTCGGCAAGCTTGTCGACAAGCTTGTGGCCGCCGCCGCGGTTTGGGGAACGACGGTCGACGCGGAGCCTTCACGGGTGCGGGCAGCGATTGACCGATGCTGACTGGCTGACGACTACTCTGGACCTCGTGGTTCCCGTGATCGGTGTGCTGGCTCTGCAGGGCGACGTCCGCGAGCACTTGACCGCGCTCGCCGCCTGCGGTGCCCGTGGGGTGCCGGTGCGTCGAACCTCCGAGCTCGACGGGGTCGACGCGCTGGTCCTTCCCGGCGGGGAGTCGACCACGATGAGCCGGCTGCTGGAGAGCTTCGAGCTGCTCGACCCGCTGCGCGTGCGGCTGGCTGCCGGGATGCCCGCCTACGGGTCCTGCGCCGGAATGATCCTGCTGGCTGACGAGGTGCTCGACGGCCGCCCCGACCAGCGTCAGCTCGGCGGACTCGATGTCGTCGTGCGGCGCAACGCGTTCGGCCGTCAGGTCGACTCGTTCGAGACCGATCTTCGTTTCGACGGGCTGCCCGCCCCGATGCGGGCGGTGTTCATCCGGGCGCCGTGGGTGGAATCGACGGGACCGGGTGTGCGGGTGCTGGCGACCGTGCCCCGGCTCACGCTGACCGGTGCGGACGCGGGTGTGGCGGCAGGCCGGATCGTGGCCGTGCGACAGGGACCGGTGCTGGCCACGGCGTTCCACCCGGAGCTCACCGGCGACCGTCGGGTGCACGCGCTGTTCTGCGACCTGGTGCGGGAGATCGCTTGCGCGGCGTGAGTCCGAATCAGATAATCTGATTTTATGCGTGAGATGACGACATCCGAGGTGTCGCGGAATCTGTCCGCCGTCCTCGACGAGGCTGAACGCGGGGAGACGATCGCCGTCACCCGTAGCGGCAAGCGGGTGGCGCTCATCGTGCCCGCGCCGCGGGCCAACGGTGCGGCGCTTGCGGAGGTCTTCCGTCGGTGGAGCGGCAAGCTGGTCATCGACGACGAGTTCGAGGCTGCGGTCGAAGAAAAACGCATCATGCCGGAACGGCTCGAGGAGCCATGGCGAGACTGATTCTCGACACCGGGTTGCTCATTGCGAACGCCCGCGGAAAGCTCGATCTGTCTCTCATCGCCGCCGGCGACGACCTGGCGCTTCCTGCCGTGGTGATCGCGGAGTACCGGGAGGGTGTGCTGCGGACGGTCGATGAGCGGCGCCGCTCGGCGCACCAGGCGTTCCTCGACGAGATGCTGGAGCTGATGCCGGTCGTCGAGTACACCGCGGAGGTCGCCGAGCACCACGCGGAGCTCCTGGCCCATGCACGTGGCGCGGGGGTGCCCCGCGGTGCGCACGATCTGATCATCGCCGCCAGTGCGCGGGCGACCAACCGTGTCTTGCTCACCCGCGACGCCCGCGCCCGATTCGACGAGCTGCCCGGCGTCGACACTCGAGTGGTGGCCATCCCGGGATCCGGTCCCGGATCTCGAGTTCGTTCGACGTGAGCCGGCGTAGTCGCGTCACAGATATGGATCTTGAACGCCTCCCCCCGCCTGCTCGCGGTTCGGGCGCCGGTAGACTGCAAGATCTGTGCAGTGAGAAGGGAACTCGATGAGCGGCCACTCCAAATGGGCGACGACCAAGCACAAGAAGGCCGTCATCGACGCCCGCCGCGGCAAGATGTTCGCCAAGCTGATCAAGAACATCGAGGTGGCCGCACGCACCGGCGGTGGTGATCCTGACGGTAACCCCACCCTCTTCGACGCCCTCCAGAAGGCGAAGAAGAGCTCGGTCCCCAACGACAACATCGAGCGCGCGGTCAAGCGCGGTTCCGGGGTCGACGCAGGTGGGGCGGACTACCAGACGATCACCTATGAGGGCTACGGCCCGGGCGGCGTCGCGGTGCTCATCGAGTGCCTCACCGACAACCGCAACCGCGCGGCCACCGAGGTCCGGATCGCGATGACCCGCAACGGCGGCGCGATGGCCGATCCCGGTTCGGTGGCGTACCTGTTCACCCGCAAGGGTGTGGTGATCGTTCCCAAGGGGAGCCTGGCCGAGGACGACGTGCTGCTGGCGGTGCTCGACGCCGGTGCCGAGGAGGTCAACGACCTCGGGGAGAGCTTCGAGGTGGTCTCCGAGGCCACCGACCTCATCGGGGTCCGCACCGCCCTGCAACAGGCCGGCATCGACTACGACTCGGCCGACCCGACGTTCCTGCCGTCGATGTCGGTGCCGCTGGACGCTGAGGGCGCTAAGAAGGTGTTCCGGCTGATCGACGCGCTGGAGGAAAGCGACGACGTGCAGAACGTCTACGCCAACTTCGATGTCTCGGACGAGATTATGGCCGAGGTCGGCTGATCGGGGCGGTCGGGCCGCGAGATGTTGTGGTGGCCGCGGACGCCCAGGTCGGACTGATCGGCGCTTGGGAACGCGAGACCGTGCCCCGGCCGTCGGTGATAGGCGCTTGGGTACGCGCGATCATACCCAGAACGGTCGGAGGTTCCGAACCCCCGATCATGGGCCTGTGACGAGCACCCGCACGGTCACCCGATTCTGGTTGATCGTCGGTGCGAGAGCGCGGACGTGCGCTTCTGCCGAGCCGGCCACCGTTAGCTGGGCCTGGTCGTTGAACGTGGATCGAGCTGGTCCGTCCGACCGATGGCCTCCGCCATCGCGGCTCTCCCTCCGGTGCCGGACGTGCACGCCAGTGGTGCCCGCGCACCCTCGAGTGAGCCTGCGCGTACCCAGTGGTAGCCCGCACCACATGTCCGTAAGCGTGTGCGGCGCAATTCGGTGCGTGCGCCGGACGGACGGACGGACGGACGGCTCGTGCCCCGGCGGGGTGACACGCGGTCCCGAGATTGTCGGTGCCCGGTTCTAGACTCGCCGTCGATGAGCCCCGCCACCCGAACTCCCGCCCCGACGGCCGCCCTGTCGCCACCGACCGGTCGCCGGTTGCTCCTGCTCGACGGTCACTCGCTGGCCTACCGGGCCTTCTTCGCGCTGCCCGCGGAGAACTTCCGCACCGGCACCGGTCAGACCACGAACGCGGTCTACGGCTTCACGTCGATGCTCATCAACCAGCTGCGCGACGAGCAGCCAACGCACCTCGCGGTCTGCTTCGACGTCTCCCGCACCACGTTCCGCTCGGAGCGCTACGCCGAGTACAAGGCGAATCGGACGACGACTCCCGATGATTTTCGAGGCCAGGTCGACCTCATCAAGGAGGTCCTGCGCGCGCTCGCCATCCCCGAGTTCGGCGTCGCGGGCTACGAGGCCGACGACCTCATCGCCACCCTCGCCACCCAGGCCGAGACCGACGGGTTCGAGGTGCTTATCACCACCGGCGACCGCGATGCGTTCCAGCTGGTCAGCGACAACGTGATGGTGCTCTATCCGCGCCGGGGCGTGTCCGATCTCGGCCGCATCGACCCCGCTGAGGTGATGACGCGCTACGGCCTCACCCCGGCCCAGTACCCTGATTTCGCGGCCCTGCGCGGCGACCCCAGCGACAACCTGCCGAGCATCCCCGGGGTGGGGGAGAAGACGGCCGCCAGGTGGATCCGGGAGTTCGGCTCGCTGGCCGAGCTCACCGACCGGGTCGACGAGGTCAAGGGGAAGGCGGGCGACGCGCTGCGCGCCAACCTCGCCAACGTCGCGCTCAACCGCCAGCTCACCGAACTGGTCCGCGACGTTCCTCTCGACGTGCATCCACGCGACCTCGAGGTGCGCCCCTGGGATCGCGACGCCGTGCACCGGCTGTTCGACGAGCTGGAGTTCCGGGTGCTGCGCGAGCGTCTGTTCGCCACTCTCGTGAGCGCCGAACCGGAGGCCGAGGAGGGCTTCGAGGTGCAGGGCGGCGCGATCGCGCCCGACACGGTCCGGGCCTGGCTCCACGCCAACGCGCGCGACGGGCGCCGCGTCGGGCTCGCCTTCCACGGTCCACTGGCCACCTGGGCCGGCCGCGACGTCGACGGTATCGCGTTGGCCGCAGGCGAACCCACCGTCGAGGCCCGGGCCGACGGCGCCACCGCGGGCGTTGCGCAGGCCGGCTATCTCGACGTCCCCACGCTCACCCCAGGGGATGAGGTTGCACTCGGGGAGTGGTTGGCCGATCCGTCGATACCCAAGGCGGCGCACGACGTCAAATCGGTGCTGCACGCGCTGCGCGGCCGCGGCTGGACCCTCGCGGGGCTCACCACCGACACCGCCCTCGCGGCCTACCTGTCCCGGCCGGGACAACGCAGCTTCGACCTGGCCGATCTCGCGCTGCGCTACCTGCGCCGCGAGCTGCGGGCCGAGGGTGAGGCCGAGGACGGCCAGCTCTCCCTGCTCGGCGCCGATGCGCTCGCCGCCGACGCTCCGAGTGGGGAAGAAGAGGCCGACGCCGCCCGCGCCCGGACCCAGATGGTGGCCGCCCAGGCCGTCGCCGAGCTGGCTGACGCACTCGACGCCGAGCTGGCCGAGCGGGGCGGTACCGAGCTGCTCGCCGATCTCGAGCTCCCGTTGCAGTACGTGCTGGCCGATCTGGAGAGCGCGGGCATCGCCGTCGATCAGGTGGCGCTGGCCGCCCTGGAGGCCGACTTCGCCGCACAGGTCAAGC
>JBOHEO010000183.1:0-11196 GCA_050701055.1 Pseudonocardia sp. | reverse complement strand
CATCGGGCCTGCTCAGGGGCAGGTGGACACCTGCCCCGATCCGCCGACCAGCGTACGGGCGCCCGCCCCAGGTCAAGCCGGGGTTCTGGGTGTCGCTATGACCGGTTGAGCCCAAGGATTGCGCCAATCGGTAGGCCGGACGGAGATATGCTACGATAACGCGATGGCCGAATCGTTCTTCGCCGCGTTGAAGAACGAGCGCGTTCATCGAACCGTCTACCCGACACGGGCACATGCCCGAGCGGACATCGCACGATACATCGAGTTCTGGTACAACCGCAACAGACTCCACTCGGGACTGGGCTACAAAACACCCCAAGAAGCCCTCGACGAGTGGACAAACGGCCAGGAAGCAGCGTAGACTAACCCAATCCAAGCGGTCCGAAAAACGCGGGGCTGATCAGTCAAAGTGTGCCTGACCACCCTCGTACCTACAGGACGAACGTGCCGTTCGTTGCGGGTGGGGTGGGGCGCGGGGTGGGGCGCCGGGCGCGCCACCAGGACCACGCCGCCACGCAGGTGGCCAACCACGCACCGCCGACTAGCCAGCCGGCGACCACGTCGCTGAACCAGTGCACCCCGAGGTAGATCCGGGTCGCCCCGACCCCGCCGACCCACACCGCGGCGGCCGCGACCATCGTCCCCCGCGCGGCGCGACCCAGCCCGGCCCAGGCGAGCACGACCAGCGTGCCGATCACCACCATCGACATCGTGGCGTGGCCGGAGGGCAGCGACTCGCTGGCCACGTCCGCGAGCCGGCTCACCAGCGGCGGCCGTGGGCGGTCGATGAGGAGCTTGAGGCCGCGGAACAGGAGGCTCGCGCCGGCCATCGCCCCGAACACCAGTGCCGCGTCGACCCGCCGGCCGTGGTAGAGCGACCACAGCGCGACCAGCAGCGCGAGCACCGCCATGGACGCCGTGCTGCCGGCGTGGGTCAGGACGGTCGCGAACAGGGTGAGGCCGCCGGAGCGCAGCTCGATCGACTCGTCGAGCGCGGCGGCGTCCGCGGCCGTCGGGCCGGTACCGGCGGCACCCACGTAGAGCGCCGCAGCCGCCAGGACGCCGAGCAGCACCACCCCGAAGGTGTGCAGGGCCAGCTGTCGGCGCGGCGGAGGGAGCGGGCCGGAGAGGCCCGCCGGCGCCCGATCAACCCCGTCCTGGTCGGCCGTCACCCTCGTGCTCCGGTCCCCTCGTCCTCCGGCTAGAGCCCTCCGGCTCAGACCGCGCGCCCGCGCAACTCCCGGTATCGCCGTACCAGCGCCGCGGTGGAGGCGTCCAGGTCGGCGGTGCTGGGCTCGGCACCGGTGAGCACCGGACCGAGCTTCCTGGCCAGCACCTTTCCCAGCTCCACGCCCCACTGGTCGAACGAGTCGATGCCCCAGATGGTGCCCTCCACGAACGTGACGTGCTCGTAGAACGCGATCAGCTGACCCAGCACGGACGGGGTGAGCCTGGGCACCAGGATGGTCGACGACGGCCGGTTGCCGGGCATCACCTTGTGCGCCACGAGCTCGGCCGGGGTGCCCTCGGCCGCGATCTCCTGCGCTGTCTTGCCGAACGCGAGTGCGGAGGTCTGGGCGAACAGGTTGGCCATGAACAAGTCGTGCATGTCGGTCTCCTGATCGACCCCCAGCACGTGGTTGGGTTCCGCGAACCCGATGAAGTCGGCCGGCACGAGCCGGGTGCCCTGGTGCAGCAGCTGGTAGAAGGCGTGCTGACCGTTGGTGCCCGGCTCACCCCAGAAGATCTCCCCGGTCGCGGCGGTGACGGATGTGCCGTCGTGGCGGACGGACTTGCCGTTGCTCTCCATCGTGAGCTGCTGCAGGTAGGCGGGCAACCGATGCAGGTACTGGCTGTAGGGCAGCACGGCATGGGTCTCGGTGCCGAAGAAGTTGACGTACCAGACGTTCAGCAGCCCGGCGATCACCGGCAGGTTGGTCATCAGCGGCGTGGTGCGGAAATGCTCGTCGATCGCGTGCATCCCGGCCAGGAACTCGCCGAACTGCTCGGGCCCGATCGCGACCATGAGCGAGAGCCCGATCGCGGAGTCCAGGGAGTAGCGCCCGCCCACCCAGTCCCAGAAGCCGAACATATTGGCCTCATCGATGCCGAACGCGCGCACTTCCTCGGCGTTGGTCGAGACCGCAACGAAATGCTTGGCGACGGCGGCCTCGTCGCCCAGGCCCTCGACCAGCCAGGTCCGGGCCGCGCGGGCGTTGGTCAGCGTCTCCTGCGTCGTGAAGGTCTTCGACGAGACGATGAACAGCGTCGTCGCCGGGTCCAGGTCGATGACCGCCTCGGTGACGTCGGTCGGGTCGATATTGGAGACGAACCGGAAACCGATGGTCCGGTCGGCGTACGCACGCAGCGCCTCGTACGCCATCACCGGGCCGAGGTCCGAGCCCCCGATCCCGATGTTGACCACGCTGCGGATCCGCTCGCCCGTGTGCCCGGTCCACATCCCCGAACGGACAGCGTCGGTGAAGGTCGCCATCCGGTCGAGCACCGCGTGCACGTCGGCGACGAGGTTGCGGCCTTCGATCATGAGTGTGGCCTCGCGGGGCAGCCGCAGGGCCGTGTGCAGGACCGATCGGTCCTCGCTGGTGTTGATCCGGTCGCCGCGGAACATCGCCGCGATCCGCTCATCGAGCCCGGCCCGGCGGGCGAGCGCGGTGAGCAGCGGGAGGGTGTCGCGGGTGATCCGATGTTTGGAATGGTCGTGGACGAGATCGGCGGCGGTGATGGTGAGGGCGGTTGCGCGGTCCGGGTCGGCGTCGAACAGCTCGCGCAGGTGGAGTCCGGCGACGGCCGTGTGGTGCTCGGCCAGCGCGGACCATTCGGCGGTGGTGGTGATGTCGGTGCTCTGCTCGGCCACGCCGATCATCATTCTCCGTGTCCAGACCGGGCGTTCGGGCGGCACTGCTGCGCCACCACTTCCGTAAGCTTGTCGGGGTCGCCCCGGCTGACTACCGCCGGACTTTCCGCATCGCGGATCCGGTCGGCTGGCTGATGCGGTGGCCACACCGACCAGAACCAGCCAACCAACCAGAACCAGCCAACCAGAACCAGGAGATGGCATGCAGCAGGGACAGCCCCGGGTTGCCGTGATCGGAGCGGGTCCGTCCGGGCTCTATGCGGCTGCGGCACTGCTTGCGTCGGGCTCGGGGGTGAGCATCGACGTACTGGACCGGCTTCCCGCGCCGTACGGACTCGTCCGTTACGGCGTGGCGCCCGACCACGTGAAGATGAAGTCGGTCATCCGGGTGCTGCAACAACCCTTCGGGGTGGGTGGGGCGGATCTCCCAGAGGCCCATTTCCTTGGCAACGTTCGGGTGGGTGCGGGTGGGGTCCCGCTCGACGTGCTGCGCGACCATTACCACGCGATCGTGCACGCCACCGGCAGCTCGGTGGACCGGGCGCTGCGCGTGCCGGGTGAGGAGCTGGCCGGCTCCCTGGGATCGGGTGCGTTCGTCAGCTGGTACTGCGGCCATCCCGACCGCACCCGGCTCGACCCGCCGCTGGACCACCCCGGGGCCGCGGTCGTCGGCGCCGGGAACGTCGCCCTCGACGTTGCCAGGGTGCTCGCCAAGACCGCTGAGGAGATGGCCGGGACCGACATCCCGGACTTCGTCCTCGACGTCCTGCGCGGCAGCGCGGTGCGCGACGTGCACATCCTCATCCGGCGCGCGCCGCAGCACGTCCGGTTCACCCCCGCCGAGCTGCGCCAGATCGGCGAGCTCGGCAACGCCGACGTGCTCGTGCACGACGACGGCCTGCTCGCCGCCGGGGTCGATGCGGACGGGAACCGGCGCCAGAAGCAGAACCTGGGGATACTCACCGGGTGGGACGGGTACGAGCCCACCGGCAAGCTTCGGCGGATCCACCTGCGGTTCCTGCGCAGCCCGGTGCAGTTGCTCGGTGCGAACGGACGTGTGTGCGGCATCGTGGTGGAGCGCAACACGATCGTCGACGGCCGGGTGGTCGGCACCGGCGAGCAGGAGACCCTCGACGTCGGCCTGGTCGTCCGCGCGATCGGCTACGACGCAGAGCCGATTCCCGGGCTGCCGTTCGACGAGCGGACCGGAACCGTGCCGAATGCAGGTGGCCGGGTGCTGAGCGACGGCGTTCCGGTGCCCGGCGCCTACGTCACCGGATGGATCAAGCGCGGGCCGACCGGGGTGATCGGCACCAACAAGGGCGATGCCACCGAGACTGTCGCCGCACTGCTGGCCGACCTGGCGTCGCTGCCCGCCCCCGCGCATCCCGAGCCGGCGGAGCTGCGCCGCGCCCTCGTCGAGCACGGGGTGCGGGCCGTGGACTGGAGCCACTGGCTGCGCCTGGATGCGGAGGAGCTGCGCCTGGGCGGGGTCCGGGGCGCGGAGCGGGTGAAGGTCGCCGAGCTGGTGGCGATGCTGGAGGCCTGCCAGCCCGTCGATGCAAGCTCCGCCACCCTGCTCGGATGATGGACGTGCTTCCGGAGCGGAGCCCCAGTTCGGGATGCTGCCGCGATCCCGTCGGCGGGAGCGTCAATCCGTAGTCTTCAGCTCGGCCGCGATCTTGCGGTGCCGTATTAGCGGGGGTCGACCGAGATCACGGCTGGGACGGTCAGTAGCCGGTCGACGAGGCATCCGCACTCGTCGTTGGTCAGCGAGATCGTGCACGTGACCGAGCTGTACGTGACACCCTCGCGGACGTCGGCGGCGAAGTCGCGCACCGGGTGGTCGGCGAGCATCGCCGCGACCTGCAGGACACCGTCCATCCCCCCGGTCGTGACGATCTCGTGGCGGCGGTGCAGGCGGGGGATGTAGGTGCGATGGACGTCAAGGACAGTCATGGTGGGCTCCAGTGGAGGTCCGCAAAAAGTTAAGGAGGACCCGAGCCAGGTCTTGGTTGGGGAAGAGCGGTGCAGCGGGGCCGGCAGGCGCGTCGACGGCCTGGTTCAGCCCACGGCCTGGTTCAGCCGACGCGCGAGGTTGCAACCACGGTGGCGGAAGCAAGGGCCGGCGCGCATGGGGAGACCCTAGCAACCCGACGGCAGCCGGCGGTAACCAATTCCCTGAACGGTCCTGCTCGGGAACGAGATGCCCAGCTGGACCGGCGCCGTGGCGGGCCTCCAGCCGGCCACCTCCTGGCCCAGCCGACGTTCGCGGCGAACGGGAGACACGCTGGTCTAGTGTGGTGCACGACACAGTGTGCTGCCGTACGGGATCGCCCTGCGCGGAAACCGGTTGGCGGTGCCGGACTCGGGGAACAACCGGGTCATGATCTGGCGACGGAAGTGATCGTGACGAGCGTGCAGAGCACCAGACACGAAGATGCCCAGCGCCGCCGCCTCACCGTCACCGGCGTGGTTCAGGGTGTCGGATTCCGTCCGTTCGTCTACCGGGTGGCCACCGAGCTCGGCCTGGTCGGGGTCGTCGGCAACGACTCCTCGTCGGTCTTCCTGGAGATCCAGGGGCCGGTGGCGGCGCTGGACGAGTTCGCGCTGCGGCTGGTCGCGGAGGCACCGCCGCTCGCCGATGTCGCCGCCGTCCGTGCCGAGGAGATTCCGGCGGCCGCTGACGACGACTGCTTCAGGATCGTGGCGAGTATCGTGCCCAGCGCTGGCGGTGCGGGTGCCCGGACGCCGATCCCGCCGGACATCGCCGTGTGCGCGGACTGCGTCACCGAGCTCTTCGACCCGGCCGACCGGCGCTACCGGCACCCGTTCATCACCTGCACCAACTGCGGGCCCCGCTTCACGATCATCCGGGAGCTGCCCTACGACCGGCCGGGCACCACGATGGCCGGCTTCCCGCTGTGCGAGCGGTGCGCGGCGGAGTACCACGACCCGGCCGATCGGCGTTTCCACGCCCAGCCCGTCGCGTGCCCCGACTGCGGGCCGAGCCTGTGGTTGGAAACCCCATCCTCGGTGAGCGCCCCGTCCTCCGTCGACGCGGCCGCGCGGGTGACCGGATCCGACGCGGCGTTGGCGGCCGCGCAGGCCGCGCTCGCCGCGGGGCTGGTCGTCGCGATCAAGGGGATCGGCGGCTACCACCTGGCCTGTGCCGTCGACGATCAGGACGCGGTCGTAGGACTGCGGTCGCGCAAGGCCCGGGGTGGCAAGCCGTTCGCGGTGATGGCCCGGAATCTCGACGTGGCGCGGCGGTTGGCCGAGATCGACGGGGCCGAGGCGTCGGTGTTGACCTCCCCGGCCCGACCGGTGGTGCTGCTGGCGCGGCGACCCGGAGCGGGGGTGGCGGACGCGGTGGCGCCGGACAGCCCGTGGATCGGCGTCATGCTGCCCTACTCCCCGGTGCACCACCTGCTGTTCGCCCCGGTACCCGAGCATCCCGCACCGGTTCCCGACGCACTCGTGCTGACCAGCGCCAACCTCTCCGACGAACCCATCTGCTTCACCGACGCCGACGCCGCCACCCGGCTGCCTCGACTGGCCGACGCGGTGCTGACCCACGACCGACCGATCCACGTGCCCTGCGACGACTCGGTGGTCCGCGTCGTGGACGGGCGCGAGCTGCCGATCCGCCGCTCGCGCGGGTACGCGCCGTTGCCGGTCGACCTCGGCCGCACGGTGCCCGCGGTGCTCGCGGTCGGCGGCGAGCTGAAGAACACCTTCTGCCTCACCGACGGCCACCGCGCGTACTGCTCGGCGCACATCGGCGATATGGGCACGCTGGAGACGTTGCAGGCCTTCGAGCGTTCGGTCGGCCAGCTCACCGCGATGCAGTCGAGGGCCCCGGAGCGTCTTGCCGCGGACCTGCATCCCGGTTACCTCACCCGCAGCTGGGCCGAGCGCAATGTCGGGGACCGGCCGTTGGACCTGGTCCAGCACCACCACGCGCACGTCGTCTCGCTGCTCGCCGAGCACGGCCGGCTCGGCGAGCCGATCGTCGGGGTCGCCTTCGACGGCACCGGCTACGGCACCGACGGTGCCATCTGGGGTGGGGAGATCCTGCTGCTCGGCACCGACAGCCACCGGTTCACCCGGGCCGGTCACCTCGCGCCGGTCCTGCTCGCCGGTGGGGACGCCGCCGTCCGCAACCCGTGGCGGATGGCGCTGTCCCAGTTGGCCTCGGCGGGCATCGAGTGGGCGCAGGACCTCCCCCCGGTGGAGGTGAGTTCGGCGGCCGAACGGCGTACGCTTCGGTCGCAGCTCGACTCCGGTCTGGGTTGTGTGCCGTGCACCAGCATGGGGCGGTTGTTCGACGCCGTCGCCTCACTGCTCGGAGTGCGGCACCGGATCGCCTACGAGGGCCAGGCCGCGATCGAGCTGGAGGTGCTGGCCACGTCTGCTGCAGAGGTCGAGCCACCGCGGCTCCGGTTGGCTGTCGGATCCGATGGCGTGCTCGACCCGGGTCCGTTGCTGGTCGAGCTCGTCGCCGGGTTGCGCGCCGGGATCCCGACCGAGCTGCTGGCGGCGGCGTTCCACCGCGCGGTTGCCGATGCGGTGGCCACGGTGGTGGCGCAGGTCGGCCGGCAGCACGAGGTTCGGGTGGCCGGGCTCACCGGGGGAGTGTTCCAGAATGTGCTGCTGCTGGCCCTGTGCAGGCGGCGGCTGCGCGACGACGGGTTCGAAGTGCTGACGCATCGCACGGTGCCGCCCAACGACGGCGGGTTGGCACTCGGGCAGGCGGCCGTGTCGGCATTATCGGCGCAGGCACCATTACCTGTGATAGAAGAGGAAGGCTGAGCCATGTGCCTGAGAACCACGGGCCGGATCGTCGAGATCCGGGACGAACCGAGCGGGGCGCGGATGGCCCACGACTACACCACCGCGCATGCCGGATTCGCCCGCACCAAGATCGAGGAGGCGTCGGCGATGACCACGATCGTGACGATGACCGAGTACGGCGTGTTCGGCGACACTGCGCCGATCCCGGCTGGCGGCGGGTCCCGATGACCGTCCTGGCGATCGACAACGGGCTCGACGAGGACCTCTCCGCCGACCTGGCGTCCGCGTCGCTCGTGCTGGCGCGCCGGTTCGCTGCCGGGGCCACGCTGTGGTGCGTAGCCCCGTCGTGGGAGCCGCACGCCCAGCACGTCGCGGTCGAGTTCGTGCACCCGGTGATCGTCGGCAAGAAGGCGTTGCCCGCGGTGGCGCTGACCGGGCCCGACCTGGTGGCCACGGTCCGGGTGTCGGTGCGGCCCGGCGACGTGGTGCTGGCCGTTGCGGCGGCCGGTGACCCGGCGGTGCGGTCGATGATGCGCCGGGCGCCGGCCTGGGGCGTCACGACGCTGTGGATCGGCAGTGGGGCGCGCCCGACCGCCGGCAGCGCCGACCACGTGCTGTGGATCGACGATCCCGACCCGCGACTGCCGGCCACCGGCGGTTTCGTGCTGCTCTACCACCTGCTGTGGGAGCTCACCCACGTCTGCTTCGAACACCCCGGATTGCTGTCCCCGGCCCCGCCGGAGTGCACCGAGGACGTGTGCATCACGTGCAGCGACGAGGGCCGCCTCGGCGAGGTGATCGCACCGGGTGCCGACGGACTGGCCCGGGTGCGCACCGCCGAGGGTGCGGAGCTGGTCGCCACCATGCTGGTCGAGCCGGTGCAGGCCGGCGACCTGCTGCTGGTGCATGCCGGAATGGCGATCACCAAGCTGGACGAGGAGGCCGCGCGGTGAGCGAGTTGACGAGCGAGTCATCGACGCAGCGTGAGCCGGCGGGCGAACCATCGGCGCAGCGCGAGCCGACCGGCTTCCTCTACCCGTTCCTGGACGCGGAGGAGCGCGATCAGGACTCCCTGCTCGGCGACCTCGCGGCCTCTGCCCGGGCCAAGGCCGCGCAGAGCGCGGCGCTGCGGAGCAGCACCCTGGAGGAGAGCGCGGAGCTGGTCGCCACCACCGCCGCGGAGATGGCGCGCCGGTTCCACGCGGGCGGGCGGATGTTCGCCTTCGGCAACGGCGGCAGCTCCACCGATTCCACCACCCTGGCCGCCCTGTTTGCGCGTCCCCCGATCGGGGAGGCGTTGCCGGCCTGGTCCCTGACCGCCGACCAGGCGATCCTCACCGCCCTTGGCAACGACGTCGGGTTCGAGCTGATCTTCGCCCGGCAGTTGATCGCCCGCTCCGCCGGTACCGACATCGCGGTCGCGATGTCGACCAGTGGCAGCTCGAAGGACCTCACGGCAGCGTTCCGCGAGGCCAAGCGCCGGGGCTTGTTCACCATCGGGTTCGCCGGCTACGACGGCGGCGAGTTCGCCACGAGCAGCGATGTCGACGCGTGCTTCGTGGTGCGCTCGCAGAGCGTGCACCGCATTCAGGAAGCCCAGGCGCTCCTGGGTTACTGGCTGTGGGCCACGGTGCACGAGCACCTGGCCAAGATTCATGGGTACGAATCGGGAGAGCGATGAACGTCGGCCACCCCCGGTCCGGCTGACCTCCGGGCTTCCGCTCCCGTCGAACGTCGAGCTGGTGCACGGGCCGGGCTGCCCGGTCTGCGTCATCCCGATGGGACGCGTGGACGACGCGATGTGGCTGGCCGAGCAGCCGGATGTGATCTTCACCTGCTTCGGCGACATGATGCGGGTGCCGGGCAGCAAGGGCAGCCTGCTGGAGGCCAAGGCGCGCGGTGCGGACGTCCGCTTCGTCTACTCACCGCTGGACGCGTTGAAGCTCGCGATCGACCACCCCACCAAGCAGGTTGTCTTCTTCGCCCTCGGGTTCGAGACCACGGCTCCGTCCACCGCCGTCACGCTGGTCCGCGCCCGCGAGCTGGGGATCACCAACTTCAGCGTGTTCTGCAACCACGTCACGATCGTGCCGCCGCTCAAGGCGATCCTGGACTCGCCCGACCTGCGCCTGGACGGGTTCCTCGGCCCGGGCCACGTCTCCACCGTCGTCGGCAACCGGCCCTACCGGTTCGTGCCAGAGGCCTACAAGCTCCCGATCGTCGTGGCCGGGTTCGAGCCGCTGGACATCCTGGCCTCGGTCGCGATGCTGCTCAAGCAGATCCAGGAGGGCCGCTGCGAGGTCAAGAACCAGTACGCGCGGGTGGTGCACGACGAGGGCAACCCGGCGGCGCTCGCCGTGATGGGTCAGGTCTTCGAGCTGCGCCCGCACTTCGAATGGCGCGGCCTGGGCTTCATCTCGCAGAGCGCGCTGAAGGTCAACGACGACTTCGCCGAGTTCGACGCCGAGCGCCGCTACGCGATGCCCGGCATCCGGGTCGCCGACCCGAAGGCCTGCCAGTGCGGCGAGGTGCTCAAGGGTGTGCTCAAGCCGTGGGAGTGCAAGGTGTTCGGGCACCGCGTGCACCCCGGAGACCCCGATCGGCACGTGCATGGTGTCGGCCGAGGGTGCGTGCGCTGCTTACTACAACTTCGGCCGGATGCACCGTGACGCTGCGCAGCTGGTTGGGCAGGCGGGGGTGTGAGTTCGGAGTCGTCGTTGAGGTTCGCGCAGCCGCGCGCCGGTTCACCGGTGCCTGGCCCTATCTGGAGGTTCTGGCGCGGCTGACCGGGATCTCCGATCCGCTGGACCCCCGGCTCATCGAGTCGTACTGGCTCGGGGGTGGGGTGAACGCCACGATCAGCTCCCGTGCCTTCGGTGAGGCGCTGCTGGAGGTCATCACCCCGCAGGCCGGCCACTACTGGACCCACCTCACCAACCGGTCCGGGTCCAGTGCTCCAGACACCGGAACAGCTCGGTGAGGTCGAGGCTGTCGCGGGCCGCAGCCAGCGCCCGCTGGTACGCGACGTCGAACACCGCTCGGTCCTCGGTGAGCAGCCCGTCACGGACCGCCACTGGCGCCGCCCCGGACCACAACGCCGTCACCGACTCACCGTAGCGCGGGGTAGCCGTCGCCGTTGCCTGTCTCGACAAGAAGGCCTCCAGCTGCCTGGCAGCGCGATCTCCAGCAGTACAGATCGCCCCACCGGCCGCCGCCGGCAGGCCCGGGTGGCCGGGCACAGCGGAGAGTTTGACGACCTGGCGATACAGCGGGTTATCACCAGGTCGTACGGCAACGGCTTCCCCGTCCAGTATGCGACGCAGTCAGGGCGTGGTCTGGTCGTCGGGCCAGCCGGTGGCCAGGGCCTGCACCGCCACCTGCCGGACAGCCGGGTGGTCGTTGGTGGTGGCGCGTTCGTGCAGCCAGGTGCGGGTCTGGTCGTCGGGCCAGCCGGTGGCCAGGGCCTGCACCGCCACCTGCCGGACAGCCGGGTGGTCGTTGGTGGTGGCGCGTTCGTGCAGCAG
>JBOHEO010000182.1:0-11274 GCA_050701055.1 Pseudonocardia sp. | reverse complement strand
CCGGGCGACGACGACCTCGCGGGCCGCCCGCAGCTGGGCGGCCACCTTGCTCGGGTGGTGGGCGTAGTCGTCGTACACCGCCACGCCACCCGCCCGGCCCTTGTACTCGAACCGGCGGCGCACCCCGGCGAAGGCGGCCAGCCCGGCGAGCAGACCCTCGGGAGCAGCACCGAGCTCCACCCCGGCGAGCAGTGCTCCCAGCGCGTTGAGGGCCATATGCTCCCCGGGCACCGCCAACCGCAGCAGGTGCTCCACGCCGGTGTAACGCAGCACGACGCGAACGCCGGTGCCGTCGGGTCGGAAGTCGACCAGCACGGCGTCACCGGCCCGCAACGCCGTGCGCCCGTAGCGGCGGACCGGGATTCCCCGGCTCTCGGCGGTGCGGGCCAGCGCCTCGGCTCCGGGATCGTCGGCGCAGCTCACCAGTGACCCACCGGGAACGATCCGGTCGACGAACGCCTCGAACGATGCGACGTAGGCCTCGACGGTGCCGTAATGGTCGAGGTGGTCGGCCTCCACGTTCGTGACGACGGCGACCTCCGGGACGAACGCCAGGAATGACCCGTCGCTCTCGTCGGCCTCCACCACGAAGAGCTCGCCGGAGCCCTCGTGCGCGCCCGACCCGGACGACGCCAGGTCGCCCCCGATCGCGAACGACGGGTCGAGGCCGCAGTGCTGGAGCGCGACAGCGAGCATCGAGGTGGTCGAGGTCTTCCCCGCGGTGCCGGTGACGCAGGTCAGCCGCCGTCCCGTGGTGAGCGCGGCCAGCGCCGGCGCCCGGTGCACCACCTCGAGGCCCCGGTCGTGGGCGCCGGCGAGCTCGGGGTTGCTCCGCCGGATGGCGGTGGACACGACCACGGTCGCCGGGGCCACCGGCAGGTACGCGGCGTCGTGGCCGATCTCGACGCGGGCGCCCAACGCCCGCAGCGCGAGGACGACCCGGGAGTCCTTGGCGTCGGATCCCGACACGACCGCGCCGCGCGCGAGCAGGATCCGGGCGATCCCGCTCATCCCCGCGCCCCCGATCCCGATCAGGTGCACCCGGTCCCCCTCCCCGAACCCCCTCACCGTTGCTCCCGTCGCGATCCCTGCGAGCGCACGCTCACACCGGTCCGGACCTGCGTGCGCGCACGCTCGCGAGAATCACCCCTCACGCTCGCACCCCGACCACGTCGAGGACGACCCGGGCGAGCCGCTCGTCGGCGTCGGCATGGCCCGACTCGCGGGCCGCCGAACCCATCGCGGCCAATCGGGTGGGGTCGACGAGCAGGGGGAGGAGCTCCGTGAGCACCCGCTCGCCGGTGAGCTCCTCGTCAGGCACCAGCAGGCCACCACCGGCCGCCACCACCGGCCCGGCGTTGAGCGCCTGCTCACCGTTGCCGTGCGGCAGCGGCACGTAGACCGCGGGCAACCCGACTGCGGACACCTCGGCCACGGTCATCGCCCCGGCCCGGCAGAGCACGGCGTCGGCGGCGGCGTAGGCCAGGTGCATGTCCGTGATATAGGGCAGCGGGACGTACCCGGGCGCCGGCGCCGCCGGGAAGAGTCCCTGCCCGTGGGCGTGCACCACCGCGACACCCGCATGGACCAGCCCCGGCAGCGCCGCGGCGACGGCCGCGTTCACCGAGCGGGCGCCCTGCGAGCCACCGAACACCAGCAGCACCGGACCCGCGGCCGGCAACCCGTAGCGCTCCCGCGCCCGCGCGCGCAGCGCCGTCCGGTCCAGCGTGGTGACCGCGCGGCGCAACGGGATGCCCAACACCTCCGCCCCCGGCAGCCCGCTGCCCGGCACGGCGGCCACCACCCGCGCGGCGAACCGGGCACCGACCTTGTTGGCCAACCCCGCGCGGGCGTTCGCCTCGTGCACCACGATCGGTACGCGACCCCGCGCCCCGAGGTAAGCCGGCAGCGCGACGTATCCGCCGAAGCCCACGACGACGTCGGCGTCCACCTCGCGCAGCACCGCGCGTACCCGACGAACCGCCACCCACACCCGGCGCGGCAACCGCAGCAGGTCGGCACCGGGCCGGCGCGGGAGCGGCACCGGCCCGATGAGCTCGAGGGGGTAGCCGCGGGCGGGGATCAGCGTGGTGTCCAGCCCGCGCTCGGTGCCCAGCGCGGTGACGACCGCATCCGGCCGGAGCCGGCGGACGGCATCGGCGAGCGCGAGCGCCGGCTCGATGTGCCCCGCGCTACCCCCGCCCGCGACGACGACGGACAGCCCGCCGCACTCTCCCGATGATCGAGCCCGCAAGCGACTCAACTCCCCCGATGCCCGAGCCCGCAAGCGACTCATCGGCGCACCATGGTGCGCTGGGCCGCAGGTGCTCGATACGGCTGCGGCGGGCGCAGGCCGAGCAGCCGGGCGACCCGGCCCGCACCGCGACCCTGCTGGCCCCGGCGCTGTCCGCGCAACGCGGCGATGGCCTCCGGCTCATGCCGCGCGGCGTTCGCGAGCAACCCGAACACGAACATCGTGACCACCAGCGACGTTCCTCCCGACGAGATCAACGGCAGCTGCAGGCCGGTGACCGGCAGCATCCCCACGACGTACCCGATGTTGATGGCGGCCTGCACGACCAGCCACGTGGTGGACGTCGCCACCACGATCTTGAGCCAGGGGTCGGTGTTCCGCGCGGCGATCCGCAAACCGGTGTATGCCAGCGTGGCGAACAGTCCCAGCACCGCGAACGCCCCGACGAAACCCAGCTCCTCGCCGATGATGGCGAAGATGAAGTCGTTATGGGCGTTGGGCAGGTAACTCCACTTGGCCCGGCCCTGGCCAAGTCCCACGCCGAACAGACCCCCGTCGGCGAGGGAGTACAGGGCCTGGCGGGCCTGGAATCCGGCCGCGAGCGGGTCGGCGGTGGCCGGCGAGAGGAACGAGGTGATCCGGCTCGCCCGGTAGCCCGCGGTGAGCCCGAGGATGACCGTCCCGGCCAGGCCACCCACGGTGATGGCGAGCAGCAGGCGGATCGGGGCACCGGCGAAGAACAGCAACGCCACGAGCACGACCCCGAGCGAGATCGTCATCCCGAGGTCGGGCTGGAGCACCAGCAACGTGAACAGCACCACGGCCACCGGCACCACCGGTGACAGCGCGTACTTCCAGCGGTGCAGCACGGCGCGGCGGGCGGCCAGGACGTGCGCACCCCACAGCGTCAACGCCACCTTGACCGCCTCGGCGGGCTGCACCGAGAACGAGCCGAGTTCGAACCACGCCCGCGACCCGTTGCGCACATCCCCCACAGCCAGCACGGCGACCAGCGAGACGATACCCATCAGCAACAGCGCCGGCGCAAGTGCGCGCAGCGTCTTGGGCGGAATCCGCAACCCGGCCCAGAACATCGCCAGCCCGGGCATGCAGAACAGCAGCTGCCGGGAGAACACCGAGTACGACGAACCGCCCGCGGTGTATGCCTCGACCGCCGACGCCGACAGCACCATGACCAGCCCGAACAGGGTGAGCAGGCCGAACACCCCGAGGACGAGATGCAGTGAGGTCAGCGGACGGCGCAACCATTGCTGCAATACGCTGGCGGCGCGACCGACCGCGAGCCGGAACTCCCCCGGGCGCGGTCCGGCCGGCCGCGCCGCGCCGCGCCGCTGAGCCCGGGTGGCCACTCGCCGGGGTGTGCCGGGGTGACCGCGCGAGCGCGCAGGCTCCGTCATGTCGGCTCCTGATCGCGCAGCGCCGCGACGGCTCCGGCGAAGGCGTTGCCGCGGTGGGCATAGTCGACGAACTGGTCCATCGACGCGGCGGCCGGGGCGAGCAGGACGACGTCACCCGGCCGGGCGAACGCGGCGGCTCGCCGCACGGCAGTCGTCATGGGCCCATCGTCGCCCGCGACCACCTCCACCACGGGGACATCGGGGGCGTGTCGCGCGAGCGCGCCGACGATCTCGCCCCGCTCCGCGCCGATCACCACCGCGGCCCGCAGCCGTACCGCGTGGGCCGCGACCAGCTCGTCGACGGAGGCACCCTTGAGCAGCCCACCCACGATCCAGACGACCCGGGACGGGGCCTGCGCGGCCAGCGACGCCGCCGCGGCGTGCGGGTTGGTGGCCTTCGAGTCGTCGACGTAGCGCACCCCGGCCACGGTGGCCACGGTCTCGCACCGGTGCGGTCCTGGGCAGAACGCCGCGATCCCGGTCGCCACCGAGGTCGGTTCGACGCCGAACGCCCGGGCCACCGCGGCGGCGGCGAGCGCGTCGGTCCATCCGGGTGGACCACCGGGGTGCACCTCGACGGCCGCGACCAGCGGGGTCGGGCCGTCGCCGAAGGCCCGATCGACCAGCACCCCGTCGATGATGCCGAACTCCCCGTCCGCCGGCTCCCCCAGCGTGACACCGACCTTGCGCGGCGCCGGGGAGGTCGCCAGCAGTGCCGCGGCGGCCGGGTCGTCGACCCCCGCGACCGCGACCGGGCCGGTCAGGGCACCCGCCTTCGCCGCGGCATACGCGGCGAACCCGCCGTGCCAGTCCAGGTGGTCCTGCGCGACGTTGAGCACGCACCCCACGGCCGGGCGCAGCGACGGCGACCAGTGCAGCTGGAAGCTCGACAGCTCCACCGCCAGCACCCGGTGCCCGGCCCGGACGGCCGCGACCACGGGATAGCCGATGTTGCCGCAGGCGATCGCGTCGAGTCCGGCCGACCGCAGGATGGTGGCGAGCATGCCCACCGTGGTCGTCTTGCCGTTGGTGCCGGTGACCGCGAGCCAGACCGGCGGCTCGGGGCAGCGGGCACCCAGCCACCACGCCAGCTCGGGCTCGCCGACCATCGGCACCCCCGCGGCGCGCGCGGCGGCGACCAGCGCATGGTCCGGACGCCGGCCCGGCCCGGTCACGACCAGCGCCGTGCCGGGGGGCAGCAGGTCGCGGGCAGCACCGGCCAGGGCGCCCGGTGGCAGGTCGACGAGCCGGTCGGGAACGGCGTCGGTGACCGTGACCCGCGCCCCCAGCTCGACCAGCGCGGTGGCGGCGGCCCGCCCGGACACACCCGCGCCGGCAACCAGCACGGGGAGCCCGGTGATGTCGGGGAGCCCGGTGATGTCGGGGAGCACTACAGCCCCGCAGACGCGCCGAGCCATTCGCTGTAGAACAGGCCCAGCGCCGCCGCCGCGCACATCGCCGCGATCAGCCAGAACCGGATGGTCACCGTGGTCTCGGCCCAGCCGACCTTCTCGAAGTGATGGTGGAACGGCGCCATCCGGAACAGCCGTCGACGGGTCGTGCGGAACACCACGATCTGCAGCGCCACCGACAGCACCTCCACGGCAAACACCCCGCCGATCACCACGAGCAGCAGCTCGGTGTGGGTGACGATGGACAGGCCGGCGACCAACCCACCGAGGGCCAACGATCCGGTGTCGCCCATAAAGATCGCGGCCGGATACGCGTTCCACCACAGGAACCCGATGCAGCCACCCATCGCCGCGGCCGCGACCAGCGCCACGTCGAGCGGATCACGCACCTGGTAGCAACCCGCGACGAGGTCGAGTGTGCAGGAGTTGCGGAACTGCCAGAAGCCGATGATCACATACGTGCCGAACGTCATCGCCGCCGTACCGGCGGCCAACCCGTCCTGACCGTCGGTGATGTTCACCGCGTTCGACCACCCCGCGATGACTAGGTAACCGAACACGACGAATCCGACCGCTCCGAACGAGAGCACCGTGAGGTCGCGGACGAAGGACAGGTTGTCCGAGGCCGGAGTCAGCCCGTCGGCATTGCCGAAGCGCAGCGCGAGCATGCAGAAGACCGCGGCGATGAGCAGCTGAGCGGCAAGCTTGGTCCACTTGCCCAGGCCGAGGCTGCGATACCTGCGGACCTTGATGAAGTCATCGACGAACCCGACGACACCCAGTGACGTCGTGAGCCCCAGCACCAGCAGCGCCGACGCGGTGACCGGCTCGCCGGTGATCAGATGTGAGGCGAGATAACCGGCCCAGATCGCCAGCAGGATCGCGACCCCGCCCATCGTCGGGGTGCCCTGCTTGGCCTGATGACTGTCCTGGAGGTCGTCGTGGATCGGCTGGCCGAGGCTCTGCCGGATGAAGAACCGGATCAGGTACGGGGTGAGCATGATGGAGATCGCCAGCGCGACGGCGGCGGCGACGAAAACGCCTCTCACTCGGACGCCGTCTTCTCCAGCAGGCCGGCCGCGACCCGCTCCAGGCCGACCGCCCGCGACGCCTTGACCAGGACCACGTCACCCGGCCGCAGCTCGGCGTGCAACAACGCCAGCGCCGCGTCGACGTTCACGACCGTCCGGGAGGACCCGTAATCGAGGCAGTCGACGGCGACCAGTTCGTCGACCCCCAGCTCGGCGGCGGCCGCTGTCACCTCGACATGCACGGCCGGGCCCGAGGTACCGAGCTCGCCCATCCGGCCGAGGACGGCCCAGGTGCGCCGGCGGTGTCCGTTCCTCGGGCCGGCCGGGTCGCTGCCACCGATCGCGACCAGTGCGGTGAGCGCGGCGCGCATCGACTCCGGGTTGGCGTTGTAGGTGTCGTTGATCACGGTGATGCCGTCGGCCCGCTCGATGACCTCCATCCGCCAGCGCGACGCGGGGCGCGCGGTCGACAGCGCGGCAGCCACCTGCTCCGGCGTACCGCCGAGCTCGAACGCGACCGCGGCCGCGGCCAGCGCGTTGCCGACGTGATGGCCACCGACCAACGCCATCGCGACCTCCGCATGACCGGCCGGACCCACCAGCCGGAACCGTGGCCGACCACCGTCGAGCACCACGTCCTGCGCCCGCACGTCGGCGCCGGGCGAGGTGCCGACCATGACGACGCGGGCGGCCGTGCGAGCGGCCATCGCGGCGACGGCCGGATCATCGGCGTTGAGCACGGCGACGCCGTCCGCCCCCAGCGCCGCCACCAGCTCACCCTTCGCCGCGGCGACCGCCGCGGCCGAGCCGAACTCACCGAGGTGCGCGCGACCCACGTTGAGCACCACCCCGATCCGCGGCGGTGCGACGGCGCAGAGCGCGGCGATGTGACCCGGCCCGCGAGCAGCGAACTCCAGGACGAGGTGGCGGGTGGACGGAAGCGCCGTCAATGCGGTACACGGCAGCCCGAGCTCGTTGTTGAACGACCCGGGCGCGGCGACCGTCGACCCGAGCGGGGCGAGCACGGCGGCGAGCAGGTCCTTGGTCGAGGTCTTCCCGGAGCTCCCGGTCACCCCGACGACGGTGGTGCGCGGCAGCGCCCGGACGGCATGGGCGGCGAGCCGGGCGAGCGCGGCGAGCACCGCTGCCCCGTCGCCACCGATCGACGGTTCGCCGGACACCGCCGGGGCGATGACCGCTGGCGCATCCACCGGCCGCGCGGCGAGAACGCCGGTTGCGCCCGCCGCGACAGCTGACCCGACGAAGTCGTGGCCGTCCACCCGCTCGCCGGGCAGCGCCAGGAACAGCCCGCCCGGCCCGATCACGCGGGAGTCGTACTCGACGGCGGTCACCCGCTCGTCGCCGGTGGCCCGGTGCAGCCCGCCCCCGGTCACGGCGGCGACGTCTGCCAGCCGCATCTCCATCATCGTCCCGTCCCGCTCATCGCTCTCCCTCGCTGCACTCGGTCGCCGCTGCGCGCGGGCGCTGTATCGATGACTCGCTCGCCGGCTCGCTGATCGTCGTCCCTCGCCGCACCCGGTCAGCACGTTCGTGACCTGCATCCGACCACGACGGCCGCGGCCGCTACCGGGCACCCCGCACCACTGCACCACCGGCGGCGATGACGGTTGCGGTGAGCTCGTCCGCGTCGTCGAAGGGGTGCGTGGTCCCGCCGATCTCCTGCCCGGTCTCGTGGCCCTTGCCGGCCACCACGACCGCGTCGCCGGGAGCGGCACCGGCCACCGCGGCCGCGATCGCCGCGCCCCGGTCGCCGATCTCCAGCACCTCGCCGCGGCGCGGTGCGGCACGGGCCCCGGCCAGCACCGCGGCGCGGATGGTGGCCGGGTCCTCGCCGCGCGGGTTGTCGTCGGTGACCACCAGCAGCTCCGCGCGACTCGCGGCGGCCGCCCCCATCAGCGGGCGCTTGCCCGGATCACGGTCGCCGCCACAGCCCAGCACCACCAGCAGCCGTCCCGGCACCTGGGCGCGCAGGGCGTCGAGCAGCGCCGCGACCGCCGCCGGCTTGTGGGCGTAGTCGACGACGGCCAGATAGGGCTGCCCCACCTCGATCCGCTGCATCCGGCCCGGCACGGTGACCTGCGCGAACAGCGGCGCGGCGACGTCGGGGGGCACGCCGACGGCCGCCAGGCAGGCGAGCGCGACCAGCGCGTTGGTCGCGTTGAACGCACCGGGCAGGAGCAACCGGACCGGAACCTCCGAGCCGTCCGGGGTGATCGCGGTGAACACCTGGGTGCCGTCCACCACGGTTTCGAGGTCGGCGGCGCGCCAGTGCGCCGGTGCGCCGGGTCGGGTCGAGACCGTGACCGCACCGGAGACCCGGGCCGCGAGCCGGCGCCCCCACTCGTCCTCGACACAGATCACCGCCGCGCGCGCGCCACCGGGCCCGAACAACCGGGCCTTGGTCGCGAAGTAGTCCTCCATGTCGACGTGGAAGTCGAGGTGGTCCTGGGACAGGTTGGTGAACGCTCCGACGGCGAACCCGGTACCGGCGACCCGACCCAGTGCCAGCGCATGGCTGGAGACCTCCATCGCGACGTCGGTCACCCCGGCCTGCACCATCACCGCGAACAGCGCCTGGAGAGCCGGCGCCTCCGGCGTGGTGAACGCGCTGGGCAGGACCGCTCCTGCCACGCGGGTGCCTACCGTGCCGAGCAGGCCGGTGGTCCGCCCGCTGCCGGCCAGGCCCGCCTCCACCAGGTGCGCGACGGTGGTCTTGCCACTGGTACCGGTCACGCCGATGACCGACAGCATCGCCGTCGGATCGCCGTAGACCCGGGCCGCGGCGACGCCCAGCACGTCACGGGGTCGGGGATGCACGAGCATCGGAACACTCATCGGCCGCGCCGCGCCGGCGGGGTCGGTGAGTATGGCTACCGCACCCGCCGCCAGCGCGACGTCAGCAAAGGCGATGCCGTGCACCCGAGAGCCGGGCAATGCGGCGAACAGGTCACCAGGGCGGACCTCGTCGGCATGCAGCGTCACTCCGGTGACGGTGGTGGCGGTGGTCGTGGTGGTGGTGGTGGCCCGGGAGGAGGTGGCGCCGGTCACGGCGGCCAGCTCGAGCAGGTCCACCGGCGCCACCGTGCGTGGTCGCGGCGTTGCGAGGGTCGGTGCGGTGTCCGGGGTCGGGACCGGCGCGGCGGGCTGTGGGTCGCTCGAGGTAACTACCGGTGTGGTCTCGCCCGGCGTGGAATCCATGCGCGCGCCGCCGGTGCCCCCCGTGGCGTGGCTGCGCGCGGCGGCAGGAAGGCGGGCGGGCGGCACGTCGCGGAAGGCTACCGGCGACCGGGATCGGGCCCGTCCGGGCATCGGCTGATGCTTCGGCCCTCGACCGCCGGGCCTCAGTGCTGATGCTTCGGCCCTCGACCGCCGGGCCTCAGTGGGCCACCAGCACCTGGACGGGTGGCTCGTCGGCACTCACCGGCAGCCGCTCACGTTGCGCCAGGTAGGTCGCGATGTCATGGAACAGCGGCGCCGCGCTCGCCGCGCCACCCGGTGCGTCCAGCATGATCCCGATGACGTAACGCGGGTCATGTGCCGGGAGCATTCCGGCGAAGGTGATCCAGTACGTGGACGAGGAGTAACACCCGCAGGTCGGGTCGACCTGCTGCGCGGTACCGGTCTTGCCCGCCACCAGGTACCCGGGCACCGCCGCCTGCGGCCCGGTCCCCCGCTGACCGCGGACGTCCTGGGTGACGGCGGTGAGCATGGTGCGCAGCGTCGCGGCCGTCTCCGGAGAGACGACACGCACGGGCTCCGGCGCCGCGGCCGGGGTGCGCGCGCCGTCGGGCCCGACGGTCGCGGAGATGACCCGCGGCGGGATCCGCACGCCATCGTTGGCCACGGCCTGGAACATCCCGGCCATCTGCAACACGGTCATCGACAGGCCCTGGCCGATCGGCAGGTTGCCGAACGTGGAGCCCGACCACGACTCGCGCGCCGGTACCTTGCCCCCGCTCTCGCCCGGCAGACCCACGCCGGTCGGTGCACCCAGCCCGAAGCGGGTGAGCATGTCCGCGAACCGGTCCTCGCCCACCCGTTGCGCGGTCATGATCGTGCCGACGTTGGAGGACTTGGCCAGCACACCGGTCAACGTGTAGTTCTCGACGCCGTGCACCCAGGCGTCGCTGACCGTGCGGTCAGCCACCCGGATGTCGCCGGGCACCGCAAGGACGTCGGCCGGGGTGGCCAGGCCGTACTCCAGCGCCGCGGCCATCGTCACGATCTTGTTGACCGAGCCGGGCTCGAACGGGCTGGAGATGGCCGGGTTGCCCAGCTGGGTCTTGTCGGCGACGGCGAGGTCACGCGGATCGAAGGTGACACCGTTGGCCATCGCCAGCACGTGGGCGGTGGCCGCGTCGAGCACCACGGCGGAGCCGCCCGCCGCCGCGGTGCGCGCGATCTCGTCGGCGAGCAGGCCCTCCACGGTGTACTGCAGATCCGAGTCGAGGGTGAGCTGCAGGTCCGAACCCGGGACGGCCGGACGTTCGAACCGGGTGCTGCCCGGGATGACCGCCGAGCTGCCCTCCGCGGTGTCCACGACGCGGAGCCCGTCCGAGCCGGCGAGCAGGTTGTCCTGCGAACTCTCCAGGCCGATCAGTCCGGACAACCTCTGGTCGGTGGAGTTCCACGACGCCGCGCCCACGACGTTCGCGCCGAGGGCGCCTCCCGGGTAGTGCCGCGACTCGCGTTTCTCCTCCGCGATCTCGGGAAAACGCTCGCGCAGCCCCCGCGCGATGTCCGGGTCGACGAGCTTGGCGACTACGACGTACCCCCGATCGCTGGTCAGGAGACGGAGCAGCTCGGTCCGGTCCTGACCGGTCGCGAGCGCCACCACGGTCGCCATCTCGGCGGCGTATGCGGGAGCATCGTCGCCGAGGGTCGCGGTGATCAGTCGTGGGTTGGTGACCAGGGCACGAGCGTCGACGCTGAACGCGAGCGGCGCGCCGGCCCGGTCCAGGATCGAGCCGCGCTCGGCCGCCATGGTGATCTCGGTGGTGCGCTGCCGCGAGGAGCCCTCGGTCAGCTCGCCGGACTGCACGGTCTGCACGGCGACGAGTTTGAGCGTGGCCGCGGCGAGCACCACCACCAGAACGATCCGGCCCACTCTCAGCCGGTCGGCATACCCGGCAGCACCC
>JBOHEO010000181.1:0-11293 GCA_050701055.1 Pseudonocardia sp. | reverse complement strand
GGGGCAACAAGATCCCCACCCCATGACCCCACCCGAACCACGCCTGACGGCAGACACCGTGGAGAGCCCGTTGCCGAGAGATCGGCACGACGGGTTCGGCGAGCGGCCCGGGGAAACGGACCGGTGGAAACACCGGAACCGCGCCCCGGGCCGACTCAACAACTCGATCACCTCCCCGTCCCGGGCCAGTACCCCGGCGGTGGCGAGCCGGTCCAGGTCAGCGACCGTGTCGGCGTGGTCGACGGTGCGGGTGTGGGCCCAGTAGCGGCTGACCGTTGTGATCGGGATCTGGGTGTCGGGGGGGAACACCGCCAAGCTCAGTAACGCCTCGGCCAGGGCGTCGGGTAGGGCGTCGACGGCGATCTGCATGGCCTTGAACGTGTTCGCATACGGGTGCGCCCCGAACACTGCCCCTTCCCGGTCCAGATCGGCCGCGACCTGGGCCCAGGATCGTCCGCCGCGCACCGCCGCGGCCAGCAGCGCCACCGCCAACGCCACCCATCCCACCTCGGCGAACGCCTGCTCGGCGATCCCGGGCAGATCCTCGGGGGTCACCGCGAGCACGGCCGCAGCCACTGCCCGGGCCGCGGCCGGGGATAGCACATCGACCCGATGGGGGCGCGCGCCCGCGGCGGTGATGACTGCGGGATCACGGGAGGTGTACACGACCCGGCCTCGGGGGCCGGTGACCCGGAACACCCGCGCCACCGCCGCCGACCACACATCATCGACCACCAACAACACCCGACGACCGGCCAACACCTCGGTGAGCGCCTCGGTGGCGTCGGCGACGGTCCGCGGTGCCATCCCGGACGCGCCGAGCCGGGCCAGCAGCTCCAGCTGCAGCGCGAGCACATCGGGACGTTCTCCCACCGTGACCCAGTAGACCCCGTCGGGGAACCGGCACCCGATCTCCTCGTCCCGGCCCAACGCCGCGGCCAGCACGGACTTCCCGATCCCACCCTGCCCATGCAGGCCCACCGCCGCCACGTCGCCGATCACCCCGACCGCGCCCCCCGCGCTCACCGCGACGACGGCCTCGATCAACCCGGCCAGCTCCTCACGCACGACATACCCCGGCGGCAACACCGGCACCCCGAACACCGCGCCGCCCACCGCCTCGAGCGGGATCTCCCGCATCACCACCCCGGCCGGGACGGCGACCGTCTGCTCGGGCTCAGTCGTCACCGGTTCGTCGCCCGGCGGGATCACCTGCAGCAGCCGGTCGCAGATCTCGCGGAGACGTTGGTCCCGCCGCCCCCTCCTGCCGACCAAGTTGAGCGCGCCGTCACGGCCCGGGTCGTGCAGCCACTGCACCTCTGCCAGCGCCGGCTCGTGATGCCACAAGCAGTCGCCCACCAGCACCGGCGCCAACCGGACGCCCTGCTCGACCAAGGCCGGTAGTTCGATGTCGATGATGAAATCCGACGCCAGGAAATCCGCGCTCACCAGCAACAACGCCGCCCGGCTGCGGACGATCCCCGCCATGATCTCCGACCGCCACGCATCACCCGCGCGGAGATCGGTGTCGACCCACAACCGCAGCCGCTGCCAGCGTAACAGCGGCGTCAGCAACACCCCGATCCGCTGCGCCCACGCCGCGTCGTCGTGGCTGTAGCCGACAAACACCAGGTCCCGACCGCCCTTGGCGCCCTCATCCTCGAGTGGCTCGACACCCATCGCCACATCATCGCAGCACCGTGCCCCGCCACCCGGTCACCCTCTACACAGCTTCGCTGCAGGAGCTCCAGTCCCCAGCGCCTCGGCGAGGTCGCGGCGACGTCGATGCGACGACCCGAGGCATGTGCGCCAGGCGGCCCATCTGACCGTCGGCGTCGCTTCAGCCAGAACCGCTGCCGCAAGGACGGGTGAGCACCTCGAGGTTGTGCCCTTCGGGCGAGTCGAAGTACATCCCCCGGCCACCGTCCTGGGCGTTGAAACCCGGCTCGCGGTGCCCGGGGTCGGCGAACGTCGCCACCCCGCGCTCGCGCAGCCGGCTCGCGACGGCGTCGAACTCGTCCTCGGTGATCAAAAACGCGTAGTGTTGCGACGTCACCACGTCGTTGTGCAGGAAGTCCAAGCTCACCCCGTTCGCCACTGTGACCACGGTGAACGGGCCGAGCCTGGTCGGCGCAGGCAGGCCGAGAATCTCGGCGAGGAACCGCGCCCCGGCTTCTTGGTCGCGTGCGGCAACGATGGTGTGATTCAGCTCAACGGCCATGGGATCCAGCCTGCATCCTCAACCCGAGTGCATGTCAAGGCTGATCCTGACGCGCCCGGCAGGAGTGATCGTCTTGAGGGACGGCTACGGGCGGTTGTCGTAGAACCCGACGACGCGGGAGCTGGGGAAGATCGAGACGTAGCACGCGGATACCGGGGCACGAGCGAGCAGCACGGTGGGGTGCGAGGGGGGAGGAGCTGTCCGATGGGCTGTCTACGGATCGAGGTGGCGCATGCAGCGCGATCATCGGATGACACGTCCCGGCGGATCACGCGGTGGCACCAACGGTTGGGATCAAGGGGCGCTCGACGGGTGGGCGCCCGGGGTTCGTGGGTGGGTCATCAAGCACTCACTTCGCGGCCGTCGGATCGAGGTCGAGCAGGCCGGCGAGCACGGCCCGCAGATGGGACTTTCGTGAGTCTGGGGGCGGGTTACGTCGCGACGCCTACGAATTCCGCCAACTCGCGCACGTCACTCTTAATCGAACGGCGCTCTCGGCGAAGTATCCCACGCAGCATCGAATGCACACGCCGGGTGAAGATGAGTTGTTCCGGGGCGGATGCTCGCGCCGATTTGAGTGCATCTAGCGCCTCGCGGTCCCGTCGGCGTAGATAGTTTGCCCACGCCACGGTGATGAGGTGCGACGTACGACGCTCGGCCAGCTCGCGCGGCAACTGATCGTACGGCACGTATCCTGCCTGGCTGAGGGCGTGACCTGGGTCGCCCAGCTCCAGCGAGAGCCACACGCGGTGAATCGCAATGTTGGTAGGCCCGAAAGCAAACCAATAATCATTGCGATCTCCAATGATATTCGCGGCGCGTGCCGCCTCGCTCAGATAGTCTTGAGCGCTCTTGTAATCGCCCAGTGTGGCCGCACCAACCGCGCCTTTGAGCAGAAGCGAGCCGTACACGCTGTACGCCTGTGGTCTGTGCAGGTGCGGTCGCAGTGCGTCGGCTGCCGCTACCGGGGCATCTGTCGATTCAGTCAGACGCCCGGCGTGGCGAAGCACAACGGCAAGCCGCCACGCTCCCCCAGCAATCAGAAGCGGATCATCCGACTGTTCGGCCGCGTGCATCGACCGCTCGGCAGCCACCCACGGCAGGTGCGTCTCGCCTAGCCGATCGAGCATCCCGGATGTCACGCGGTAGACCAGCGCTTGCAGTTCGAATGCCGTCCGGCGCTGCTCGTCCGTGGCAGCGTTGTGCACCAGGTGCCAGGCGTCAGCAATCATGTCCGGCACGAGCGGTGCCATTTCTGACCACCGCTCGGTCTGTGAGCACACGAATGCACGGGCCGTGTGTCGCCGGAGCTTCTCCGGCGACACCGTCGGCCGGTCCGGTACACCGACCAGTCCGGCGATGCCGTCGTAACGCAGCATCGCGGCCTCGATACCAGGCACCGCGTTCGGAGCCATACCGAGCGAGTCGCCACGCCGAGAGGGAGCCCGGAACGGGCCAGGGAGCAGCACCGACGGACTGATCCGCAGCGCCTCGGCGACGACGACGATCGTGGACAGCTTGTCCACGTCTCGCTTACCGTTCTCGATCTGACGCAGCCACTCCGTAGAGCGTCCCCCGACCAGACCGCACAACACCTCTTGCGTCATGCTCCGGCGCTTGCGGTAGTACGCGATGCGCTCACCGACTGTCGTCTCGTCATCTAGCCGCACATCCCCAGCGTAGTGACCCCAACAGCTTGTTGGGGATCAGCCCGGCCAGCGCACTTACGTTCGTTCCCATCGCGGGCCCGGTGGTCGTGTGCCCCCACCGGGCCGCTGGTCCACGCGTTCCGTCCACGGAGAGGTCGTGTCTGAGCCTCAGTCGATCGTTCAGCCTGGCCGCAACCTCGACTTCCACCGCCAGCGAAAGAGCCCGTGAGCTGGTCTGACCTTCCAACCCCCGGAGCCGATGATGAAACCCTTGATCTACGGTACATACAGGTCTCAGATGATCTCGAGATATACCGGACGGAGCGCGTTCACCCGATTCTGCGCAGCACCCTGCTCACGCGCCTGGCCGGGACACCAACGCGCACGTGTGGGTGGTGGCACCGTGACCGGCCCGCCGAGCGGGCACACCGCCGCATCGGAAGACGAAGCGATTGTTGAGTTCATGGTCGCGTTCGGTCTCGCGAATCGCCCGCTCCCTGAGCACGTTGACGACGGTACGGGGCACTATCGCGGCTGCACCTTGCCACAAACACCACGCCCCATCTTCCCCTGCTCGATCTATTTCTACGCAGCTCGGGCGAGCAAGGTGGAGCGCCACCCTCGAGAATCCCCAACGAGCCGGTGATTGCACTGGTCGGCTGGGCGTTCCTCAAAAGCCGCCATGATGACGGATACACGATCCGATGGAGGCGGGGCGATACGGTGGCGTACGTGCTGAGTGGTCAGCAGTTGGGGAGTCACAGAATGACCGGGGTACTGGACACCATACCGGTATTACCAATGGGGTGGACTGATCTAGCTGAGATCCGGTTACTCGGGCAGCGGTGGCTGCGTCGGCGGTGATCTGTACCCCCGAATCCAGGAATCCAGGCACCGTATCTCGGCTGCCTGGACACGCAGCACGGCGTGGATGCTGGCCAGGTGATCGGGCGGCGGCTCCGGCCCATCCCGGTCGAAAGCCTCCGTCCCGGGGGTGGCGTTCCTTGCCCGTGACAGCCACAAGTTTGAGACTATCCGGCACCGAAATGCTGATCGACGACCTGAGACCCGAGGTTCAGCCGACTTTCGGCTGGACGTTCGAATAGCGCACCGGAGCCCCGATGAGAGAAGTGGAGCCGTCGGACGCAGTGAAATCCACGCCGAAGGTAGTAGCGGTGTAGGTCGGTGTTGTTCGACCAGGCGTCGAGGCGGAGCAGTTTCTTTCCGTCGCTGACGGCGCGGCCGCCGGCCCAGTCAGTCCAAAGTTCAGGATCGGCTCGCTGGTTTAGCGTCGCGGTGGCGACGGGGTAACCGGTGTCGTCCTGGACGATCCACGCTTCGCCGCGGTCGATGTCTTTTCGGATGACTCGGTCGTGGACCCCGGCTGGGTATTGCCATTGGTCGGAGCCGCGTTCAGCGAGCCAAGCGGCGGCTTCGGTTACGAGAGCGACTACGTGTTCAACGTCGTCGCGTTTGGCCGGCCTGATGACGAGCGTCATTCGTCGGCGGCCTTGGGCGGAAGCACCCGCTCATACACGATAGCGGGGCGGTCACCGGCAGAATGTTGACCGCGACGCGGACGGGTTGGCCGTCGTCGGTGAACCCCGGTGACGACGTGCATGGCGACTGGTGGGGTTCTGGGGCGAAGTCGGAGCCGGTGGACCGCATCGGGTGTGGACATGCGGACATAGACCTCGTCGAGCGCGCGGACTTGCTCGTAGCCGAGGTCGTTGAGCACGCGATTGGCGCCGCGGGTGATGTCGGTCGGAGACATGATCTCGGTGCCGCTGACGAGGTCGAGCGGAATGCTATGCACCGTTCGAGGTGTCGCCGTCCCCGGTGTCGGGAGTCTCGTCCCCGCCGGCGACGGCGGGCTCGGCGGGCTCCTCACCCCGGTTCTCCGCGGGCAGCAGGTCACGCAGCGCCACACCGGTGATCCGCCGGAACGACCGCCGCGGGCGGGCGCGATCGAGCACCGCGACCTCCAACGCGCCCACCCCGAGCACCTTCGCGGGCTGCGCGGCGCCGTTTCCGGCGGATGCACCCGTACTGGCCGGGGTGACCGGGGCCTGCAGGCCATCCACGGCGATCCCGATCGCGGCGGCGAGCTCGAGACCCGGCTCGTAGGTGTCCTTCAGCTTGGCGCTGATCGGCTCGGTGGTGCCGCCCATCACCACGAACCGCGGCTCGTCGGTGATCGATCCGTCGTAGGTGATCCGGTAGAGCTGGTCATCCGCCGCATCGGTGGCGACCTCGGCGACGCACAACTCCACCTCGAACGGCTTCTGCTGCTCGGTGAACGAGTTGCCCAGCGCCTGCGCGTAGAGGTTGGCCAGCCAGCGGCCGGTGACGTCGCGCCGGTCGTAGGAGTAGCCGCGCACGTCCGCGGCCCGGATGCCACCGGTGCGCAGGTTCTCGAACTCGTTGTAGCGCCCGACCGCGGCGAACCCGATCCGGTCATAGATCTCGGAGACCTTGTGCAGCGCCTTGGAGTGGTTCTCCGCAACGAACACCACACCGCCGGTATAGGTCAGCACGACCACACTGCGACCCCGGGCGATGCCCTTGCGAGCCAGTTCGGAGCGGTCGCGCAGCAGTTGGTCGACCGAGGAGTAGAACGGCATCGTCACGGGGGCACTCCAGGGTCGGCACGTTCGGGGAGCTGGACACGGCTGGTCAGCCGCCGGGCTTGTCGGCGCGCGCGGCGACCACCGCGGCGGCGATCTCGGCGATCTCGGAGTCGGGGCGCCGAACAGCACCCTCGGCACCGGTGATGCTGATGACCACCGGATAGATGCGTCGGGTGGGGTCGGGACCACCGGTGGCGGTGTCGTCGTCAGCGGCGTCGTACAAGGCCTCGACGGCCGTGCGCACCGTGGTGGACAGATCGGCCGAGGTGTCGTGACGCTTCTTCAGCGCCGCCTTGGCGAACAGCGATCCGGACCCGACGGCCTGGTAGCCGCGCTGGTCATCGGCACGGCTGCCCGTGACGTCGTAGCTGACGATGCGCCCGGCATCGGCGGGATCAGCGGCATCGGGGTCGTAGCCGACGAACAGCGGGATCGCGGCGAAACCCTGCAGCGCCGCACCCAGGTTGTTGCGGACCATGCCGGCGAGCTGGTTGGCCTTGCCATCCAGCGACAGCGGGACGCCCTCGATCTTTTCGTAGTGCTCGAGGTCGACGCTGAACAACCGCACCATCTGCACCGCGATCCCGGCCGCGCCGGCAATACCCACCGCGGAGTACACGTCGGTGATGAAGACCTTCTCCATGTCGCGCTGCGCGATGAGGCTGCCCTGGGTGGCCCGCCGGTCACCGGCGATGACGACCCCTTCGGCGAACGTCAGCGCGACGATCGTGGTGCCGTGGACGATGTCGGCGACGCCCACCGCACCGGCCTGCCGGGCGACCGTGCCCGGCGCCAGCCCGTCGGGTACCTGGCCGGGGAGCAGGTGGGGGGCATGGGTGGTGACGAAGTCGGTGAAGGACGACGGGCTGGCCGCAAAATACGCGCCCAACCCCGTCGCCGGGGAAACCGGCAGCCGGGGCTCCGAGAACATGGTCGGGTAGGTGCCTCTCCTCGTGCGGATCCAGGCGGTGATGGTGGTGCGGGCTCGGGGATCACTGGTGGGCGGAGGCCCCCGACTGTGTGGTTACTCGCCACCCTTCTGCACGTAGGCCCGGACGAAGTCCTCGGCGTTCTCCTCGAGCACGTCGTCGATCTCGTCCAGGATCGTGTCCACATCCTCGCCGAGCTTCTCACGGCGCTCCTGGCCGGCCGCCGCGGCATCGCTGCCGTCGTCGTCGTCCCCACCGCCCCCGCCCTGGCGCTTGGTCTGTTCCTGCGACATGGCTGCCTCCTCCTCCATGACCTGCATGTGAACACTACCCAGCCGCGGCCCGAAACGCCCGGATATCGGCACTGCTCGATGCTGATGCATCAGTCGTCGAGCGTCAGCCTCAGACGACAATGATCTCCATTCGGACGCCCGACGCCGCAGCCAGCACGAGCAGATCGTCTGGGTCGGACGTGAGCACAAGGTCGTCGTCGCGGGCAAGTCGGACGACCGCGGCGTCGACGACATCATTGCCGCCGGCCAGGGCAAGCAGAGCTCCTGCCTGCTTCCCGAGCTCGGCGCCCAGTGCCGCGACGTTCACGAACTCGATCGTTCGGGCCAGGTTGAACTGCCGGCCCGATCCGCCGCGCCATACCTGCCCGATCACGCCGCCATGGGTGACCGCCGGCCGACCGGCCAGCCACTCCCGCTTGATTTCGGCGGCAAGCCGCCGGTTGCCGCGTTCGACGGCGACGAACGCCCCCGTGTCCAGCACCAGGGTCACGCCGACGCCGGCCGATACACCTTGCCATCGCGCACGACGATCGCTCGGGCGCGCATCTCGCGATGAACCTCCTCCATCTCCTCCTCGGTGATCACCCCGTGCTCGGCCTCGTAGTCGGCGATCCACTCACCCATCAGGCGCAGCCTGCGGTCGTTCTCAGACCGTTCGCGCAGCGCCGCGTTGACCCAGGCGCTCATGCTGCCGGCCTGACCGGCGGCGACCGCCATCCGGCCCGCCTCGACCAGCTCGGCGTCCACGGACACCGACAACCGTCGCTTCTCGCTCATAAGTTCATGCTACCGTCTTGCCACGATCGTGGCTAGCTTCGGGTGAGCGCCTCGACCAGTTCCTCGGCCGTGCGCGAGTTGTCCAGCAGTTCCCCGACATGCCCGCGGGTGCCCCGCAACGGTTCCAGCGTGGGGATCCGGACCAGCGACTCGCGCCCCAGGTCGAAGATCACCGAGTCCCACGACGCCGCGGCCACCTCGGTCGGGTAGCGCTCCAGGCAGCGGCCGCGGAAGTAGGCGCGGGTGTCCTCCGGCGGGTTGCGCATCGCCTCGATCACATCCTCCTCGGCCACCAGACGTTTCATCGAACCGCGGGCGACCAGCCGGTTGTACAGCCCCTTGGTCATCCGGACGTCGGCGTACTGCAGATCCACGAGCTGGAGCCGGGGCGAGCTCCAGGTGAGGCCGTCGCGCTCGCGATAGCCCTCCAGCAGGCGCAGCTTGGCCGGCCAGTCGAGCCGGTCCGCGCATTCCATCGGGTCGCGGGCCAGCGCGTCGAGAACCTCGCCCCACAGGGCGAGCACCTCGGCGGTGGCGTCGTCGACATCGGCGCCCTGGGTCGACTCGACGTGGGCGAGCGCCTTGTCGAAGTAGGCCCGCTGGACGTCGAGCCCGGTAAAGCTCCGGCCGTCGGCGAGCTCGACGGTGGTCGTGAGCGTGGGGTCGTGGCTGATCCGGTGCACCGACCGGACCGGCTCGGCCAGGCGCAGCTCGTCGAACCGGACTCCGGCCTCGATCATGTCCAGCACCAGCGCGGCGGTGCCCACTTTGAGCAGGGTGGCGTACTCGCTGAGGTTGGCGTCGCCGATGATGATGTGCAGCCGGCGGTACTTGTCGGCGTCGGCATGTGGTTCGTCGCGGGTGTTGATGATGCCGCGCTTGAGGGTGGTCTCCAACCCCACCTCGACCTCGATGTAGTCCGAACGCTGAGCCAGCTGGTAGCCCGCCTCGTCGCCCGACACACCGATCCCGACCCGGCCCGCGCCGCAGATGACCTGGCGGGTGACGAAGAACGGGATGAGCCCGGCCACGATCGCGGGGAAGGTGGTCTGGCGGGCCATCAGGTAGTTCTCGTGGCTGCCGTAGCTGGCGCCCTTGCCGTCGACGTTGTTCTTGTACAGCTGGATGCGCGGCGCGCCGGGGACGGTGGCCGAGCGGATCGCGGCCTCCTCCATCACCCGCTCCCCCGCCTTGTCCCACACGACGATGTCGCGGGGGGTGGTGACCTCGGGGGTGGAGAACTCCGGGTGCGCGTGGTCGACGTAGAGCCGGGCGCCGTTGGTGAGGATGACGTTGGCGGCGCCGAGGTCGTCGAGCTCGGAGTCGCTCGGGGCGTGCATCGTGGGCGAGGACAGGTCGAACCCGCGGGCATCGCGCAGCGGCGACTCCACCTCGTAGTCCCAGCGGGCGCGCCGGGCCCGGGGGATCTCGGCGGCCGCTGCGTAGGCCAGCACCACCTGCGTGGAGGTGATCACCGGGTTGGCTGTGGGGTCGCCGGGGACGGAGATGCCGTACTCGACCTCGGTGCCCATGATCCGGCGGGCCGTCACGTCCTGACCTCGGTGCGCGATCTCATGACCGGAGCCTAACGCTCCCGCGCGCGTGAAACAGGAACGTAGGGCTGCTGTCAGAGCTGCCTGGTCCCGTCCACGGACCGGGCCGGCGCGTCGGCGAGGTGCGCCACCAGCGCGTCGCTGATCTCCCGCAACGCCGCTTGCTGCTCGACGGTGAGCTGGTCGAACAGGTGGGTCCGCACCGCCTCGACATGACCTGGCGCGGCCGACTCGAGCCGGGCCAGGCCCTCCTCGGTGAGCTCGGCATAGGCCCCTCGGCGGTCGGTCGGGCACGCTCGCCGCCGTACCCAGCCGGATTCTTCGAGTCGGGCGACCGCATGGGACAGGCGACTGCGCGAGGACAGTGATGACGACGCGAGCCGGCTCATCCGCAGCGTTCTGCCGGGCGCCTCGGAGAGCCGCACAAGGATCTCGTAGTAGGCGTGCGGGAGGCCGGCGTCGTGCTGGAGCTGGCGGTCCAGCCGGTCGAAGAGGAGCCGACCCGCGGCCAGGAAGCTGCGCCAGGTGCGTTGTTCGTCAGCGTCCAGCCAACGCATGTTATCCACGCCACCTCCAGGAGTGATTGAGCGTCCACCGTGTTGGCCTCATTCTAGATGAATGCTCAACCACCATGGATGGCGACCAAGGGCGTGACCCGCGCGGACTTCTCGCCCCCCACGATCAACCGTAGCGACTTCGGTGTCGACATCGCCGTTCCTGAACCCGCACATGGCAACGAACGGCACCTTCGTCCGCTAGGTCTGGACGAAGGTGCCGTTCGTTGCGGGCTGGCTCGGGGCTACCGTGGCGCAGTGGGCTATCGCGAGTACTCGATGTCGGCGTCGATGGCCGATCTCGTTGAGTGTGGGTGGCAGGCGCGGGCCGTGGCCGGGCAGCGGGTGCTGCCTGACGGGTGCATGGACGTGTACTGGGACGGCACCACCGTGCTCATCGCGGGGCCCGACTCCACCGCGTTCCTCCCCCGGCAGCGCCCCGGCACGATGATCGCCGGGATCCGGTTCCATCCCGGGATCGCGCCGGGGCTCCTGGGGGTTCCCGCCGCCGCGGTGCGCGGCCTGCGAATCCCGCTCGTCGACCTGCATCGCGGTGCAGCCGGCCGGGCCATCGGGCCGATCGAGTCGGGGCTCCCGCCGCTGCCCGCGCTGCTCGGCGCCGTCGCCACCCTGCGGGCCGCGGCGCCGCTTCCCGATCCGGCACTCGGCCTCGTCGCGGCTCAGCTC
>JBOHEO010000180.1:0-11554 GCA_050701055.1 Pseudonocardia sp. | reverse complement strand
TCCGTCGTGGTTGCCAGCACCGGCCTGGCTCTCCAGGTTGGCCTGATCAGAAGCCTGTCCGCCCTCGGGCGTGACCCGTCACAGATGTGCCACTTGGCGACTCCATCCAGGCCGGTGCCGACCGATGACCCGCTCCTCGGAAGGACAGCAGGCCGTGCCCATGGTGGCAGAGATTGTTGATGCCGTGGTAGGTGTCGACACCCACCGAGACACCCATGAGGTGGAGATCGCGAGCCCGGGCGGGGCCGTGATCGCCACCTGCCAGATCAGCAACGACAACACCGGCTTTGCCGAGCTGCTGGCCTGGATCTTCGACCACGCCCCCGGGCCGCGGCTGGCGGTGTCGATCGAGGGCACCCGCAGCTACGGGGGCGGGCTGGCCCGCGCGGCCGCCGCCGCCGGACTGATGGTCGTGGAGTGCGCCCAGCCCAACCGCAAGGCCCGCCGCGGGAAGGGCACGTCCGACCCGATCGACGCGCACCTGGCCGTGCTGGCCGCGTTGCGCCTGGACGCCGAGGCGCTGCCCACCCCACGCGCGGACGGGGACCGTGAGGCGCTGCGGATCCTGCTCGGCGCCCGCCAGGAACTGACCACCGCGGGCACCGCGCAGACCAACCGGCTGCGCGCGCTGCTACTGGGCGGGGACGACACCGACCGCACCCTGGCCCGCGGCGCGCTCACCGACACCACCCTCGCCGCCCTGACCCGGCGCCGCCCGCCGCGCGAGGCCAGTCGGGAACAGGCCGTGCGACACGCCGAGATCCGCCGCCTCACCCTCGCCGTGCGCGAGGGCGCCCGGGCGCTCACGACCAACCGGGCCCAGCTGCACGTCATCGTCAACGACCTCGCCCCCGGCCTGACCAAGCGCCGCGGTGTCGGCCCGGTCAGCGCCGCGCAGGCCATCGTGTCGTTCTCCCACCCCGGCCGCTGCCGCAACGACGCCGCGTTCGCCGCCCTGGGCGGGGTCAACCCGCTGGAGGCCAACAGCGGGCGCACCGTGCGCCACCGGCTCAACCGAGGCGGGGACCACGCGCTGAACCGGGCGATCCACACCATCACCGTCACCCGGATGCGGTGCTGCCCCGACACCGCGGCCTACGTCAAGAAGCGCACCGCCCAAGGCAAAAGCCTCACGGAGATCCGGCGCTGCCTCAAGCGCTACATCACCCGCCAGCTCTACCGCACCCTCAACGCCGCGATGACCCCCGCCGCCGTGAGCACCGCCACCGAGACCGCGTGATGAGCGAGCACAGCGAATATCGTTACAGCCCCACCCGGCCGCCCGACCCCTGCCCCGACCACCCCGGCAGCACCGTCCAACGCTGCGAGCGCTGGCTGTGCCGCCACACCTTCCACATCCCGCCGCGACGCCGCGACCAACCCCGCCGCTACTGCTCCCCAACCTGCCGGGTCGCTGAACACCGCAGGCTCCGCATGTGACCATCCGAGTGCCACCACGACCGACTCGCCATCAAGAGGAGGAAAGCCCCGACACCCCCTTGACATCTATAGAAGCGTCACCGGTTCGGCGCGATCCCGGCCAGAACTGGCCGGAGAATGCGCCAAGTTGTCAGTGATCTTGAGCTTGGACGAGACTGCCGACGTGCTCCACACCCCCGAAAGACATCTGCGGCGCTGCACCAAGACGTGATCGTCGCGAACGCGCCGTCAGTCGTGCGCCGACCAGACTGGAGGCACGTCGGCGGTGATCATCGGCGGTACTTGACTCGCCGGTAGCCCCTGCGTTAGGTACTCCAGATGCAGCTGTCCACCCAACTCCAGTACGGCGACGACCCGATCCGCAACGCCGAGGCAGTGGTCGCCCTGGAACAGGCCGGTCTGGATGTGGTGTGGGTCGCCGAGGCCTACAGCTACGACGCCGTCTCGCTCATGGGTTATCTCGCGGCGCGCACCGAACGGGTCCAGATCGGCTCGGGCATCCTGCCGATCTACAGCCGCACCCCCACGCTCACCGCGATGACCGCCGCCGGGCTCGACGCGCTCTCCGGCGGGCGGGCGATCCTCGGGCTCGGCGCGTCGGGGCCACAGGTCATCGAGGGTTTCCACGGGGTGCCTTACGACAAGCCGGTCGCCCGCACCCGGGAGATCATCGAGATCTGCCGCACGGTCTGGCGCCGCGAGCGGCTGACCAACAACGGCCTCTATCCGATCCCGCTACCCGAGGGCCAGGGCACCGGACTGGGCAAGCCACTCAAGCTGATCAACCACCCGAAACGCGCCAACATCCCGATCTGGGTGGCCGCACTCGGTGACAAGAACGTCGAGATGACCGCCGAACTCGCGAACGGCTGGCTGCCACACGTCATCACGCCGGAAAAGATCCGTGAAGTGTTCGGGTCCGCGCTGGACGCCGGTCTCGCCAAACGCTCACCGGAACTCGGCCAACTCCAGATCACCGGCGGCGGGATCCTGGCCCTCGACGAGGAGATGTACACCCCTGCCCGGCAACAGGCGCGCGCGATGTACGCGCTCTACATCGGCGGCATGGGCGCGCGCGGGCGCAACTTCTACAACACCGTCTTCGCCCGCCAGGGCTACCCCGACGAGGCGAAACTCGTCCAGGACCTCTACCTCGACGGCCGAAAGGAAGAGGCCGCCGCCGCATTGCCCGACGACTTCATCGAGAAGGTCACCCTGATCGGGCCACCGAGCTTTGTCCAGGAACGCATCGCCACCTTGCGCGAGGCCGGCGTGACCCACCTCCACGTCAACCCGATCAGCCCCGACGCCCCGAAGACTCTCGCCCAGGTGAAGGAGTGGATCTCCTAGCGAGAGCGCCTCGGCTGCGATGGCTCCGCGCGGCACGCCGACCGAACCGACCGGCCGCGTCGCTGACCGCGCATCCTGCGCACCATGGTGTTCTTGGAGACCTCCCACCGTGCTCGCCAGTACCGCCATATCCACACCCACTCGACGCGGTCGCAGTTCGGACGCCGCCTCACCACGCACCACCGCCCGGCTGCGTGGCGAGGAACACGGACTCGCTGTCCCGGAGAACTACTGCCATGCGAACACGGTGGCGGGATTGCGCGCCTCAGCAGTGGGACGTGGTGTCCGAGTAGGACACCACGTCCCACTGATTCACCCGATCAGACGGATGTCAACCTGTCAGCCCGACCCGCTCCGCCAGCTCCCGCAGCTCAGGCGCGACCGACCGCTCCCGCAACTCCGCAACGATCTGGCGGGGGTGCGCCTGGAAACGCATCCAGTCCGGAGCCAGCCTCTCCATCGCGAGCAGGGTGGCCAACGCGTGGTCATCCGCGTCGGTCCGGATCTGGGACACGGCGATGTCGGACAGGTGCCGAGCCCGCGCCGCCACCGGCAGCACCGTGTCGCGGGGCATCCGGCGGGCCACGGTGAGCGCCGCCCCGTAGTGCTCGGTGACGACGTCCACGTCCACGGTCTGCATCAGCACCTGATCGGGCCCGAATGCCGCCTCGTAGTCGTTCCGCGCGCCGGTTCGGGTCGCGGCGACCCGGGCCTCGGCGAGCAGGGAAGTGGCCTCGGCGCGGTCGCCGTACCGAGCGTTCGCGGTGGCCGCCGTGATCAGCGCCGACCCGTACAACGTCCACTGCGGCAACGGCGAACTGCCGCCAGGCTGGATCGTCGAGGCGGCGGCCATGGCGACCCTGCGGGACTCGTCGTAGCGGCCCTGGTTGAGCAGCACCCACGCCATCGTGGTGTGCAGTGCCGCCGGCAGCAACGGGTCAGGCCCGGCCAGCGCATACTGCATACTTTCCCGTACTGCGATGTGCGCCGCGTCGGCGTGGTCACAGTGCGTCATCGTGCACGCGGCGAGCTGCAGGAGCTGTGCGGCAGCGTGCCGGGCCACACCGCGGTCATCCGTGGGCGCGTGGGCCACCAGCGACCGCGCTCGGGTGATCTCCTGCGGCAGCAGCTTCGTCAGATGCTGGTAGCGACCCGCCCAGTAGGCGCCCCACGCATGGGTGACCGCGCGCTGCACCTCCCCCACCCCGACGTCGGTCTCCGGTACGTCGGAGGGAAACAGATCGTCAACCGAGGTCAGGACGCGCCTGGTCGCGATCACTCCGGCGTGCTCACTGGGAGATTCGAGCCGCTTCGGCGGGTCGGTCAGCAGCGCGCTCACCTCCACGTCCAGAGCGCGAGCGAGCCGTTGCAAACTCGGGATCGACACCGAGTGCCGAACACCCTGCTCCAACTTGTGAATGAGATCGACTGAAACACCCGCTGCCGCAGCGAGTCCGATCTGGGTCATGTGGGTGCCGCGCAGCCGGACGAGCCGACTGCCGATGGTGCCGTCGCTACCATCACTCACGTCGAGACACCTCACTCGCGGTCCGCGACCCCGGACGTCCCCAGCGCCGCGGGGGCTTCTCGCCTCCAGAGCCTACGTCACCGGGCCACCCGCCTGGGCATACCGCCACGTTCCGCTCCACCAGGCACCTGGCCGGCCAGCCGGACCTGGCCGGCCAGCCGGATCTGACGGCCAGCCGGATCTGACGGCGCAGAGCCTCACCCTGCGGGCTTGCTCCTGGGGGTCACGTAGACCGGCAGCCCGTCTCGGGGCTGGTAGGTCATGGCGTAGCGGCCACGGGGCGGGCGATCGGTGGCCAGCCTCAGGTCGAACCGCTGCACGAGGGCGGAAAGGCTGAGCAGGGCGATGGTCAGTGCCATCGGCTCACCAATACAGCGCCGCTGTCCCAAGCCGAACGGGTAGTAGGCCGCGCGCCGCGAGCCGCCATCGGCCTGCGGGGAGAACCGGCCGGGGTCGAACTCCTCCGGGTTGGGCCAGTAGTCCGGGTCGCGGTGGGTCGCGTACGGGGAAATGATCAGCTGCGCGCCGGCGGGAATCGTGCGCTCGCCGAGCTGGTCGGCCTCGACCGCCGACCGGAAGTACATCGGGAACGCCGGGTACAGCCGCAGTCCCTCGGCCAGCACCTGCCCTAAATAGGGCAGCTGATCCAGGTCGCGCACGGCCGGCACCCGCCCGCCGAGCACCTGGTCGACCTCCGCACGCAGGGTGCTCAGCGCGTGGGAGTGGCGGGAGAGGAGCAGGTAACTGGTCCACGTCAGGCTGGTGGCCGTGGACTCGTATCCAGCCATGAACAGGGTGCAGATCTCATCGCGGATCTGCTCGACGCTCATCGTTTCCCCGGAGTCGGGGTCGCGCGCGTCCAGCAAGCTGTCGAGCAGGTCACCGCGCGGGCCTCGGGCCCGGCGGTCGTTGATGATCGCGTAGATCTCCTCACCCAGGTCGGCCACCGCCTGACGGTAGGCGGTGCGACCCGGCACAGGCACCCATGCGGGTAGCAGGAACGCCGGCAGCTGCTTGGCCATTCCAGCGAACACCGCGTCCGACAGATCTACCAGCCGCCGGGTCTTCGCCGGTCCGATGCTGGTGCTGAACAGCACCTCCAGGATGATCTCGACGTTGAGGCTCATGAGCTCTGCGAGCAGGTCGATCGGGCGGCTGGTCTCCCAACCCGCCATGCGCCGCTGCCAGACCGCAACGGTCACCGCGGCGACCTGGTCACGCTGCGTGTGGGCGAACGCCGGCTGCATCAATCGCCGCTGCCGCCTCCACAGGACACCGTCGGCGGTGAACAACCCGCTGCCGAGAGCCACCCGGATGCCGTCCATGATGCGGCCCTTGGTGTAGTTGCCGGCGTTGGTCACCAGCACCCGACGGATGAAGTCAGGATGGCTGACGACGTACACCTGGACCGGTCCGATGCGCAGCCGCGCCAGCCCGCCGTGCGCGAGCGCGGCTCGGGTGCAGGCGTCGACCGGGTCGCGCACCAGAGCGGGCAGCAAACGTGGTCCTCGTAGCCCCTTAGGGGTGGAGATAGTCGTGGTCACCTGGGTGGACCTCCTCGATAACGCGCTGCAAACGCCATGATCGGCCCGCCATCGGCCGGAGTGGCAGGCTGGATTCTTCCACTCAGCGTCACGAGCCAGCAGTCGCCTCATCGTCGGACTCCGCGCGAAGTTTCGCGTAGCGCTTCTTGAGAGCGTCGTCCTTGTTGAGCGGATCGTGCGCCTGGTCCGGGTTGACGTCGCCGACGATCCCGCAGGCATTCAGCACGCCGAACATGCGGATGAGGTGCACGATGCGGGCGTCGTCGCGATCCGCTGGCTTTCGCGCGTCGGTGGCCAGCGCGATAAGGCGGTCGATCCACGGCACCTCGGCGTCCAGGTCGGCCTGCTGGAGCGCTTCGGCCAGGCGCCGCCGCATCTCGTCGCACCCCACGTCGCACAGCTCGGTGATAGCGTGCTCATCCAGGGGCAACATCGTGCCGCGGTCCCGCAGGTAGATCAGCTCCAGCGCATAGGCGTGGCCGAACGTGCAGTACCGGCATCCGTTGATCAACGAGATGGTGGTGCTGAGCAGGTGGGTACGCAGCCCACCGAACGCCTTCAGCGTGCGCTCGTACCGTGGGATGTTCCACAGGAACCAGCTGACCGCCCGGACCGGGCCGAGCCGTTCGACGATCATCGGCATCAACCGCGGGGGGAAACCCCACAGGTGCTTGGGGATGCCTTCGAGCACTGCGATGGCGAACCTGTCGAGCCCCCTTCTGGCCATCCGCGCACCCTCCTGTCGCGGTGCCCACCGCACCGCATACTGATGTAGAACTATTTACCTTGCGGCGGCTCGTAAATTGGCATAGCGCAGCTTGAGGTCGCTGTCCTTGTTGAGCGGATCGTGGGCCTCGTCCGGAGCGGGCCTGCTGGCGATACCCACCGAGTTGAGCACGCCGAACATGCGCACCAGATGAGCGATGCGCACGTCGTCGCGGTCGGTGGGTCGTTGGTCCTCCGCGAGAGCCAGCATGATGGTGCGGTCCAGCCACCGCACCTCGACGTGCAGCCCGGCGAGCTTCATGGCAGTGACCAGGCGGTGCCGAATCATGGCGGGCGTCAGGCCGAGCAACGACCCGATCGCGTGCTCGCCGAGCGGGAACAGCCGGCCATGGTCGCGCAGGTAGGCCAGCTCGAGCGCGTAGGCATGTCCGAAGGTGCAGTACGGGCAGCCATTGATCAACGAGATCGTTACGCAGAGCAGGTGCGTGCGCACCCCACCGAAGGACTTGAGGGTGCGCTCGTAGCGCGGCATGTTCCAGACGAACCACCACAGCGCTCGGAGAGGACCGAGCTGCCCGACGATGGGCGCCATCAGACGCGGCGGGAAACCCCACAACCGGTTGCCGGCGCCTTCCAGCATGGCCGTGACACCGTGCCCCAGCGCACTGCGAACCATCGAAGACTCCCGTTGCCGAATCGTCCGAGTGTAACGCGGCCCGCCTCACCTGACACATCGATCGTGGCCTAGAGGCCATTTTTTAACCGTGTGCCACGTTAAATGACGATTAAGAGAGGGGTCGACGTGCGGATTGATGAAGATCGTCTCCGCTAAGTTCACGCTGAGTGTGCAACTGCAACCCCGGCGGGATGCCGCGGCAGGATGTTCGTCCGACCTGACCGTCGGGAGCCTGACGACTTTATCGAGAAGGCCCCCAGCCCGCGATGGACATCCATCCGCACCTATGAGCCTACGAGGTGCCGGCATCGGCGCTACCCGGCGCTCTCGGCATCGAACGGGGCAGCGATGGCGGCTGAGGTGCGCTCCTTCCGGGGTCGGATTCTCGTCGAGATCATGTCGCACAGCGAGGTGTGGCGTCTCCTCCAGCACGATGTCCCGAACCAGGGGCGGGGACTAACCTGGCATGAAGTCCTCTGCGATGACAGCAATCCGATCAAGGTGGTCCCAGCGTGTCCAGCAGCAGTACCTCGAGTCCAGCGAGCCAGTTCGGTCCGAACGAGTGGCTCGTCGAGGAGATGTACCAGCGCTTCCTCGAAGACCCGAACACGGTCGACCCGGCCTGGCACGAGTTCTTCGCCGACTACCGCCCGGCGGACGTCGAGGACCGCAAGGGGACGGACTGGGGCGGCGGGCGCGGGAGCACCCGGAGCAGCGCCACCGAGACCTCCGCCCAACCGACCTCCGCTGAGCCGGCCCCAAGCCCGAGCCCGGCCCCGACCCCGACCCCGACCCCGACCCCGAGCACCGAACCGGCCCACCCCACCGAGCGCAAGCGCATCGCCGACCGCCGGTCCAGCACCCCCGCCACCGACAACGGTGCCGTGCCGAAGACCAGGCAGGACCTGGCCAGCAGCGCCGAGGCGCAGATCGCAGCCACCGGCAAACCCCCCGCGGGGTCCACCTCACAGGCCGCGAAGCCGGTCGTCACCGGCAGCGACGGCGCCACCACCGCACTGCGCGGCGCCGCATCCACCGTGGTCACGAACATGCACGCCTCGCTGGCCGTACCCACCGCCACCAGCGTGCGCTCGGTCCCGGCCAAGCTCCTCGCCGACAACCGAGTCGTGATCAACAACCAGCTCAAACGCACCCGCGGCGGCAAGATCTCCTTCACCCACCTCATCGGTTTCGCCGTCGTCCAGGCCCTCATCAACCTGCCGGTGATGAACCGCCACTTCATGGACGCTGACGACAGACCGACCGTCGTACAGCCCGACCACGTCAACCTCGGGCTCGCCATCGACCTGCCGGGACGCAACGGCCAGCGCACCCTCGTCGTCGTGTCGATCAAGGACTGCGAGGCGATGAGCTTCGCGCAGTTCTGGTCGGCGTATGAGGACATCGTGCGCAAGGCCCGATCCGGCGCACTTGCGGCCGAGGACTTCTCCGGCACCACGATCAGCCTCACCAACCCGGGCACCCTGGGCACCAACCACAGCGTGCCGCGACTCATGCCGGGCCAGGGCACGATCATCGGTGTCGGTGCGATGGAGTACCCGGCGGCGTTCCAGGGCGCCAGCGACGAACGCCTCGCCGAGATCGGCATCAGCAAGATCATCACTCTGACGTCCACCTACGACCACCGCATCATCCAGGGTGCGGAGTCGGGCGAGTTCCTGCGCCGGGTACACGCGTTGCTACTCGGCGAGGACGGCTTCTACGACGACATCTTCCGCTCGCTGCGCGTGCCCTACGAACCGGTCCGCTGGGTGCAGGACATCCCCGAGGGTGCGGTCGACAAGACCGCGCGGGTGATCGAACTCATCGACGCCTACCGCACCCGCGGGCATCTGATGGCCGACACCGACCCCCTGAACTACCGCCAGCGCCGCCACCCCGACCTCGACGTCCTGTCCCACGGCCTCACCCTGTGGGACCTCGACCGCGAGTTCGCCTGCGGCGGTTTCGGCGGGCAGGAGCGGATGAAGCTGCGCGACGTGCTGGGCCTGCTGCGCAACTCCTACTGCCGCACCATCGGTGTCGAGTACATGCACATCGCCGACCCCAACCAGCGCGCCTGGCTCCAGGAACGCATCGAGGTGCCGCACCAGAAGCCGAGCAACCCGGAGCAGAAGTATGTGCTCTCCAAGCTCAACGCGGCCGAGGCCTTCGAAACCTTCCTGCAGACCAAGTACGTCGGGCAGAAGCGGTTCTCCCTCGAAGGTGGCGAGACCGTGATCCCGCTGCTCGACGCCGCGCTCGACAAGGCCGCCGAGCACGAGCTCGACGAGGTCGTCATCGGCATGCCGCACCGCGGCCGGCTCAACGTGCTGGCCAACATCGTCGGCAAGCCGATCAGCCAGATCTTCCGCGAGTTCGAGGGCAACCTCGATCCCGGCCAGGCCCACGGCTCCGGCGATGTCAAGTACCACCTCGGTGCGGAGGGCAAGTACTTCCGGATGTTCGGCGACGGCGAGACCGTCGTGTCGCTGGCGTCCAACCCCTCGCACCTGGAGGCCGTCGACCCGGTGCTCGAAGGCATCGTCCGGGCGAAGCAGGACCGACTGGACAAGGGCGAGGGCGGCTTCACCGTGCTGCCCCTGCTGTTGCACGGCGACGCCGCGTTCGCCGGGCAGGGCGTGGTGGCCGAGACGCTGAACCTCGCGCTGCTGCGCGGCTACCGCACCGGCGGCACCGTGCACGTGGTGATCAACAACCAGGTCGGGTTCACCACCGCTCCCGAGCACGCGCGCTCGTCGCAGTACTGCACCGATGTGGCGAAGATGATCGGCGCCCCGGTGTTCCACGTCAACGGCGACGACCCCGAGGCCTGCGTGTGGGTGGCCAAGCTGGCGGTGGAATATCGCCAGCGCTGGCACAACGACGTCGTGATCGACATGATCTGCTACCGCCGCCGCGGCCACAACGAGGGCGACGACCCCTCAATGACCCAACCCGCGATGTACGACGTGATCGACGCCAAACGCAGCGTCCGCAAGATCTACACCGAGTCGCTGATCGGGCGGGGCGACATCTCGATGGAGGAGGCCGAGCACGCGCTGCGCGACTTCTCCAACCAGCTCGAGCACGTGTTCAACGAGGTCCGAGAGCTGGAGCGCACACCCGCGGCACCGAGCCCTTCGGTCGAGGAGGAGCAGTCGGTGCCCAGCGATCTCGACACGTCGGTGTCGCTGGCGGCGATCCACCGGATCGGCGACGCCCACGTCAAGCTGCCCGAGGGGTTCACCGTGCACCCGCGGGTCAAGCCGGTGTTGGAGCGACGGCTGCAGATGTCGCGCGAAGGCGGGGTCGACTGGGCCTTCGGCGAGCTGCTCGCGTTGGGCACGCTGGTGATGGACGGCAAGTTCGTGCGGCTGTCGGGCCAGGACACCCGGCGCGGCACCTTCGTCCAGCGACACTCGGTGGTGATCGACCGGAAGACCGGCGAGGAGTACTACCCGCTGCGCAACCTCTCCGAGGACCAGGAGCGGTTCCTGCCGTATGACTCCGCACTCTCGGAGTTCGCCGCGGTGGGCTTCGAGTACGGCTACTCGGTGGCCAACCCCAGTGCGTTCGTGGCGTGGGAGGCCCAGTTCGGCGACTTCGTCAACGGTGCCCAGTCGATCATCGACGAGTTCATCTCGTCCGGCGAGGCCAAGTGGGGACAGACCTCCGACGTCGTGCTGCTGCTGCCGCACGGACTCGAGGGCCAGGGCCCGGACCACAGCTCGGGTCGTATCGAGCGCTTCCTGCAGCTGTGCGCCGAGGGCTCGATGACGGTGGCACTGCCGAGCGAGCCGGCGAACTACTTCCACCTCCTGCGCCGCCACGCCCTCGACGGAATCAGCCGACCGCTGGTCGTGTTCACCCCCAAGTCGCTACTCCGGAACAAGGCGGTCACCAGCCCGCTCTCGGACTTCACCGGCGGCCGGTTCCGATCGGTCATCGACGACCCGCGGCACCGCGAGAGCGACGGGCCCGCGGCTGAGGTCCGAAAACTCCTCCTCTGCGGCGGCAAGATCTACTACGAGCTCGCCGCCGCCCGGGAGAAGAAGGCCCTCGACGACACTGCGATCGTCCGCCTCGAACAGCTCTATCCCGTGCCCGACCGGCAGCTCGCCGCGGTGCTGGAGCGCTACCCGAACGCCGAGGACATCCGCTGGGTGCAGGAGGAGCCGGCCAACCAGGGCGCATGGCCGTTCTTCGGACTCATCCTGCCGGAGATGCTGCCCCGCCTGGTCGGGCTACGGCGGGTGTCGCGGCGCCGGATGGCCGCCCCCGCCCCGG
>JBOHEO010000179.1:0-11689 GCA_050701055.1 Pseudonocardia sp. | reverse complement strand
GGCGCGGTCCGGTGCCGGTGGTGGCCTCGGGAGCCGACCTGGAACCGGCGTTGGGCGGCGTGGCGCTGCTCGCGGTGGCGGGAGTGGCCGCCGCCCTCGCACTCGCCGGACCGGCGCGGCGCCTGCTCGGTGTGCTGCTCACCGCTGCCGGGGGGTGGGTCGGGCTGGTGGTGGTCGGCCGGGTGCTGACGCCGCCGTCCGGCGTCGAGATCGCGGCCCTGCCCGGCGCCCCGGCCAGTGCGACCGCACCGCCGGGGGACATCACCGCGACGCCGGCGCCCCTTCTCGCAGGATTGGGGGTGGCTCTGCTGCTGGCTGCGGCTTCGGGTCTGTTGCTCGCCGAGCGGGACCTGCCGCGTTTCGGCGTCCGGTACGCTGTCAGAGGTTCCCGTCCCGCCGCGACGGACCCGGCCCGGGCGGCCTGGGACGACCTCGACGCCGGCCGCGACCCCACCGAGAGGTAGCGAGGCGCTCGGGAAGCGGGTCGCCGGAATGTGGTGATCACACCCCGTCCCGATCGAGATCCGGGGTCGATCGTTGTCGCCGGGGCATGGGTACGACGTCCTGGCCGCGAGGCCCTGATCGGGTCTGTCTAGCATGGCCGGGGCCCTCTGGTGGGCCAAGCCGCCTTCACCGGGGCGTCCGAGCCAAAAGGGGGACCACCGTGGGCGAGTACGACGGCAGTGTCCTCGAGTCCATCGTGGAGGGTGTCCGGGCCGACCTCGCGCTCCGCGAGGCCGAGGTGGATTTCGCCGAGGTCAAGCGGCGCTCCGCCGCGGCCGCTCCGCCGCGTGACGTGCTGGCGGCGCTCCGGCCCGCGGGCATCGGGGTGATCGCCGAGGTCAAGCGCCGCAGCCCGACCAAGGGCGATCTGGCTGCGATCGCCGATCCCGCCGACCTGGCCGCGTCCTACGCCGAGGGCGGCGCGCGGGTGATCAGCGTGCTCACCGAGGGTCGGCGATTCGGTGGCTCGCTCGCCGACCTGGTCGCGGTCCGCGCCGCAGTGGACATCCCGGTTCTGCGCAAGGATTTCGTGGTCAGCCCCTACCAGGTGCACGAGTCCCGCGCCTACGGTGCCGATCTGGTGCTGCTCATCGTCGCCGCGCTCGAGCAGAACGTCCTGGATGCGCTGCTCGACCGCGTGGAGTCGCTCGGGATGACCGCGCTGGTCGAGGTGCACACCGAGGAAGAGGCCGACCGTGCCCTGGAGGCGGGCGCCCGGGTGATCGGGGTCAATGCGCGCAACCTGCACACCCTCGAGGTCAACCGGTCGCTCTTCGGCCAGATCGCGCCCGGCCTGCCCAACGACGTGCTGAGGGTGGCCGAGTCGGGCGTCCGCGGCCCCGGCGACCTGCTCACCTACGCCGGGTGGGGCGCCGACGCGGTGCTCGTCGGCGAAGGATTGGTGACCAGTGGCGACCCCCGGACGGCGGTGCGCAAGCTGGTGGCCGCCGGCTTCCACCCGTCGTGTTCGAGAATGGTGCGGTGAGTGAGCATGCGAGGGAACGATCGAGACAGCGTGAGCATGCGAGCTGACCATTCGACACCGCGGGTCCAGGCGAGCGACGGTATCGCGACACCGTCCGGTCACGAGCCCGACGAGCGTGGCCACTTCGGCCGCTACGGGGGGCGTTTCGTCCCGGAAGCGCTGATCGCGGCGCTCGACGAGCTGACGGTCGTGTACGAGAGGGCGCGCACCGACCGCGTGTTCCTCGACGAGCTCGACCGGTTGCACCGCGATTACTCCGGCCGCCCCTCGCCGCTCACCGACGCGCCCAAGCTCGGCGAGCACGCGGGCGGGGCGCGCATCCTGCTCAAGCGCGAGGACCTCAACCACACCGGTTCCCACAAGATCAACAATGTGTTGGGTCAGGCTCTGCTCACCAAGCGGATGGGCAAGTCGCGGGTGATCGCGGAGACCGGCGCCGGCCAGCACGGCGTCGCCACCGCCACCGCGTGCGCGTTGCTCGGCCTGGAATGCGTCGTCTACATGGGCGAGGTCGACACCGCCCGCCAGGCACTCAACGTCGCCCGCATGCGCCTGCTGGGGGCCCGCGTCGTGCCGGTGACCACCGGCTCGCGCACGCTCAAGGACGCGATCAACGAGGCCCTGCGCGACTGGGTCACCAACGTCGAGGACACCCACTACCTGCTCGGCACGGTCGCCGGGCCGCACCCGTTCCCAGTGCTGGTCCGTGACTTCCACCGGATCATCGGGTTGGAGGCCCGCGAGCAGGTGCTGGAGCGCACCGGGCGGCTGCCCGACGCGGTGGCAGCCTGCGTCGGCGGCGGATCGAACGCGATCGGGATCTTCCACGCCTTCCTCGACGATCCGGGCGTCCGGCTCGTCGGTTTCGAGCCCGGGGGTGACGGGGTGGAGACCGGGCGCCACGGTGCCACCCTCACCGCCGGCTCCCCGGGCGCCCTGCACGGGGCGATGTCCTACCTGCTCCAGGACGACGACGGCCAGACCTGCGAGTCGTACTCGATCTCCGCGGGGCTGGACTACCCCGGCGTCGGCCCGGAGCACGCGTTGCTCAAGGACATCGGACGGGCGGAGTACCAGCCGATCACCGACGCCGAGGCGATGGACGCGTTCGCGCTGCTGTGCCGCACCGAGGGGATCATCCCGGCGATCGAGTCGGCGCACGCGATCGCCGGGGCGTTACGGTTGGGGCGCGAGCTCGGGCCGTCCGGGATCGTCCTGGTCAACCTCTCCGGGCGCGGGGACAAGGACGTGGACACGGCGGCCAGGCGGTTCGGCATGATCGCCGAGGGGCAGAGCGCGCAGGACGCCGACGGCACCGCGATCGCCGAGGGCTCAGCCGGACCCGTTCCCGAGGATCGGACCGGGGCATCGCGCGTGGGTGATACCGGAGGTGTCGCCCGATGAACGACAGGTGGCGCCCGGTGACCGACATGGTCAGGTCACCGCTTCGGCGCGGATCCGGCCGGACGTGGCCGCGGCACACGTCGAGCCAATGATCACGCGCGTGGCGGAGGTGTTCGAGCGCTGCCGGGCCCAGGGTCGCGGGGCGCTGATCGGCTACCTGCCCGCGGGATACCCGACCGTCGACGACTCGGGGAATCTGCTGAACGCGATGGTCGAGGGTGGGTGTGACCTGGTGGAGGTCGGGATTCCCTACTCCGACCCGGTGCTGGACGGCCCCACCATCCAGGCCGCCGCGGAGATCGCGCTGCGCAACGGCACCCGGCTGCGCGACGTGCTGTCGGTCGTCGAGCGGGTGCGCGCGGCCGGTGGCTCGGCGGTGGTCATGACCTACTACAACCCCGTTCTCCGCTACGGCGTCGACGCGTTCGCCCGGGATCTCGCGGCCGCGGGTGGTCTCGGGGTGATCACCCCGGATCTCATCCCCGACGAGGCCGGCGAGTGGCTCGACGCGTCCACGGCGCACGGGCTGGACCGGATCTTCCTGGTGGCGCCCTCGTCCACGTCCGAGCGGATCGCGGCCACCGCGGCGGTGAGCAGCGGTTTCCTCTACGCCACCTCGGTCATGGGGGTCACCGGCGCCCGCGACACCGTGGCCGTCACTGCACCCCGGATCGTGGCGCGTTGCCGCCCGCACACCACGCTGCCGATCGGTGTGGGCCTGGGTGTGCGCTCCGCCGACCAGGCTGCCGAGATCGCGTCCTTCGCCGACGGGGTGATCGTCGGCGCGGCGTTCGTCACCGCCGCTGAGCATGGCGGGGTGCCCGGGGTGCGTGCCCTGGCGGCCGAGCTGGCCGAGGGTGTGCGCCGCGCAGGGGCCGTGCAGCCGGTCTGATCACGGTCCGTCCGGTCCGGGTTCGGGCGTCCCTCGCCGCAGGCGGGGACCGGCACCCCGCTCCCGGCCGCTACCGTGGCGCCGTGAGTTTCGCCGTAACGCTCCCCGCGCTGACGAGCACAGTGCCGGCCTACCTCCCGAGCCCGGAGCAGGGTGTCTGGACGCTCGGGCCGATCCCGATTCGCGCCTACGCGCTGTGCATCATCGCCGGGATCATCGTCGCGGTCATCTGGGGTGATCGTCGCTTCGTCGCTCGCGGCGGCGAGCCCGGCACCGTTGCCGACGTCGCGGTGTTCGCGGTGCCGTTCGGCCTGGTCGGGGGGCGTCTGTACCACGTCGCCACCGACTGGCAGACCTATTTCGGCCCCGCCGGCAACCCCATCGACGCGGTGAAGATCTGGCAGGGCGGCCTTGGTATTTGGGGTGCCGTCGCGCTCGGTGGGGTCGGGGCCTGGATCGGTTGTCGACGACGCGGCGTGCCACTGCCGGTCTTCGCCGACGCGGTGGCGCCGGGGATCGTCGTGGCGCAGGCGATCGGGCGGCTGGGCAACTGGTTCAACCAGGAGCTCTACGGCGGCCCGACGACGCTGCCCTGGGGGCTGGAGATCTACCGGCGAGTGGATCCGGTCACGGGCGCCCCGGACTTCCTCGGCGGGATCGCGCTGGACCCCATCCCGATCGCGGTCGTGCACCCCACGTTCCTCTACGAACTGCTGTGGAACCTCGGGGTCGCGGTGCTCGTGGTGTGGGCCGACCGGCGGTTCCGGCTCGGGCACGGCCGGGCGTTCGCCGTCTACGTCGCCGGCTACACCGCAGGTCGTTTCTGGATCGAGATGATGCGCGCCGACGCGGCCACGCGCGTGTTCGGCGACGTCCGAATCAACGTGGTCGTCGCGGCGGTGGTATTCGTCGGTGCCGTGCTGTACATCGCCGTCGCCCCCAAGGGCCGCGAGGCAATGACCGAACCCTCCGACTCCCGGGGCGGTGACACCCGCGACGGTGAGGAGGCGGTCTCCGGTCCCGCGGATGAGCAGCGATGAGCACCCTTTCCCGCGCCGAGGGAGCCCGACCACCGCCCCCGTCGCCGGGGGTCCGAAAGGCCTACTGGAACGACCACAAGGACGTTTACGACGGCCACGTCCGTGGTCCCATGCAGGCCCTGCTCGCCGAGCTGGAGGCCGAGTTCGGCGCGGGCAAGATCTTCCGTCCGTACCGGGACATCCGGTTCTCCCAGGACAAGAGCCGTACAAGACCGCATGCGGCGCAACGGTGGGTCCGTTCTACGTGCAGCTCTGCGACCACGTGGGGCCGGGCGAGCAGGCGCGGGGCGGTTCCTGACCGTTTGGTGTAGTCCGTGATGGTTTTACCGGGGTTCCTGGCTCCTGATCGTTTAAGTCGTCACGCTACGCTAGGTCAGGTGAGTCGACGAACGAAGATCGTCTGCACCATCGGCCCAGCGACCGCGTCCCCGGACCGCATCCGCGAGCTCGTGGGGACCGGAATGGACGTCGCGCGGCTGAACTTCAGCCACGGCATCCGGGACGATCACAAACGGGTCTACGAGATGGTCCGTTTTGCGGCGGACGCCGAAGGTCGTGCCGTGGGTATCCTTGCCGATCTCCAGGGGCCCAAGATCCGCCTCGGCCGGTTCGCGGCCGGCCCGGTGGAGTGGCGCACCGGTGAGGAGGTGCGGATCACCGTCGACAACGTGGCCGGGACCCACGACCGGGTCTCCACCACCTACGGCGGCCTCGCGGACGACGCCCGCCCGGAGGACCGCCTGCTCGTCGACGACGGCAAGGTCGGGCTGCGGGTCGTGTCCGTCGAGGGTCTGGATGTGGTCTGCCGGGTCACCGAGGGCGGGCCGGTCAGCGACAACAAGGGCCTCTCCCTCCCGGGCATGAACGTCTCCGTGCCGGCGATGAGCGAGAAGGACTGTGCCGACCTCGCGTTCGCGCTGGACCTGCGGGTGGACGTGATCGCGCTGTCGTTCGTGCGCAGCCCGGCCGACATCGACCAGATCCACAAGATGATGGATGCCCACGGCTCCCGGCTGCCGGTGATCGCCAAGCTGGAGAAACCGGAGGCCGTCGACAACCTCGAGGCCGTCGTGCTGGCCTTCGACGGGATCATGGTCGCCCGCGGTGACCTGGGCGTCGAGCTGCCGCTGGAGCACGTGCCGTTGGTGCAGAAGCGGGCCATCCAGATCTCCCGGGAGAACGCCAAGCCGGTGATCGTGGCCACGCAGATGCTCGACTCGATGATCACCAACTCGCGGCCCACCCGGGCCGAGGCTTCCGACGTCGCGAACGCGGTGCTCGACGGCGCCGACGCGCTGATGCTGTCGGGGGAGACGGGCGTCGGGCGCTACCCGATCAAGTCGGTGCGCACGATGGCGCAGATCATCGAGGCGGTGGAGGCCGGGCCGGTGTCCGTCCCGCCGCTGAACCACATGCCGCGCACCAAGCGCGGCGTGCTGTCCTACGCCGCCCGCGACATCGGCGAGCGGCTCTCGGCCCGCGCGATCGTCGCGTTCACCCAGTCCGGCGACACCGTGCGACGCCTGGCGCGGCTGCACACGCGGCTCCCGCTGCTCGCCTTCACCCCGACGCCCGCGGTGCGCAGCCAGCTCGCGATGAGCTGGGGCGTCGAGACGTTCCTCGTCGACTTCGTGGGGTCCACCGACGCGATGGTGCGCCAGGTGGACCACGCGATGCTCTCGATCGAGCGGTTCCAGCCCGGTGACCTCGTGGTCATCGTGGCCGGCTCGCCGCCCGGCACCGCCGGATCCACCAACCTCATCCGGGTGCACCGGCTGGAGGAGGAGGACCACGCCTGACGGGCGCGCGCGGGATGCGCGCCCGGCGGCTATCCCGGGGCAACGCGTGCTTGACCATACCCAGGCGGAAGGCACTCCGGTCACCAGAGCCCGTCACCGGGAGCCGATCGTCCTACACGACAGGGGGGTCTGCCACGGGTTCAGCTCATCGTGGCTGAGGCAGGTAGGAAGGGCTGGTGCGGGTAACGACGGAGAGGACGGATCATGATGAGCAGGGCCTACGGCTTCACCTCCTACGGCGGTCCCGAGACCGAGGTCTGGTTCGACCGGCCCGAGCCGGCGCCAGGTCCAAGCGAGCTGGTGATCAAGGTTAAGGCTGTCGGGGTCAACCCGGTCGACCACAAGATCCGCAGCGGCGCGATGGCCAACCCACAGGCCACACCGGATTTCCCCCTGGTGCTGGGTGTCGAGGCGGCCGGCGTCGTGGTAACGGTCGGCTCTCAGGTCGAGGGATTCGCCGTGGGCGACGAAGTGCTGGGCAAGTCCGCGCCGGAACACGGCAGCTACGCCGAGCATGCGGTGCTACTTGCCGAGGGCTGCACGCACAAGCCCCCGCAGGTCAGTTTCGTGCAGGCGGCCGCGCTGCCGGTCGCCGGCGGGACCGCCTGGGACGTGCTCGAGAGACTCGTTCTCGCGGAGGGTGAGACGCTGCTGATCAACGGCATCGGTGGTGGTGTCGGTGTGATGGGGGCACAGCTGGCGAGGAACCGCGGCGCGGCGGTCTTCGGGGTCGGCAGCGAGGCCAAGCGGTCGCTGACGGAAAGTTTGGGAGCCACGCTCGTGCCCTACGGCAGCAGTGGCGATGTTGTCGAGCAGATGCGGGAACTGCTGCCCGGCGGCGTCGATGCCATCTTCGACGTGGTCGGCGGCGAACCGATGCGGCAGGTCGCCATCCTGGTCACCAACCCGGCCCGGATCGTGTCAGTCGCCGACCCCGGTGTCGCGGATCTGGGAGGCAGCTTCCTGGTATCCAGCTCGGCGGGCGTTCCCGCCGTGACCAACCTGGTCGCCGGAGGCAAAGTCGATCCCAAGGTGCTCCAGACCTACCCCTTCGACGATGCGCCACAGGCGCTGCGAGCGGTGGAGTCCGGTCACGTGCTCGGCAAGATCGTGATCGACCTGGAGCAGACCACCGAGGTGTGACCGCGACCGGCCGAGCACCACTGCCGTACCGGGATCGACTACCGGGTCAGCCTTGGTGGTCGCCGTCAGCCGTGATCCCGCCGCAGTGGAGGCAGGCAGGGCCTCGCTCGGGCACGTCTTCGCCGGAAGACGGTGTCGTCACCGATCGAGACGACGCGTAGGGCGGCACCAGTGCGCCGCGATATCCCGGGGTGGGACCGATGAGTTCCGCCTGCGCGCCCGGTCTACAGGGCATGAGTGATTTCACGCGAACCCCGACAACTCTCTCGAACATCGGTGTGGTCATGTTCACCGTCGCCGACCAGGATGCGGCCCTCGCCTTCTACACCGAGAAGCTCGGCTTCGAGGTCCGCGGTGACACGCGCTTCGGTGAGCACAACGAGATGCGCTGGGTGGAGGTGGCCCCGCCCGGGTCGCGGGCGCGGTTGGCGCTGAACCCACCGATGGGTGGCGAGCCTGGCGGCAGCACGATCGGTGTGGAGACGGCGGACGTCCTGGGCGAGCACGCGCGCCTGAGCGCCATCGGCGGCATCGACCTCGATCCGGAGCTGATGCGCACGCCCGGTGCCCCGCTCATGTTCATGTTGCGCGACCCGGACGGCAACCACGTCGTCGTGGTGGAGGAGCCACCCGTCGGGTAGCTCGCTCACGGCCGGTGCCGCAACGAACGGCACTTTCGTCCGTTAGGTGTGGACGAAAGTGCCGTTCCATAGCTTGACCATCGTGAGCGGTTGGAGTGCCGTCGATCGCGGAGTCCTGGTCCTCCCGTCAGGCCGCGTCGTCCGTGGCCGGGGGCTGCACCGGGCGATGCCCGTCGGCGCTGTGCCCGAGTACGGGATCTACCTTCTGAACGAGCAGCCGCCGCCCGTGTCCTGGGATGCGAGATGGGTCCGCTGGCCAGATTTCTGGTTACCCACCGACCGGGGCGACGCTCGGGACGCGCTGCAGGAAGTCTGGAGCCGTGCCACCTCCGATCGGGTGGAGATCGCGTGTGGTGGCGGCCGCGGACGGACGGGCACCGCTCTGGCCTGTATCGCGGTCCTCGATGGCGTGCCCGCTCACGAAGCGGTGGCGTACGTACGCGCGCATTACGACCGGCGGGCAGTCGAGACCCCCTGGCAGCGCAGGTACGTCGCCCGTTTCCGTTGAGACCGCGTCGGCCCTCAGCGGGGCGGGCTTGAGCACGCCCGGCGGCTGCCTATCATCCTGTCCATGGAGGCAGGTCGAGGGCCAAGCCGACGGATGAGCGAGTCCGCCGACACCGGCGTCGAGATCGCGTGGGAGATGGCCGACGAGTTCGGCGCCCCCACCCTGGATCACTACATGATCGTGCCTCGTCTGGCGACGGAGGAAGTCGCCGAGCTACGCCCCGAAGCCGACGCCGTGCTCTGGCGACTCAAGCGATGCCCGCAGGTCCTGGGGTTCGTGCACGACCTCCCGCGTGTCGGCGCGTCCCGGTGGCGGATCGGGCTGCGGGCCGGTGAGGGATCGGCCGGTGAGGGATCGGGGCGGTGTTGCGGCGGATGTCTTGCGAGTCGAGGCGGTGTCGCGTCGACCTGACCCAGCCCGATGACGGCGAGTCTTTCGCGACGGGCGAGGTAAGGCGTGGTCCGCACCGTCGGGGGCACCATTGATCGCCCCGCGGTCCTACCCGGGTGCGTTCGGTGCCGGTCCTGTGCTGTGATGATGGCGGGGTGGGTCGTGAGCCGCTCGGGGGTGGTGATGCGGGGGGCGGTGTGCGGGACCTGGTATTCGTCAGCTACAGCCATCAGGATGCGGCGTGGGCGCAGCGGGTCCGGGTGTTGTTGAAGCCGTTGGTGCGGCGTGAGCGGCTGCGGTTGTGGGTCGACACTGATCTGCGAGCCGGTGACGCGTGGCGTGCGGAGATCATGTGGGGGATCGAGCGCAGTCGGGTGGCGTTGCTGCTGGTCAGCGCCGATTTCCTGGACTCGGATTTCATCATGGACCAGGAGCTGCCCGCGTTGATACGTCATGGTGTTCGGTTGGCCCCGGTGTTGGTGGGTGATTGCCTGTGGCGACACGAGCGGCAGCTCGCCGGTGTGCAGTGGCTGCATGATCCGGGGCGTGAGGGCGCGTTGAACCTGGTCGGGGACAGGGGTGGGCGGCGGGACAAGCGACTGCGGGAGATTTGTGAACGGCTGCTGGCGGTGGCACCGCCGGTGGCTGAAGTCACTGCTGTCACGCCCGAAGCCCGGGTGACCGCGCTGGCGAGGGTGGCGGTGGCGGAGGTCCTTGTCGGGTCGGTACGCGGTGAGTTGTTCGGGGTGCCGGGGTTACCGCCGGGCTATGTGGTGCGTGCTGAGCTTGCCGGGTTGGTCGAGGCTGTGGTCACGGTCGACGGCGGCGCGGTCGGGCTGACCGCGGAGGTGACGGCGGTCGGTCTGCACGGGCAGGGCGGGATCGGGAAGTCGGTGCTGGCCGCGGCGTTGGCCCGGGATGAGGGCATCGGTCACCGGTTCCCGGACGGGGTGTTCTGGGTGACGGTCGGGGAGAAACCCGACGTGTTGAACGTCCAGCTGGACCTGCTGCGCCGCCTGGGTGCCCGCGGCTCAACCCCGCGGACCATTGACGACGCGGCCGCGGAGCTTCGGGGGGCGTTGGCGCAGCGGCGGGTGCTGCTGGTGGTCGATGACGTGTGGTCGCAGGACGCTGCGCGGGCGTTTCGGGTCACCGGGCCTCGCGGTCGGGTTGTCTACACCTCCCGTGACCCGGCGGTCCCGGCCGGGGCCGGTGCCCGATCGCACCGGGTGGGTGTGTTGTCCCCGGCCGCGGCCCGGGCACTGGCGGCCAATGTCCTCGGTGGTTCAGCCGACGGGTTGCCCGCGATCGTCGAGGAGGCGTTCGCGCAGGTGGGGTGGGTACCGCTGGCGGTGGCGCTGCTGGCCGCCGCGGTCCGTGGGGGCCGATCCTGGGAGCACATCGCCGCCGACCTGGACCGCGACGTCGACGTGTTCGGTGACCACCCGTACGCGAACACGTTCAAGGCGATGCAGATCGCGGTCACCGCACTGCCACCCGAGTTGGCGGAGGTGCTGCTCAGCCTGGCCGTGTTCCCCCCGGACACCCGGATCCCGGTCCCGGCGGTCGCCCGCTACTGGGCCCACACCCGCGGCCACACCACCGCCGACACCCGCACCGACCTGGACCTGCTCGCCGCGGCGAACGTGCTGCAACGGGACGGGGACATGATCGGGTTCCACGATCTGCAGCACGACTACCTGCTGCTGCATGCCCCGCTGCTCGCCCGGCTGCACACCGGGCTGCTGGGCGCCTACCAGGTCCTGCTGCCCCCCGACGACGGACCGCAGTGGTGGCGGTTACCCGTCGGGGAGCCCTACATCTGGGATCACCTCGTCGGGCACCTGGGCGGCGCCGGAGGACACGCCGCGCTGGGCGCCACCGTCACCGACCCCGCCTACCTGGCGCGGCGCATCACCGCGGGCGGGCCACACGCCGCCGAAGCCGATCTGACCCAGGCCGCCGCCGCGCTACCCACCGCCCCGGCCATCGGCTGGTGGCGGGGCTGGATAGCCCGCCACGCGCACCTGCTGACTGTTCCAGACCGACACGATGACACCGGCCCGGACACTGTCATCGCCTCCACCATGTATGCCTGGTTGCACGCCGACCCGACCTGCCGTGTGCACGACGTCGACCCCGACCGGCTCACACCGCTGCTCCCGACCCCACACCTCGACGTCCGGTGGGGACTCACCCCGCCACCGTCGGCGCTGGTCCGGGTCCTCACCGGCCACACCGGCGCGGTGTTCGCGGTGGCGTGGTCTCCGGACGGCACCCGCCTGGCCACTGCCGGCGGCGACGCGTCGGTGCGGTTGTGGGATCCGGTGGCTGGTGAGCATCTGAGCACCCTCCCCGGCCACACCGGCGCGGTGTTCGCGGT
>JBOHEO010000178.1:0-11694 GCA_050701055.1 Pseudonocardia sp. | reverse complement strand
GGCTTGACCCGCGCCGCCTACACGAGCGTGGATAGCCCTGTGTGGGGTTGGCACCTGGCGGCGCCCTCCGGAGCAACGGAACGAGGTTCACGGAATGAGTGGCTCGGAACAACATGATCGACAGTCTGAACGCTCATCATCGGGCTCGGGTGAGGGGAGCGGCCGCGTCGTCGCGTTCTCGTCCCGCCGCGAGCGGGTCACCGCAACCGGATGCCACGAGCCCGGGGAGCCGCCCGAGCTGGTCGCGGAGATCCACACCGTGGAAGGCCCCGAATCCGAGCGGCTCGCGCTTCAGCAGGCGCGGGTACTCGGGGAGGTGACGACATGGCTGGCCCACAAGACCGGTTCGCAGGAGCGGGGACGCGCGGCGTAGACGCCGGGGGCTCCGGCCCGAGGTGGTGCGTTGCCGGGGCGGCGCCACGATCACCCTCGCCGATTCCGCGCCGGGTACGGATTGCGTTCTACGGGCGGACGGCGTGCGCCCACGACGCCCACGCGGCGATCACACACCAGCTCGCGGCGGTCCGCGGTGTCCTCCCGGCCGGTGCGCTCATCGTCGCCTGCTTCGCCGATGTCGGCGCCTGGGACGGCCTGTCGGCGTCCGCTCGCACCGAGGTGAACGACTGCACGGACTGGGTTCTCGGCGAGCACACCGTCACCGGGGGCCTCGTCACGCTGCTGCGCCGCGCCCGCCCGCAGCCGGCCCGAACTGCGGATGGCCTGATCCTGGACGGTGAGGCGCCCGTCTTCGACGTCGTTGGGTGTTCGGGCTCCGATCGTCTCTCCCGCAAGACCTACCGGCAGATCTGCATCGAGGATGCGCTGGCGGCACACGGCGTTGCGTTCCGCACCGCCGACGGCCCGCCCTGGAACGCTCCCGGTCCGCCCACCGTCATATCGCGGATCGAACGCGAGGAGGGAGCGATGTGGCTGCTCCGGAACTGATCCGGGCTCTCACCGGCGGGGATGGCGCCAATGGGGCGGTCGATCTCCGCGCGGGCGGGGTGAGCAGCCCCTACCGTGGACGCTCGGCGACCGCATCGGTGGCGGGCGATGAGGCGGTGTTGTTCCGGGTCGCGTGGGCGGCCTGCACCTACGACCAGCAGGACCCGACCCTGTCGCTGCCGCGGCAACTGCGCAGCTGCCAGATGGTGCTGCCCGACGACGCCGTGATCGTGACGAACTTCTACGACGTGGAGTCCGGCCGCAAGGACCTCGACGCGCGCGGGCGCGGTACCGCGCACGAGATGTTCTCGATCCCCATCCACCGCGACGGCGGCATCCATGACCTGCTCGCCGAGGCCGAACGCGCTGACCGCCGCTTCGACTACGTCATCTGCGAGTCCATCGAACGCATCGCCCGACGCACCCACATCGGCACCGATATCGAGAACCGTCTGGAGCGGGCAGGGGTGCGGCTGCTGGCCGCGGACGAACCGTTCACCCTCAACCCCACCGGCGGGCGGAAGGCGAAGGTCGCCACCCAGCTGCTGACCCGGCGGGTCAAGCAGGGCATCGCCGAGTTCTACGTCATCGAGATGCTGGAGAAGTCCTGGGACGGCTTCGCCGTCCACACCGAGCAGGGCTTCAACATCGGCAAACCCTGCTACGGCCACCGCGCCCGCCAGGTCCCCCACCCCGTCCCCGCGAAACGCGCGAAGGGCCAGAAGAAGACCTTCCTCGAACCCGACCCGGCCCAGGCGCCGGTCGTGCGGCGCATCTTCGCCTGGCGGCTCGCGGAACGACTCGGCTACCAGGTGATCGCCGACCGCCTCAACACCGACCCGGCCGACAACCCCACGCCCGTCCCTGTCGACCCGGAACGCGCGGTCGGCCGGTGGACCGCGTCGAACGTGCGCGACGTCCTGACCAACCCCAAGCACACCGGGCACATGGTGTGGAACCGGCACGCCCGCAAGAGCGGCAGCAACCGGGCCAACCCGGTCTCGGAGTGGATCTGGTCCCCACAGCCGGTGCACGAGGCGCTGGTCGACCTGGAGAGCTTCATCGCCGCCCAGGAGATCAGCGGGCACCGTTTCGGCTCGCGCAGCACCGCCGGGCCCAACACCGCGCACCCGCACACGAAACGCTCCTACCTGCTGCGCACCTACCTGTTCTGCGAGCTGTGCGGGCGGCGGATGTTCGGCAAGACCCGCCGCTGCCACGCCTACTACGTGTGCGCCCCGCGCAAGGACTACGTCCCCGACGGCCACCCGACCGGCGGCGCGGTCTTCGTCCGCGAGGACCATCTGGTCGACGGGCTCAACAACTTCCTGTCCCAGCACGTCTTCGGCGCCTACCGCCGCTCCCTGCTCGACTCCATCGCCGCAGCCATCGACGTCGACGCCCGCCGCGACCACGAGGAACGAATCGCCGCGCTGCGCCGCGCGATCACCGAGACCGACCAGCGGATCAAGCGCACCATCCGCAGCCTCGAACTCGTCGACGACCCCGACCCCGACCTGCTCCGCGACATCAGCGAGCGCCGCGCGGAACTCCGCGCCCACCGCCACGACCTCGAGACCCAGCTGGCCGCGGCCCACGCCCGCGTCCACGCCGCACCCAACCCCGACCTGATCGACGCCCTGCCCCTCACCCGCGTCGAGATCGACCAGCTCCCCGAGCAGTTGGCCCGGGACCTGTTCGAAGCTCTCCGGTTGGAGATCCGCTACGACAAGACGACCAACCAGGCGCGTTGCCGGATCACCCTGAGCGGGACCACCATCGCCGCCGCGCGGAAGGCCGCCGACCGGACCGCATCAGCCACTCGACCGGAGCCGTCGGACCCCGAACCGCCCAAAGAACCCGACGACGAAGGTTCGAGTCCCATGCTTATGGTGCCCCCGGTGGGATTCGAACCCACACTGAACGCTGTTTGAGAGCGCAACCTCTGCCGGTTGGGTTACGGGGGCGGGGCGTCGCTGCGGACGGAGATCACACCAGGACCGTAGCGTAGCCCGGTAGCCTTGCCCCTTCCCGCTCGACCCGCTCGTTGAAGGAGATATCCGGTGACCCAGCAGGAAGCCGTTGGTCTGCGCGTCCTGGTCGTCGAGGACGAGGCCCTCATCCGCCTCGACCTCACCGAGATGTTGGCCGAGGAGGGATACGTCGTCGCGGGTGAGGCGGGCGACGGCGAGGCGGCGGTGACGATGGCCCGCGAGCTGCGCCCCGACCTGGTAATCATGGATATCAAGATGCCGAAGGTCGACGGCATCGCCGCGGCGGCGATGATCGTGGACGAGCGGATCGCGCCGGTGGTCATGCTCACCGCGTTCAGCCAGCGCGAGCTCATCGGGCAGGCCCGTGACGCCGGTGCGATGGCGTACCTGGTCAAGCCGTTCGCCCGGCACGAGCTGGTGCCCGCGATCGAGTTGGCCGTGTCCCGGTTCGCCGAGCGGCGAGCCCTTGAGGACGAGGTGGCGACCCTTACCGAGCGGCTGGAAACCCGCAAGATCGTCGACCGGGCGAAGGGCCTGCTGATGACGCGGCGGCAGATGAGCGAGCCGGAGGCGTTCCGCTGGATCCAGCGCACCGCGATGGATCGCCGCACCACGATGAAGGCTGTGGCCGAGGCTGTCGTCGGGGGGCTGACCACGTCGGCCTGATCGTGTTCGGTTGGCCGCGGGATCGATCGGTGCCCGCTCTGGGTGAGCGTTTCGGTACTGTTCGCTCGTTCGGGTTGCGGTCTGGTAAAGAGGCGCACGCCGTGGTGACGCGATGCGGCACGGTCCCCTAAGGTCCGCCACGCTCTCGACAGTGGTGAGGGCGTCGACGGTCTCCGGGACCTGTCGTGGACGACTGGGGCAGTACGGAAAGGACATCAGGATGAGTCGGAAGCGGACGGTCGTCGCGACTGCCGCGTTGCTCGCCGGGGCGCTGGTTCTCGCGGCCTGCGGCAATGGTGGTACGACCAGCTCGGAGAGCGGGCCCACGGCGGCTGCACCCGAGCCGACGCAGGCACAGTTCACTCCGCCGGCGAACCCCGAACTGCCGGCCGGGGACGGCCAGGGCACGTGCACGGGCAACCCGTCGATCGCCTACGTCGGCACCATCGCCGGCGGCAATGCCGCGCTCGGAATCGCCATCAAGCAGGCGGTCCAGCTGGCCGTCGAGCAGCACAACCAGGCCAACGCGGGGTGCCAGGTGACGTACAAGGAGTTCGACTCCGGCGGCACCCCGGCCACCGCGGCCGGGCCGACCGTCGCGGCGATCAACGACCCGTCGATCCTCGGCGTCGTCGGCCTTCCGTTCTCCGGCGAGTCCGAGGCCGTCGGCCCGTCGCTCAGCGAAGCCGGCCTGGTCGCGGTCACGCCGTCCGCGACGCGCCCCGACCTGTCGACTAAGGGCTTCACGCACTTCTTCCGCGGGCTGGGCAACGACGCCGTGCAGGGTCCCGCCGCCGCGACGTTCATCAGCGATCAGCTCCGCGCGTCGACGGTCTGCGTGATCCGTGACGACAGCGCCTACGGTCAGGGCCTGGCCGACGAGGTGACGAAGGCACTCGGCGCCAAGGCGACCTGTGCGGACGAGGTCAAGACGGGGCAGCGCGAGTTCTCGGCGACCATCGGCACGATCGAGTCGGCGGCGCCGGACGCGATCTTCTACTCGGGCTACTTCGACGAGGCCGCACCGTTCACCCAACAGCTGCGGGACGCGGGCGTCGAGGCCAGGCTCGTCGTTCCGGACGGCGTCAAGGACCCGACCTACATTCAGAACGCCGGCGCGGACTCCACCGAGGGCGTCTACCTGACCTGTCCCTGCCTGCCCGGTGAGGTATTCCCCGATTTCGCCGCTGCTTACCAGGCCCGGTGGAACGACACCCCGCAGACCTACTCGGCCGAGGCATACGACATGACAACGGTCCTGCTGCGTGGCCTGGACCAGGGCATCTCGGACCGGGCCGGCCTGTTGAACCACGTGAAGAACTACAGCGGCCAGGGCCTCACCAAGTCCATCAAATGGGACGAAACGGGTGAGCTCACCGAAACGCCGGTCTGGACCTACGTGGTCAGGGACGGGCAGATCACCCGGTTGGCACCCGTACAGTAGCCGCGGATCCGACGGGACAGCTGACGGTTCAGGTGCGGCCATGGGCATCCTGCCCATGGCCGCGCCCGGCTACGTGAGGGGACGGGCAAGGGACTGTGCTCCCTGAGGTGACGATGCTCCCCGATGTGGTGGCCGTGCTGGCGCAGGACGACGGCGGTCTCGTCGACTTCAACTTCGGCCTGCTGATCGAGCGCTTCTGGGACAACACCGTGGACGGGTTGTCCTACGGTGCGATCTACGCGCTGGTCGCGATCGGGTACACGCTGGTCTACGGGGTGCTCCGGCTGATCAACTTCGCGCACTCCGAGATCTTCGTCATCGGTGTCTTCGCCGCGTACTTCACGCTACTGGGGCTCGGGTTCGTCCCGGGTCAGCCGGTCCAGCTCGGATTGTTCGCGGTGATCGGCAGCCTGCTGCTCGCTGGTCTGGTCGCGATGCTGGCGTCCGGGGCCTCCGCGGTCCTGCTCGAACGGATCGCCTACCGCACGTTGCGCAGGCGTGGTGCACCGTCCCTGGTCTTCCTGATCACCGCGATCGGCGCCTCGTTCGCCATCCAGCAGGCCTTCCTGATCTGGCGCGGCGGCAACTCGGAGCCCTCCATCCGCCTGCTGCGACCCGAGGAGCAGTTCCAGATCTTCGGCGCCGGCGTGAGCAACATCCAGATCATCACGGTCGTGGCCGCCGTCGGGCTCATGGTCGTGGCCGACACGTTCGTCAATCGAACCCGGCTCGGTCGGGGTGTTCGCGCCGTGTCCCAGGACCCGGACACGGCCACCTTGATGGGGGTCAACCGGGAGCGGGTGTTCATGTTGACGTTCCTGCTCGGTGGTGTGCTGGCCGGTGCCGCGGCGCTGTTCTACCTGATGACGATCCCCGGCGGCGCGGTCTACAACGGCGGGTTCCTGCTCGGGATCAAGGCGTTCACCGCAGCCGTACTCGGCGGGATCGGCAACCTGCGCGGTGCGCTCCTCGGCGGGCTGCTGCTGGGTGTCGCGGAGAACTACGGCCAGTCCTTCTTCGGCGGGGAGTGGCGAGACGTGGTGGCGTTCGTACTGCTCATCGGCATCCTGATGTTCCGGCCCACCGGGATCCTCGGCGAGAAGCTCGGGAGGGCGCGGGTATGACCGGGACGACGCAGCCGGCCGGTCAGGCCGCGGTCCCGTTCGGCCGGCGGCTGCGTGACCGGTGGAGTTCGCTCGAGCGGTGGCAGCAATGGGCGATCATCATCCCGGCGCTGGTGTTGATCTACCTGTTGCCGGTGCTGAACCCGCCGTTCATCACCACCGAGCCGGGCACCGACTTCCAGATCTCGCTGTTCAACGCGGCTCGCATCGCATTGATCGCGATCGGGCTCAACGTGGTGGTCGGCCAGGCCGGTCTGCTCGATCTCGGCTACGTGGGCTTCTTCGCCGTCGGCGCATACACGACAGCGGTGTTCTCCAGCGCGGGTTCCTTCCTCGACACACGCTATCCGTGGCTGATCTGCGTGCCGATCGCCATGCTGGTCACGGCGGTGTCGGGGCTCATCCTGGGAACGCCGACCCTGCGCCTGCGCGGTGACTATCTCGCGATAGTCACCTTGGGATTCGGGGAGATCGTCCGCCTGCTCGCGGACAACCTCGACCCGCTGCGCGGCCAGCGCGGCTTCGCGGCGATTCCGGGGCCTCCGGGGGTCGGCCCCGACGGCACCCCGATCTTCACCGCCGTCGACGGCACGCCCTGGTACTGGCTGACCGTGACGGTGATCATCGGCGTGCTGATCCTCGTGGGGAACCTCGAGCGCAGCCGCGTCGGGCGGGCCTGGGTGGCGATGCGCGAGGACGAGGACGCCGCCGAGATCATGGGGGTGCCGACGTTCCGGTTCAAGCTGTGGGCGTTCGTCATCGGCGCCTCGGTCGGCGGGCTGTCCGGGTCGATCTACGCCGGCCAGATCGGTTTCGTCAACAGCCAGGGCTTCGACATCGTGACCTCGATCCTGTTCCTGGCTGCCGTCGTGCTGGGTGGTTCGGGGAACAAGGTCGGGGTGATTCTCGGTGCATTCCTGATCGTCTACATCCCCGACCGGTTCCAGGTGATCGCGCAGTACCGGTTCCTGATCTTCGGATTGGCGGTCATCGTTCTGATGATCTTCCGTCCCCAGGGCCTGCTCGGCGCCCGACAGCGGCTGCTGACCTACGGCAAGCGCGCCTATCAGTACCTGTTGGGCAGGCCCGAACAGGTCAGCAGCGACAGCGCGCTCGTTGCTCGACAGACCGGGGATCAACGATGACCGAGCAGACCCGGCCGCCGGCCGAGGCCGCGGGCGGGTTGGTCGCCGAGGTGGAACGGATGGCGCCGGAGGAACGTGCGGCGCACGAGGCCGAGGTCGCGGCGGCTGCCGCCGCCGATCGGGAGATCGCGGTAGGCGTCGGCGAGACGTTGCTCGAGCTGCGGGATGTCACGGTGCGGTTCGGCGGCCTCGTCGCGCTGGACGCGGTCTCGTTCGGCATCCAGCGCGGTGAGATCCTCGGGCTCATCGGTCCCAACGGTGCGGGGAAGACCACCTGCTTCAACGCGATGACCGGTGTCTACCGGCCGGCCTCGGGCCAGGTGTTGCTCGAGGGCAGGCCGCTGGGCCGGCGCAAGCGCTTCGAGATCACCAGGCTGGGGATCGCGCGGACCTTCCAGAACATCCGGCTCTTCGGTGAGATGACCGCGCTGGAGAACGTGGTGGTCGGCACCGACGCCCGGCATCGGACCAGTGTCCCGGGGGCGCTGTTCCGCCTGCCCCGACACTATGCGGAGGAACGCTCCGGGGTCGAGAAGGCAATGGCGTTGCTCGAGTTCGTCGGCATCGCCGACCGGGCCGCTGAGAAGGCCCGCAACCTGCCCTACGGCTACCAGCGACGGCTGGAGATCGCCCGCGCGCTCGCTACCGAACCGAAGCTGTTGTGCCTGGACGAACCGGCGGCCGGGTTCAACCCCACGGAGAAGGGCCAGCTCATGGGCCTGATCCGCAAGATCCGGGAGGACGGGTACACCGTACTGGTCATTGAGCACGACATGCGACTGGTGATGGGGGTGACCGACCGGATCGTCGTGCTGGAGTTCGGCCGGAAGATCGCCGTGGGAAAGCCGCACGAGGTGCGTGCGGATCCTGCTGTCGTCGCCGCCTACCTGGGGGTTTCCGGTGACCCCGCTTCTTGAGCTCGTCGATGTCTCCGTTCACTACCGGCGGATCCAGGCCCTGGACGGAATATCGGTCGTCGTGCAGCCCGGCGAGATCGTCGCGCTGATCGGGGCGAACGGTGCCGGGAAGACCACCACCATGGGTGCGATCTCCGGTCTGCTCCCGGTCAGCACCGGGCGGATCGTGTTCGCGGGCGACGACATCACGCGCCTGCGGGCCGATCTGCGGGTCCGCCGCGGTATCTGCCAGGCACCGGAGGGGCGGGGGGTATTCCCCGGTATGACGGTGCTGGAGAACCTGGACATGGGCGCCTACACCCGCTCCGACCGTCGGAAGCCTGCTTACCGGGAGGACCTGAACCGCGTCTTCGAGCTGTTTCCGCGCCTTGCCGAGCGACGGGGCCAGTCCGGCGGGACGCTGTCGGGCGGGGAGCAGCAGATGCTCGCGATCGGCCGGGCGCTGATGGCCCGCCCGACACTGCTGCTCCTCGACGAGCCGTCGATGGGACTCGCGCCGCAGATCATGCAACAGATCTTCCGGATCATCACAGAGATCAACTCAATCGGGACCACCGTTCTGCTCGTCGAGCAGAACGCGAGTCAGGCGCTGGCGCGCGCGCATCGCGCCTACGTGCTGGAGACCGGGCGCATCGTGCGGACCGGCACCGGCACCGAGCTGCTCGCCGACCCCGCCGTCAAGAGCGCTTACCTCGGCGTGGCCTGAGGCGCGCGCCGAGCTGAGTGGCTCTACCGTCGATCGGGCGTGCACAGCAGGCCACACCGGCACCGGGGCCGCACGGCACGCTTTCCCGCCTTGCGGCCCCGGTGCCGGTTTCGGTGTGGCATCCCTTCGGGACGGCCGGTCGGCGGTGGAGCCACGCCCGCTCTTGGCTGCTCCACCGGAGTGAGGGCCGGGGGTTCGGGGCGGAGCCCCCGTGCGTTGTCCCGTCGACCTGCGGAAAGTGTCGGTGGTCGGACGCACACTGCGAGGCATGGGAAGCGAGTTAGACCAGCGGTGACGGCCCGGCGGATGGGCGCGGCCAGGACGCCGCCGACGCGGCTGCGCGGGCTCGGGTTGCTGCCGTCGGTGTTGCAGGGACCGCGGCTGCTGGTGGCTTGGGAGAACGCCGGGATGCAGCCCGACTGCCGCCACATGGGTCGACGTCGACCGGCTCGCCGGGGTCAGCGGGCGCGACGTTCGCGTCGAGCCGTGTACGCCGCGGGATCGGGAGCCCCTACCACCGGCTGATGCGATCATCGCTGCACCGTCGTACCGCCCTGAGTGGCGCAACCGTCGTGGATCAAGCCCGCCCGCAACTCGTCGACCTGCCGGCCCATGTTCGTTACGCTCGGCGGGCGGTCGACGAGTTACAGGTTGAGCGGCGCAGTGCGTCGACCGGGAGGTGATGGTGGTGGCGGGTGGGTTGGGGTGGCGGGTCGCGGTGTCGACGGTGGCGACGGCGGTGGTGAGCTCGGGCGTTGCGGTTGTGGTCAACCTGGCGACGGAGTGGGGGACGAACGTGTGGGCGTGGGCGGCGGTGGTGGTGTTGACGCTGGTCGCGGCCGCGCTGTCGTTGTGGTTGGCCCGCCGCTCGGACGCCTCGACCCGACCCGGGGTGTCGATGTCGGGGTCGGTGGGCCGGGACAACATCCAGCTCGGTCAGGTGGGTGGTAGCGCCACGGTCGAACGTGGCCCGTAGCCGCCGGGTCGTGCCCGAGCCGGTCGTGCCCGAGCTGGTCGTGCCCGGTCCGTCGATGTCGGGCTCGGTGGGCGGGCACAACATTCAGATCGGGTCGGCCGCGGGCGACGTCGTCATCCTGCTGGACCGGCCCATGTACCGGCTGGAGTTCCTGACCCCGACCGAGGCCCGGCCGGGCGCGGTGCCGCGCTCGCAGCAGCGCAAGCCGAGCTATCTGCTCGATCCGCAGCGCGAAGTCGTCCCGTTCCGGGCGCGGCCGGTGGACGAGGCGGCGATCGCCGGGTGGCTGGATGAACCGTCCGAGGACGTCTCGGTGCTGTGGATGTCGGGTCCGGGCGGGCAGGGCAAGACCCGCCTCGCCGGCCACGTGGCGACGGACCGGCATACGGGGGGGTGGGCGGTCGCGCAGGCGGTGCAGCGGGAGCCGCGGTTGCGGGCAGGCAGCGTGCGCGCACCTCTTGCCGACGGGCAGGCGTTGCTGGTTGTGGTCGACTACGCCGAGCGCTGGCCGCTGGAGCTGCTGGTACATCTCGTGGCGAACCTGCCGTTCGACTTCCCGGCTCATCGCGTACGGGTGTTGATGTTGGCCCGGCCGGGACCGGGTGTCTGGGGCACGGTCGCGGCCGAGCTGGACCGCGCCGGGGTTGACCTGGCCGAGCCCGTTGTGCTGGGCGAGTTCGCCGCGGATCGAGCGGCGGCCTTTTCCGACGCGGCCGCCGCATTCGTTCGCGAGGTGGCGCCGGGGCGTGCGCTGCCGCTGCCGCCGGCGGACCTCGACGATCCGGCATTTGGGTCTGTGCTGGACCTGCATATGGCCGCCCTGGCGGGTGTTTGCGCCGCGGGGGACGGCGAGGCAGTGCCCGGTGGTCACGACCTGTCTGGGTACCTGCTGCGGCACGAGGGTCGTGCTTGGACCGCGGCCGCAGGCGGTGATCTCGCCGCGGCCGCCGTCATCGAGACGACGGCGTGGTTGGCCACCCTGTTCGGCCCGACAACCGGCCACCGGCCGGCGGTAGCGCTGCTGCGACGGGCCGCGTTGGCCGACGCCGACGCCGACGCCGCCCGGCGGCTCGCCGATCACGAGCGGCTCTACCCAGCAGTGCGCTCCGAGGTCATCGGCTCCGCCGTAACCGGCACGGTGGAGGTCACGACCCTGCAACCGGTCCGACCCGACCGCTTCGGGGAGGACTTCGTCGCTACGTACCTGCGCGACCGCCCGCACGCCGTCGAGTTGCTCACCACGCTCGCCACCGGCGACAGCGCGGTCCCCGGTGATGCGCTCGGGCTGCGGCGGTGTCTCATCGTGCTGGCCGCAGCCGCCGCCCGGCGGGTGGCCGCACGCGAGGCGCTGTGGTCGATCCTGCGGTCCCGCCCCGCCCTGGTGCTCGTGGGTGGCGCCCCCGTCCTGCGCGCTGTGGTCGACCACGCGCCCGACACCGTCGCTGATGCAGTCGATCGCGCGTTACCCCAGTACAGCACCGAGCTGCTGCGCCTAGCCGCCGACCTCGCCGAGAGGTTGATCGCCACGCTCCCCCCGGATACCCCGCCTCAGCAACGCGCTTATCGGCTCGACGTCCTCGGCAACCGGTTGTCGGATCTGGGGTGGCGGGAGGACGCGCTGACCGCCACCACCGACGCCGTCGAGATCCGCCGGCGGCTGGCCGCCACCAACCCGGCCGCGTTCGAACCCGACCTCGCCTCGTCGCTGAACAACCTCTCCGTGATGCTGTCGAACCTGGGGCGGCGGGAGGACGCACTGACCGCCACCAGCGACGCC
>JBOHEO010000177.1:0-11737 GCA_050701055.1 Pseudonocardia sp. | reverse complement strand
ACTCGACGCGATCGCCGACCGCCTCAACGGCCGCCCACGCCGTACGCTAGAATGGACCACGCCGAGCGAGAAGCTCAGCGAATTACTAGGAAACGCCGATGGCGCTCTCACTGGTTGAAACCAAGGAGATCAAGTCTAGGATCGGGGAGTTCCTGCGTGATGAACTCACCCTGGAGCTATCCGAACCCAAGACTCTGATCACCCACGCCACCAGCCAGGCGGCGCGGTTCCTCAGTTACGAGATCAGAACCCAGCGCGCTGACGCGAAGATCACCCGGGGTCGTCGGGCGGTCAACGGCGCGATCGGCCTGTTCGTGCCACGAGATGTCATCCGGGAACGGTGCGCCCGCTATATGAGTAAGGGAAAGCCAGCGCTACGCGGCCCGCTACTGCACGACGAGGACTACACGATCGTCGCCAAGTACGGGTCGGAGTATCGTGGGTTCGTCCAGTATTACCTTCTCGCCCAGGACGTGTTCCGCCTGGAGAAGCTGCGCTGGGTCATGGAGATATCGATGCTCAAGACCCTGGCCGGGAAACATAAGTCCACCGTCGCGAAGATGGCTCGCAAGTACAAGGCGAGCATCGATACTCCCGACGGATCCAGGACCTGTTTCCAGGTCACCGTGCTCCGCGATCAAGGTAAGAAACCGCTGGTCGCCCGCTTCGGTGGGATACCACTCACACGCAAGCGCATCGCTGTCATGACCGATCTGAAACCGATCATGGCCACCGTCAAACGCAACGAGCTGATCCATCGGCTCGTAGCCGGACGGTGTGAATTGTGCGAGGGAAGGATAGGACTGCAAGTCCACCATATCCGCAAACTCGCCGATCTCAACAAACCAGGTCGGCCAGAACGGCCGTCATGGGTGCATCTGATGGCTAAGCGCAAGCGCAAGACCCTCGTGGTCTGCGGACAATGCCACCAGGACATCCACGCCGGACGGGCCACAACCACCACCCGGAAATGAACACTGGAGAGCCGGATGCGGGGAAACTCGCCTGTCCGGTTCGGGAAAGGGCCGACGGAAAAGGACCCGAACCACGGGCACCTCGCCGGCGGCCTACTTCACTCGGCGAGCGGCCTGGGGAAACGGACCGGTAGCAACACCGGCACCGCGCCCCAGGCCGACTCAACAAGTCCTTGAGGTGGCCCGACAGGGGCGGCTGAACGGCCGAGGCCGACTCGGTCGTACGGGAGCTCAGGTGTGCAGGTCGCCGCGGCCCGCCGCTGGAGGTGGCCCGTTTGCTGAGGGCGTCACCGTGGCCCGGTCGGCGCCGGCCGCAAGCACGCTCCACGACTTCCCGGGCCCTGCGGGCCTGCTGGCGCTCCCAGAAACTCGCTCCGACTTCCGCTTTGCCCCCGACACCTCTACCCGGGCCAGACCGGTGCCATCAGCAACAACGAGCCCCCCGCGGCTCATCACCGGAAGGACCCCGGCCATGAGCACTCCGATCACCGTCATCGGCAACGTCACCCGCAACCCGCAGCTGTCCAGGACGAACGGCGGCACCCCGGTCGTGAACCTCACCCTCGCGGAGAACCACCGCCGCCAGGTCGAGGGCGAGTGGGTCGACGGAGCGGTCACCTACTGGGAGATCGTCCGCTTCGGCACCCAGGCGGAGAACATCATCGGATCCCTGCACCGGGGCACCCGCGCGATCGCGGTCGGCAGCCCGCGCACCCACATCTGGACCACCGGGGAGGGCGAGGAGCGGTCGGTCCTGGAGGTCGTCGCCGACGAGATCGGGCCGTCGCTGCGCTGGGCGATCACCGAGGTCACCCGCGCCACCGCAGGCTGATCCCCGGCCCCCGGCTGCTCCGCCCGGCACTGACCGGGGCGGAGCGGAGGGTCGGTACCCTCATCTCGTGAGCAACCCGTCCGATGTCGAGGCGCGGCTCGCCGCGCTCGAATCCCGGATGGAGGAGGTCGCCGCTGACGCCGCGGCCGCCCGCCACCTCGCGGCCGCCCGCGACCGCGATCTCGCCGACCTCGGCATCAAGGTCGACGCCAACCGTCAAGCGATCAACGCGCTGGGAGTACAGACCGCTGACCGCTTCGACCTGCTCGAACAACGCGTCGACGCCGGGTTCGCCGAGATGCGGAGCAAGCTCGATCAGACCGCCGGCGGCATGCAGCAGATCGTCAACCTCCTCACCCGCGGCGACGATCAGTAGCTCGCTGCAGGCGAGGCGCTGACCGTTCCCGAACCGAGGTGTTCGACTGGCGCGTCAGCTTCCGGGAATATGCAATCCCGGAAGTAGGGCTTGACGGTCCATCCGGTGCGAAACCAACGCCAGCGCCGGTAGTCGGCTGGTGGCGGTCGGGTTTAGGGTTTCGCGGTCACCGTCGGTGATCGCCCCCGCAGCCTGGAGGGTTTGCAGTTTGCCGTGGTTGGGGTTCGTGCCCGACGAGGTGACCGCGGCCCCTGCGGTGGCGGTGCAGCGGTTGGCCGCGCGGTTGGGGATCGCGGAGGCCGCGTTGGCTGGCTATGGGCGTCGCGAGCAGACCCGCACCGATCACTTACGGGTGGTGATGGCGTATCGGGGTTGGCGCTCGGCCGAGGAGCTGTCGCTCAAGAGCTTGACGAGTTTCTGCTGGCTCGGGCGATGGAGCACGACTCGCCGACCCTGTTGTTTCGGCTGGCGTGTGAGCATCTGATCACCGCGCGGGTGGCGTTACCCTCGAACGACGGAATGTCGCATCCAGCTGGTTGTGATCGCGAGCACACTCAGACTAGGGTCCCTCGTTGGGGTGAACCTTGTTCACATTCGACATCCCCCGGGCGAAAGGTGACGGGTCGTCACCGGAACCGGTTTCGTGTCACGCAAGGGGAAGCTCATGCGCCAGGACCGTTCCTTGCCCAGCTACTCGCAGATCTTCGGCGCGCTGGACTTCCGGGAGGTCGACGAGGGCCGGTCGGTCTACTCCCCGGCCGCTTACCTGGCCGAGCTCCTCGACCTCATCCGCGACACCCTCGGTCCCGACGCGCTGATCGGCGCCGACCGACGCTCCGACATCACCGCGGTCCCGCTCGACGCGGAGCACACCTTCACCGAGCGGCCGTACCTCGAGGTGGTCAACCGGATCCTGGGCACTCTCGTCGGCCCGGACGCGCACGCGACGATGGCGGCGCTGCGGGCGCCGTTCACGATGCCCTTCAGCCTGGACCGGGAGCGGCTCGCCGCCTGCCTGCGCCACCTCCGCGTGGACCCGGTGGCGCTCTACACCCTCTTCGCCGCCGGCCCGGAGCCCGACGTGGTGGCCCGGGAGTACCTCGGCCTGTCGGCCGACGATGCCGCCGGCCTCACGACGGTGGTCACCGACGCCGGTGAGCTGGCGCGGACCTGGTACGGGATCGAGGGCGCGTCCTCGACCGACGGCCTGGCGGATGTCGCGCGGTTCCTGTGGTCCACCAGGCTGAGCCCGGCTCAGCTGCGCGAGCTGCTCCACTCCGACGCCGAACGCCCGGCCACCGGCCTGTTCATCCACGCCGGTGGCCCCTGCGTCACCGTGGATGCAGCCGGCACCCGCTTGCTGTGGGACGCCGGCGCCCAGCCGAAGCCGACTGAGACATCTGAGTCGAACGGGACCTCGAAGCCGATTCCGGCCGCGTGGTTCGAGCGGGTGAACCGGCTCGTCCGGCTGTCGCGGCTGACCGGGCTGAGCCTGTCCGACACCGACCTGGTGCTGCGGACCTGCTGCGACAACCGGCTCGACGCGGCCGCGCTGCGGACCGTCGCGGCGGTCGTGTACCTGCACCGCACCTTCGAGCTCCCGGCCGACGTCACCGCCGCCCTGCTCGCACCGGTCGACACCCTCGGCGACGGTACGGGGGCGCCCAGCCTGTTCGACCGGCTCGTCAATGCCGCACCCGCCGTACCCGCCGCGACGGCCACGACCACCGCGACGACCGCGGCCGCCCGGCCCGCACCGCACCGCTGGTCCGCGGGCTCGCCGCTGCTGACCGGTGAAGTGCTCGCCCCGGAGAACCGGGACGCCCGGCTGCGTATCGCGCGCGGCCTCGGGCTGTCCGAGGCCGACCTCGCCACCGCGGTCGCCGCGGTCCGGCGCCGCACCGTCGGCGCCGGTGCACGGCCCGGTCCCTTCGACGGCGCGGACCTCGGCCTGCCGGCGCTGTCGCTGCTGCACCGGGTCGCGGTGCTGTCCAGGGCGCTGGACGTGTCGGTCGCCGAGCTGTTCGCGGTCCTCGACGCCCTCGCCGGCGACGCCCCGATCGGCACGCCCACCGGCGCCGGCCTCATCAGCCTGCTCGTCACCGACGCCTCGACCGCCGACCCGTACCGGATGCTGGCCGCGCCCGACGTCACCACCGCCCTTTGCGTGGTGCAGCTGCTGGCCGCCGTCGTCCCCTGGATGCGGCGCACCGGTCTCGACGCCGCGGAGCTGGCCGCCGTCCTCGGCGGCGCACAGCACGCATCGGACCCGAGCCCGACCGGCGGCAGCGTCGGCGGCTCAGCCGGCGACCCGGCGGGCACCGTCCGCGACCTGCTGGGCGCCGCGCTCGCCGAGACCGGGCTGACGCCCGGGACGTTCGTCTCCGACCGGTTCAGCGCGCGGGCGTCCCGAGTCGTGCACGACGTGCTGGTGCGCTCCGCCGGCGTCGTCTCCCCCTCCGACAGCCGGGTGCTCCAGCTCGACGCGGAGTGTCTCGCCGCGGCCGCGTACGTCGGCCTCGCCGACCTTCCCGCGATCACCGAGGAGGACCTCCGCGGGATCGGGCTGGCCCCGCAGCTGGCCGGCAAGATCTTCACCAACCTCGTCCTGGCCGGCTACCTGGACCCGGCGGGGATGCTGGTCGCGGACGCGTTGCCGGAGCCCGCGGAGGAGCCGTCCGGCATCGAGGTCCCGGCCGAGTTCGGCGTCTGGACCGACTTCGACGCCCTTCGGGAGCGCGTGCACGCCGTGGTCGCCGCGTGCCTCGACCCCGGCAGCGGCACCGGCGGGTGCTACCCGTCCGACATCGCTGCCCTCGGCGACCTCGACGCGGCTGCGCAGGCCGAGCTCTACGACAATCTCGTCGTCAACGGGTACCTCGACACCGGCGGAAACATCCTCGACCCGAGCTTTTTCGCCGACCCGGACAACGCGGCGGTGTTCGCGCTCACCGTGGACCTGGAGCCGGTCGCCGCCGCCGTGCTCGACCTGCTCCTCGACGTCGCCCGGCGCGCCCGGACCGACAAGGTCGTGCTCGACGAGCAGGTGCTGGTGCCGCTGGCGCCCGGCGCCGAGGAGCGCGCCGAGCTGCTGGCGAGCCTTCACTTCAACGGGCACCTCGACGCCGCCGGGTACTACGTCGACCCGGCCGGGCTGCGCGGCCTCGGCGTCGAGTCCTTCCCGCTCGCCGTGCGGTTCCACCGCCGCCGGGCCGAGATCCTGCGCGCCCTCCACAGGGACCTCGATGTCGCCCGCGCCGCGGCGCTCACGCTCACGCCGGAGTCGTTCGCCGAGATCGCCGACCATGCCGCGGCCGCGGCGGCGGCTCGCGCGCTGACCGGCAGTTGGCTCGTCGAGGACCTCGTGCCGGAGGAGATGCGGGCGCTGGTCGCCGCCCCGGACCCCGCGCCCAGCCTGCTCGGAGCGGAGTGGGAGCAGCTGTTCTCGGCCGCGGACTGCGCGGCGCTCGGGCACCGGATCGCGACGATCCTCGCCGAGCAGCAGGCCTACCGGATCGACGTCGCCGCCTTCGCGGACCTCCGCTTCGACGCCGACGAGATCCCGCTGCTGCTCGACTTGCTGGTGGCGGCCGGGCACCTGGACCCGGAGCTGACCATCCCCGAGGACCGGGTCGCCTGGTTCGCCACCGCGACGAACGCGCTCGGCTTCACCGTGCCTGGGCTGGAGGACTACAGCACCGACATCTTCGGGGTGCTGCACGGCGTCGCCGGGGAGCTCACCGCGGCCCTGGCGGAGATCACGGCGACCGTCACCGCGCTGGCCGAGCGGCAGCGGGCCATCCTGGTCGCCGCGTTGCAGGACGCCCTCGGGCTGCCGCCTGACGTCGTGGCCGCGATCTGCGCCGGCGTGGCCGGCAGCGAGCCCGAGGCGCTGGAACTGCTGGTGGCCCCGGCCGAGGCCGACGCACGCCGGGTGCACGACCGGATCCGGCGCTTCGCCCTGCTCGCGGGCAAGCTCGGGCTCGACGCAGCCGGGGTCCGCGTCGCGTTCCACGACCAGGACCTCGCGGGCCGGTTCGCCGAGCCGCTGGTGCTCCCACCGGGTGTTGACCGCGTCGACGCGCTGCTGGAGCGGGCGGGCGGCGAGCGGCTGCTCTTCCGCGGCATGAACTGGTGGTCGTACGCGCCCGGCACAGCCACGCCCGGCCCGGCCCGGCCGCTGGCCGAGTGCTCGCCCAGGTTCGAGCCACTGGCCGGCGTCGACGCGGCGTTCGTCGATGCCGCCGGCACCGAGTGGGTCGTCGGGTACGACGACACGGGCGCGTCCCGCACCTTCGTCCGGCCCCCGGGAACCGGCTACTGGACCGACCGGAAGCAGGCGTGGGGCGCGGTGCGCAACGCCTTCGACGTCCCCGCGGGTGCTGACTCCGCGCCTGCCGAGGTCGACGCCGCCTTCGTCGACGACGCCGGCCGGGTGTACCTGTTCCGGGGCAGCCAGTACGTCCGGTACACCGGCGCCGACTGGTCGAAGGACCCGTACACAGAGCGCCCCTACGCCGACGAGGGGTACCCGCGGACGGTCGGCGAGTGGTGGGAGGGCGAGGACCCCCGGGCCGACGGCCGCACCCCCGTGCCGGCGCGGTTCCAGGCGGCGGTCGACGCCGCGTTCTCCGACCGCGACGGCATCACCCACCTGTTCTCAGGCGACCGCTGCCTGGCGGTCGGCAACGAGGCCACGAGCGCCGCCGACGTCGCCGACGCCACGGGCGCCACCGGCGAGCGGGCGACCGCCGAGATCTGGGGCCGCGTCCGCAACGCCCTGGCCAAGGGCCGCGGGCCCGACGCCGCGTACGCCGAGCGGTCCGCCACGGTCTTCGTGTGCGGGGACCAGGTGCTGCGCTACTCCGACTGCATCGAGAACCCCGGCGTGCGGGCCGACGAGGGCTTCCCGCGCCGCGTCGAGTCCTACCTGCGCGACGTCCCGGCCGGGTTCGAGACCGGGCTGGAGGCCGCGTTCGCCGACGGCACCGACCTGGTGCACCTGTTCAAGGACGGCCGGACCGTCGCGCTCGACGAGACCGGCGCACGCGCGAGCGAGGTCCCGTACTGGGAGGAGACCGGCAGCGGTTTCCGGTGTGGGGAGGTCGTCCCGACCGCGCAGCGCTGGGGCGTGCTCGGCCCGGTGCTGGCCGGCGGCGCGGTCGACTCCGCGCTGCTCGGGCGGGACGGGCGGACCTACCTGTTCTCCGGGGACCGGTACGTGCGCTACTCCGGCACCGAGTACGGCCTCGTCGACGCCGGCTACCCGCGCACCATCGCCCGCGACTGGGGCGGGCTGCGGCGGGTGGACGCCTCCTTCGTACTCGACGGCGTGACGTACCTGTTCGGCACGGCCGGCTCCACCGAGCGCCTGTACGTCCGGTACTCCACGAACGACTACACCACCCTCGACACCGGCTACCCCAAGCCGCTGACCGACGACTGGTGGAACCTGCCCGGCGACGGGCCCGCCGGGGCCGGCGTCGACATCACCGGCGTCGACGCGGTGTTCACCGCCGCCGACGGCCGGACGTACTGGTTCTTGGACGAGCACTTCGTGGTGTTCGACGCCCGGCGCCGCTGGTGGTCGGACGTGCGGTCGCTGCGGCTGCACTGGGACAGCCTGCCGTTCCCGCGGGTTGACGCCGCGTTCGTCGGTGCCGACGGGCGGACGTACGTCTTCCGCGGCACCGCCTACGCCCGCTACTCCGACGGCGACCACACCAAGCTCGATGACCGCTACCCGGCGCCAGTCCGGACGTTCTGGGGCCGGGTCGCCAACACGATCGCACGGTCTGGGCGGGTCGACGCGGCCCTGGCCGTGGACGGCCGCACCTACCTGTTCGCGGGCGGCCAGTGCGTCCGCTACGACGGGCCGGACGCGCTCGCCGCGGGCACCGTCGCCGACGGGTACCCCAAGCCGCTGGCCGAACTGCGCGCCGAGCCGCGCTTCGCGCACCTGCCGGACCTCGGCGGCACCCGGGTCGAGGCCGCGTACGCCGACCGCCGCAACGTCTACCTGTTCGCCGACGGCCGCTGCCACGTCGCCTCGGCCGCGCTCCACCACCGCTACGAGGGGCTCGGGTCCGCGGGCGTGGGCTGCGCGTTCGTCGAGGACGGGTCGGTGCTGGTCGAGGAGCCGGGAGGGTGGCGCCGCTACAGCGCGCTGGAGGGCACGACGGTCGCCTCGACGCCGGTACGGCCGCGGACGCTGCGCACGGTGCCACCGTCCTTCCGCAGCGGGCTGGACGCGGTGCTGACCGGCACCGACGGGCACACCTACCTGTTCAAGGGCACGTCCTGCTACGACGCCACGTTGCAGCGGGAGTACCCGCTCGCCGAGGACTGGGGCCGGGCGCGCAACACGATCCACGACGAGGACGTCGTCGACGCCGCGTTCGTCGCGGCCGACGGGCGGACGTACGTCTTCGCGGGGGACCAGTACGTCGTGTACGCGGCCCCGGCGAACCCGGGCGCCGGCCTGCTCGACGCCGACGTCAAGAGCGGTCCGCGGTCGATCGCGGCCGACTGGGGCGGCCTGGCCGGCGTCACCCTCGCCTACGTCCACGCCGGGGTGACCTACCTGTTCGAGAGGCCCGACGCGACCGGCGCGATGCGCTGCCTCGCCTACCGCAACACCGGCGCGGGCGGCACCGACTACAGCAACCCCGACCCGGGGTACCCGCGGATCGTCAGGGCAGACCACTGGGGGATCCCGGCGGCGTATCGCTCCGCGGGCTTCGTCGCCCCCGACGCGGTGGTGGTCGAGGGCGAGAACATGTTCGTGCTGACGCAGGGTCAGTACGTCGCGCTCCACGAGCCCAGCGGCGTCTGGTCGCCCCCGCGGCCGGTGAGCCGGCTCTGGCCGGGCCTCGACGTCGCGGACGACCCGCTCGACGACACCGACACCGCCCTGCCGGTGACGGCCGCGTTCACCGGCCCCGACGGCGCGACGTACGTGTTCACCCCAGGCGCCTTCACCCGCCACGTCCCCGGCGGCGGGCCCGTCACCCGGCGGTCGATCCGGGAGGCCTGGGGGCGCTCGGCCAACAACTTCCTCGCCCCCGGGAGGCGGGTCGACGCCGCGTTCGTCGACGGCGAGGGCCGGACGTTCCTGTTCTCCGGCGACCAGTACACGCGCTACAGCGGCGCCGACTACCGCTACGCCGACCCCGGCTACCCGAAGGCGGTCGCCGGGCACCTCCGCACCGAGGAGGCGTTCGCAGGCCTGCCGGACGCGTTCGAGGACGCGGTCGCAGCCCGCCGCGACGCCGGCGCCGGCCCAGTGGTGGACGCCGTGGTGGCCAACCCGCGCACCGTGTACCTGTTCCTCGGGGGCGACCTGCACGTGGTCTCGCGCGCCGCCGCGGCGACGTACGACCTCACCGGGCTCGGCCGCATCCGCAACACCGTCGCCGACCGCGGCCGGGTCGACGCTGCGCTGGTCGACGGTGCCGGCGCGACGTTCCTCTTCTCCGGCGACCAGTACGTGCGCTACTCCGCGGTCGGTCACCCGGACCACCAGCCGGACCGCGGTGCCGGCGGCGCCGCCGCGGTCGAGGGACCGCCCGGGTACGTCGACGACGGGTACCCGCGCTCGATCGAGACCTCGCTGGCCCGCGACCTCGGCATCGCCGAGCTGCCCGCCGAGCTGTACGACGGCATCGGCGCGGCGTTCCGCGATACCGCCGGCGCGACGCATCTGTTCGCCGGCCCGCACTGGCTGCGGATCGACCCCACCCGCGAGTCGCGGCTTCGGCCGGTCGCCGGCACCTGGGGCCGGGTCCGCAACACCTTCACCGACACGCCCGGCGGGCGGCTCGACGCCGCGTTCGTCGCCCCGACCGGCGAGCTGTACGCGTTCCGCGGCGACCAGTACGTCCGCTACCGGCCGGACGGGACCGACCACGTCGAGGAGGGCTTCCCCCGCCGGGTCAAGGACAGCTGGGGCGACCTGCCGCCGGCCTTCGAGAAGTCGGTCGACGCCGCCTTCACCCTCGCCGGCCGGATCTACCTGGCCCGCGGCGAGAAGTACGTGCGCTACTCCGACCCGGGCACTGCCCCGGCCTACCGCGCGGTCGACCGCACCTACCCGCAGACGTACGCGGCGCGCTGGGCGCCCGGCGCGGACTACCGGCTGAGCGACGTGCTCACCATCGCGCGGTTCGCCGAGCTCACCCGCGCCCACGACGGGCTGGCCGCGCTGCTGGTGGCCGGGCCCGGGACGCATCCCGACCCTTACGCGGAGCTGGCCGCGCTCACCGGCTGGGACGCCGCCGAGGTGCGCTGGCTGGTGCGGCGGCACGGCTTTCTCCCCGCCGCGCCGGTGCCGGACGTCCAGGCCGGCGAGGAGCGGGTCGAGGTCGAGCTGCTGCTGAAGCTCGCCGACGCCTTCGCGCTCGCGGCCGCGTTCGGCGCCGGGCCCTCGACGGTCCATGCGGAGGTCTGGACGCGCCTGCACGGTGCCGAGCCGGACCTCGCCGGGGCGGCCGCCGCCGTGGCGGGCCTGCTGGAGCGCCGGTACGGCCCCGCGGACGCGGCCGTGCTCGCGCGGCAGATGCGCGACGAGCTCAACGTGGCCGAGCGCGACGCCCTGGTCTCCGTCGTGCAGGCCCGCAGCGGCCAGAAGAGCACCCAGGAGCTGTTCGAGCAGCTGCTCGTCGACGTCGACATGGGCGCGCAGGGCACGACCTCGGAGATCCGCGAGGCCATCGCGGCCACCCAGCTCTTCCTGCACCGGTACCTGCTCGACCTGGAGACCGTAGAGGTCCCGGGCGGGCCCGAGGCCGCGGAGACGGCACGCCGAAACCTGCGGACCTGGTGGTCCTGGATGCGCAGTTACCGGACGTGGGAGGCCAACCGCAAGGTCTTCCTGTACCCGGAGAACTACCTGCGGCCCGAGCTCCGCCCGACCAGGACGCCGGCCTTCAAGGCACTGGAGGACGACCTCCTGCGCAACGAGATCACCCCCGAGGCCGCCCAGCAGGCGTACAAGCGATACCTCGACGAGTACACCGAGGTGTCCCGGCTCGCCATCGCCGGCGGGTACGTCTACGCCGCCGAGACCGCCGCCGACCCCGCCGCCGAGACCCGTGACCTCGTGCTGTTCGGCCGGACCCGGACGCAGCCCCGGCGCTACTACTACCGGCGGGCGCGCTTCGGCGACGAGGAGGACCTCACCGCGCGCTGGGAGCCCTGGGGCGCGGTCAACATCCAGATCAACGCCGATCAGGTCTACCCCGTCCACGCCTTCGGGCGGGTGTTCGTGTTCTGGACCACCGTCGAGTCCGTCCCGCCGCCCACGACGTCGAGCACCACCGTGTCCTCTCACGCGGACGGCGACGACCACGAGGTCACCGCGCCGCCAACGACCGAGCAGGTCCGGGTCCACTACTCCTTCCTCAACCTCAACGGCGAGTGGGTCGCAGCCCAGACCCTGACGATGGACACCCGCAGCGAGGGCTCGATCTTCGACGTCGAGCTGGACCTCACCGTCTCCGGCGCGGGCGGGACGGAGTCGATCGGCGTCGCGTGCACCTACTCGGTCCTGCCGGC
>JBOHEO010000176.1:0-12102 GCA_050701055.1 Pseudonocardia sp. | reverse complement strand
GAGTGCGGGTCGCAGAAGTAGATGGGCAGACCCGTGCGGACGGTGAACTCGGCGTGGCGGGCCATTTCCTTGCCCTGATCCCAGGTCACGCTGTTTCGCAGGAACTCAGGCAACGTCTCCATTTTTTTGGCCAGGAGCGCAGCCACACGCTCGGCGCGTCGGTCGTCGGGAATTCTCACGAGCATCGTTACTCTGCTGGTACGTTCAACCAGGGTGGCGATCTGCGATTTGCCGCCTTTCCCGATGATCAAATCGCCTTCCCAGAAACCGGGCACCGCGCGATCGTCGGCTTCGGCGGGACGCTCACTGATGTTGACCATTCCTGGGATCTTCCCCCTGCTCAGAGCCGCCCGGGATCGGGGTGCTCGCCTCGCCCGGCCCTGTCGTAACGCGAGTTTGAACTCGTGCGCAGCTCGCCTTTCGCCTGCAATACAGTGTTTGATAAATCGTCTCGTGGGACACTTTCATCTCCGGATCATCAGGATACTCCTCGTCCAGTCTCGCACTGATCTGTTCCGGAGACCACTTCTGTTCCAAGCCTTCGTTCACCGCATCATGCAGCCGGGACGAGGCCACCAGTTTCCGCTCCTTCGGTCGCGTTTGAATGACTCATACCGCTCCTGGGCGGCAAGAGCCCGATAATCGGCGGCACCGCCATTACGTTCGATCTCTCTTACGATTGTGCCATGGTGCCGCCCGAGCAGTTTCCCGATGCACCGCGCCGAGTTTCCCCGACTCAGCTCCCGGGAGATCGTCTCCCGTTCCTGGGCACACAACGGCTCAGCTCCACTCATCAATCATTCCCCCAGAAGATCCCCCGGAAAGGAGGTACCTTAGCAGACCAAAATCTGCTACAATAATTGCCTGTCGCTACGACCGTTTGAGCCCAAGGCCTCGTACTCCGGGAACGTGATGACCACAAGCATGCGTGCATGCTATGACGAGGGCAAGCGCAGCGCTGAGACGATCTTCACGGATCATCGTCGACAGTTCGGCACGAATGTCGGTATTGCGCGCATCTTCAACACCTACGGACCTCGTATGAAGCCCGACGACGGAAGGGTCATCACCACGTTTCTCCGTCAGGGGCTGCTGGGTGAACCGCTGACGGTGCATGGTTCCGGTGCGCAAACACGCAGCTTTTGCTAGGTCTCCGACACGGTGGAGGTGCTGGTCGCGCTGATGCGCTGCACGGCGGCACAGGGAGGGCCGATCAACATAGGAAACCCGTGCGAGATGACGGTGCTGGAGTTGGCCGAGCGCGTGGTAGCGCTGTCCGGCCCGGGCGCGACCATCAGGTTCATCCCCGGGCGCTCCGATGATCCTCGTCGGCGCTGTCCCGACATCGGCCTCGCCCGCGAGACGCTGGGCTGGCAACTGACCGTTTCGCTGTCGGACGGACTCCTGATCACCCGCTCGCACCTGAGCGACGCGCTCGGCGAGCCGGCCCGGCAGTCGGCCCTGGCACCCACCCGCGCCAGCCAAAACGCCGTCAGGTCCCGGCCCGGCGGTTCGTGCGGTGCGTGAGGGAGGAGGCAGCTAGGAGGTCGGCAACCGGACCGCACTGTCAGTCCGCAAGCGGTCATACGAACCTGGTCGTGCACAGCCGGACGCGGTGCCGTGAGGAAATGGAGACGAATGAGCGAGTGGCAGGGACGAACGGCGGCGACTGCTGGCAACGGTGGCCTTCTCTTCTCGCCGGCCTCGCTCTATCCACGCCCCACCGCCTTTCTCGTCGATACCGCCGGCTCGACCCTCCACAGTTGGAGCCACAGCGCCCACCAGCCTGATCCCGACGACGATCCTCCGAAAAACCTCCGGGGCTGGAACCATGTGGAGATCGACGCCGAGGGCAATCTCTATGCCGTCGTCCCGCTGCAGGCACTGCTCAAACTGACGCCCGAATCCTTGCTGACGTGGTCGGCCGACGTCTCGGCACATCACGACCTCGCGGTCGACCAATCAGGCACTGTGCTGGTGCTCGGTGAGACACCCCGCCTCGTGACGGTCGACGACGTCCCCCTCGTCGTACTGGACAATCTCGTGACGCAGGTCGATGCACATACTGGGGCAGTCGTCGTCGAGACTTCACTTTGGGATGTGTTGCGGACCGACCCAGAACTTCGACGGCGAATCGACCGATCGGCGCTGGTGCGCCGCGACCGGTTCACGGCGTCAGGGTGGCCGGGGAAGTGCACCGACCTGACGCGCTCCGTCGTCGACGAGACTCTGAGACTGTTTCGCACGGGCAGTTTCCAGGGCGATCGCCGCCAATCATTATCCCGGCTGCGACAGCTGCCCGAATCGCCGTGCAACGTGCTTCACACCAACACGCTCGAGCTGCTCGACGACCACCCGGCCGGTCTGTGGCGCCACGGCGACATCCTGGTCTGCATGCGTGATCTCGACACGATCGCGGTCCTCGACCTTGCGCACGGCACCGTCCGCTGGCAGTGGGGCTTCGGTTCGCTGTCCGGCCCACACCAGCCGTCAATACTCCCGGGGGGTCGGATCCTGGTGTTCGACAACGGTGTGGCCAAGCGCCGCAGCCGGGTGGTCATCGTCGACCCGGTCACCCGCGACGTCGTGTGGTCCTGGACCGCGGACCCTCCGGAGTCGTTCTTCTGCCCGCTCGCGGGCGGTTGCGAGCTGCTGCCGAACGGCAACGTACTGGTGACCAACTCCGCCGCCGGTGCCGCTTTCGAGCTGACCCCAGACAAGCAAGTCGGCTGGGAGTTCACCCTTCCCATTAATGCCTACGGCCCGAACCGCGGACGAGTGTCGATATACCGCATGTCGGGCGTGCGTCCCGACGTCGTGGCACGACTGACACGCGGTCGTGATCGGGCGGTTCCGTGACCCCGCCCGGAAGTCGTCCGACCTCCGGTGATGATCACGCCCGTCCGGTACTGGCCGTGGTATCCGGTCGCCCCGGCGCAGGGAAGTCGACGCTGGCCCGGCGCATCGCCGATGTTCTCGCCTGCCCGGTCGTTTCTCGCGACGAGATCAACAACGGGATCCTGTGCACTCTCCAACCCATGTCGGACCAGTCAACGAAGGAAGAGGCGGCACGTGTTGCGTTCGATGCATTCTTCGGCGTTCTCGCACTACTCGTCGCGAGCCGGACCACGGTCATCGCCGAGGCCGCTTTCCAAGACAAGCGCTGGCGAACAGGGCTGGATCCGCTCCTTCCGGTCGCCGACGTGCGTGTAGTACACTGCGTGATCGACACGGAACTGGCGGTGGACCGAGTGATAAGGCGGAATCAGGCGACCAAGTCCGATCCGGTTGCGCTGGCGCAGGCTGTGGGCAGTTGCGACATCAGGCCTGGTTCAGCTGTCACCCGTCCATTCGACATGCTGTCATTGCCCGTACCCACATTGATGGTCGACACCACCGCCGGGTACGAACCCGCGCTGGACACGATCGTCGCGTTCGTCGCTGCTCGCTCATACCGAAGTCCATAGCGTGATATTGCCCTTCACGGTTCGCGATACCGACAGGAGCCCTGTCGAATCTGCTTCGGTCGAACAAATCGTATCAAAAACTGCGAGTCGATCCCCAGGACGATCGCAATCTCATTCTCAGGAGGTTCGCTTGACATCCCGATCCGAGTCTCTACAGACATCTCCGTACCTCACGTGCGTCCGGCCCGGCGATCCCAGTCCGATCGTCTATGCGATCGACGAGGAAAAGCCGATCAGTCCCGAAATCACGTCGGGTCCAGAAGGAGGGTTCGGTGTCATCGGACTCGAGCGAACCGTTGAATGGCATTCAGACGTCCGAGGACTGTATGCACTCCAGGATGCTGCTGCGGCACCGGTCGACAAGCGGCTCCTCACGGAGAGGTTCGGCGCCGAGATCGTGACCGATCTGGTGAACCGCAGATGGCTACAGCCCCCCAACCAACTGTGCGTCGACTATCTGTTGACCACGGCGCAGATCGAAGTAACCGGGCACTGCAACTGGGGATGCCAGTTCTGCCCCGTCTCAGTCGACCGCAAGCCTGCGGCGACGATGCCCATGCCACTGTTCCGGGAGATCATCGAGAAGATCGCGGTTCACGACACAATCCGATACGTCACGTTCCACTTCTACAACGAGCCAACTCTCGATCCCCACTTCGATGAGCGACTCGACGTACTGCGCGAACACGACCTCCGGCTCAAGCTGTTCACGAACGGCAGCAAACTCGGACCAGAACGCACTGCGGCGCTGCATCATTCCGGTGTTCTGGACTTACTGCTGGTGAACCTGCCCACGCTCGGCGAAGATGAGTTCCACTCGCTGACCGGTTCCAGAACCTACGCCGCGAGCCTCCGCAACGTGGAGGCCGCCGTCGAACGGGGCTTGCCGGTCAAAATCGCCGTAAACGGCAAAGGCCCGAACCTCGAGCGCCGCGTGGCCGAACTCAGAGCGCGGTTCGGGCCGCGGGGTATCGACGTCAATCCGACACTGCTGTCCGACCGGGCTGGGGAGGTGGGCGGGAGTTACCACCAAGCCGTACGCGTCGACGGTCCGTTGCGAGGCTGCAGCTGGCCAGTCAATCACGCCCATTTCTCGGTCACAGGGGAGATGTTCATCTGTTGCAACGACTACCACCAGCGCGAGACGTTCGGCTGTGTCACGTCCGGTTCGGTGCACGAGATCATGACTAGTCCCCGGGCAGTGCTCGTGCGGCGCCGCGTCTTCGGGGTGGCGGAGACACCCGAAGACTACCTGTGCCGCAGGTGCCACGACCAGTTGCTCGATTTCCCGCTGCGGCAATTCCGGCCGCTCGCCACTTTCCCCGTGGACACGTGCAATCGGGCGGCCAACGATGACTGACGTCATGCGTATCTGGTACGTGTCCGCGCAACGGTTGTGCAACTTCCGGTGCACCTACTGCGTCTCGGTCGGCGACTATGCCAAGAGTAACAGCGAGGACTGGCGTTCTCCCGATGAACGTGAGCGGTTCGAGCGCATCGTTGACTGGATCGCAGAACGGCCGTTCCGGTTGGGGGTGCGACTTGCCACCCTGGGCGAGCCGTTCGCCTCCCGACCGTTCCTGGACCGGGCCGCCTGGTTGAGCCGCCGACCGAACGTCGACTTCGTCGAATTGCTGACCAACGGTTCACTGCTCAGGCGCAGACTCGAGCAGCTCCGCCGGGACGGGGATATCAGTAAGATCTCCCTGTGGATCACCCACCATCCGAGTCAGATCGGCATCGTCCGCTTCGTCGAGAACGCGCGCATAGCACAGGAGGAGTACGGCTGCTTCGTCGTCGTCAACGCACTTCTGTTCCCTGACAACGAGGATGCCGTGACCGCACTCCAACGCGCAACCGTGGCCGCTGGCCTACGCTTCAACCTCGACCTGGGCTACGACCCGTGGACCCCGCACGCCGCCCATACGACGCTCGACGACATGATCCCCGTGTTGCGGGAGGACAAGGACGGCCTCGAACGCGCCGTCACCCTAGGTGCCGATGCCCGGATGCTGGAACTCAACGTGGCGGCGATGCGGGATCTCCGGGGCCGTTCGTGCCGCGCCGGACACGACTATGTGTACATCGGTATACACGGTGATGTGTATCGGTGTTCCCGCTACCAGGCGCTCGGCCAGGCGAGGCAAGGGAACGTTCTAGACAAAGGATTCGAACTGAAGCCGAACGACTCACGCTGGTCGCCCTGCGAAGCGGGCTTCGGATGCGGCAACAAGGAGGACTTCCTCCATCTTCTCGAACCTCCGGGTCCCGAACGAGCGACGGTCCCGAGTCTGGGCTGGCCGGGCGGCACCCGGTTGCCCGGAGCGCAGAATCCAGCACCGCACCCGGGCATATGACGCGAGTCGAGCACCTGACGTGGCCCGAGTACGCCCATCTTATCGAGACCTGTCCCGTAATTCTGCCTGTCGGCGCGATCGACGGACACGGCCCGCACCTGCCTCTGTCCACCGACACGATCGTCGCCGAGTTCCTGGCAGACGCCGTCGCGCGTCATTTCGAGGTGCTCGTGCTGCCGGCCCTCGCCTACGGTCAACGCACCGACCCGGTCGCGGGCGGTGGGATTTTCCCGGGCGTCACCAATCTCCGTGCCTCAACGTTCACCAGCGTCCTGCTTGACGTCCTGCGGGCGTCTTATCGACACGGTGCGCGCCGTTTCCTTCTCCTGGACTCGCATAAGGCAAACGTCGGTTCACTGCAAGAGTCGGTGGATCTCTTCGTTGAGGCGGCACCCGACGTTCGGGTCATGGCGGCGGCTTGGTGGGACCTGGTTTCCGAAGAGTCACGTAACGCGATCGCGGCCGAGTCCGGCGTCGCCCGGCACGACGACCACCATGCCGCGATGGTCGAGACCAGCCTGATGATGCATATCGCGCCCGAGCGAGTCCGGCACGGCCTCGTCGGCGATGACGATGCCCCGCGCCGTGCCCGCTACCTCATCCGCCCCGTTCCGAAATCGCTCAGGACTCGCACGGGTGTCGTGTACCGGGCCGGTCGAGCCAGCCCAGAGATCGGCCAGGCGCTGCTCACCGAGATCGTTGCCAACCTCATCGAAGCGGTGGAGCTCGAGCTATACGGCCTGGCCCACCCATCTGGCGCCTCGTGACGGCGTCGGTCAATCCCGCGTGACCCGCAGCTCGGGTGCCAGATCGAGCAAGTGCGGCGCGACGTCGGGAACGAAGCCGACGCCTAGCCAGGTACCCACAGTGATGGTCGCGGTGTTCTGCGAACCGACCGCCGCCGCCGATGCGGTCCCGTCGTGGACGAACTGCACCGTGAGCTCCGACGAGCCGCTCGCCGATAGCCGAGTGACGAGCGATCTCGCACCACGAGCCATCCATCCGTACCGGCCCTGCCCGTCGAGAGGCCTACCGCGCACGACATGAGCGGCAACGCTGACCGTCAGGTGGACAGTCGTGCCCGCCTTTGACGCTCGATGCACGACCCGACCAAGGACGTCGGCGAGTGAGTCGGCGACATCTGCGGCCGAGCCGTGTGACCCCGCGTCAACCACGTCCACGAGCGCCAGCTCGTCGACGACGGAAGACCTCCTTCGCACCAGAGCGGTCCGCACGCTCGTGTGGCCGAGATCGGCGAGCCAGTACGACACCGTCGCCTACTGGCGATGCCAACCGGGCGGCACCCAGCAGCGGGGCTAGCCCGGACGGGGCGCGAGAACGACGGGACACGGTCGCTCGGCGTTGAGGGTCATCGCCGCAGCAGCTTCCGCGATGCGCGGGCCGCACCGCGAGGCCACGAGGCCACCAGCAAGCCAGACGCGGTCGACCGTGAACCAGTGGGACAGGAAGCCCTGGTGCTCAGCGGAGGCGGTCGCGACCTCGCGCGTGGTTCGCAGTGTGCGATCAACGCCCCCAAACGATGGCCGAATCCGGTCACGACCGCCTCTGCTGCGCGGCGAATTTCCGTATCGCCGGAGAAGACCGCGTCGGCGAGGTCGTCCGCGACGCGGTGCGGCCGGATGCCGGTCAAGCCATGTTCCGCGGCTAGTCCGACCAGGGCGTCCCGGGAGCAGATCTCCTCCGCCTGCCGACCGTGGATCGCGTCGGGGCCGCTCCACACCACGACCTGGTTGAGCGAGGCGTGCTCGGTCAGCTCCCGGGGGTCGAACGCTACCGAAAACATGTCAGCAGGTTACGTGCGACCACCGGGCCGCCTACCGGGATAGCCTGGCTCGTGCTCGACATCAGGGCTGTGGTGACCGACCTCGACGGAACGGTCGTCGACGAGGCCAAGCGGGTGAGCGCGGCCACCCTCCGCGCAGCGTCAGATCTCGCTGCTGCAGGCATACCCCTGGTCCTCGCCACTGCGCGGACGCCGATGTGGGTCGTGGCGCTGACGCCACTGGTTCGCTCGGTGAGCATCGCGGTCTGCTGCGGTGGAGCCGTCGGATGGGTGCCGGCAACCGGCGAGATCCTCTGGCGGGACACCATCCCGACCCGAACCGTCGATGCGGTCGTCGCGTTCGGCACGGTGCGCCACGCCGATGCCGCCATCGGGGCGTACGACGGCACGCGCTGGCGTGTCACCGAGGCTTTCGCACGACGCGGCCCCGCCCGGCCCGGCTCGACCGAGATAGTCGACGCCAGAGACATCGTGGACGGGCCGGTCGCCGCGTTGTCCGTACTCCTCGACGGCAGTCTTGCCCATGCCCTCCCCGTTCTCGCCGCCGAGCTGTCCGCCTCAACGACCTACGACGTCTCGGCGACCGGGACGCTTGATATCGCACCCCCGGCGGCCGACAAGGCCGCTGGCGTGCTCCGCGGGCTGGCCGAGGTCGGCGTCGATCCCGCCTATGCGCTCGCGTTCGGAGACATGCTCAACGACCTCCCGATGTTCGCGGTGTGCGGACAGAGCGTTGCCGTGGCCAACGCGCACCCGGACGTGCTGGCCGCGGCCACTATGGTCGCTGCCTGTGTCCACCGGGACGGGTTCGCCCGCACACTCGTCGAGCTAGGAGTGATCCGGACCAACGTGCCGTAGAGCCGCACGGTGTGGTCGGCTGCACCTGCCCGTCGCCTCGGCCGGCCGGGGACCCAAGGGTCGGAGCCTGATACTCACAGACCGGCACCCTGCCGCACGTGCTCCAGTATCCGGTCATGGAGGATGCCGTTGCTATACAGCACCGCTGGAGCATCCAGTGCCGTGCCACCCGCGAGGTCGCCGAACCGGCCCCCGGCCTCCTCGACGATGGGCACGAACGCGGCACGATCCCATGCCCACCTCCGATCTGGATGAAAGCGTCGAGCTGCCCCGCAGCGACCTGCAGCGCACCGTGAGGAGCGATACCTATCGGCGACGCCGCAGTCCGACCTCGGCGGTCGCGCGCCGTCGATGCCGATGCCGATGCCGATGCCGATGCCGATGCCGAGAGAGTGCAGGCACGCTCGTGCACCGTCTCCCGGTGCCCGCGCTTGAGGGGCCAGACCGCCATCTTCATGTGGTCGAGCTGGGCCGTTGAAGCGACGTGCAATGCCTGAACCCGCGGTTCCTCGTTTCCGACACCGTCGACACGGATCCACGCACCGCGCCCGCGGCGCGCGTACCAGCGCGTCCCAGGGCGGGTGCGCTGACTACACCTGTCGTGACGACCTCGTCGATCTCGACTGCGAGGAGCGTTCGCCATCCGGGACGCCCGGCGATGAAACCCGCCGTGCCATCGACGGGATCGATGAACCAGCGCCGGGCTCCTGTGCCGGTGGTGTCGAACTCCTCGCCGACGACTGCGTCATCGGGCCGCGCAAGAGCCAGACGCATGCGCAGGAGTCGCTCGACATGTCGGTCGGCTTCGGTAACCGGTGATCCGTCCGGCTTGTGCCGCACCTCGAGCCCGGTCCGGCAGAAGTACCGGATCGCCATTTTGGCCGCCGCGTCCGCCAAGGACTGTGCCAATGCGAGGTCGTCCCCAGCGGCCTGGACGGGAGCGAGCGGTTTCACGGGATCGACGTCACGCGCTGAAACCCGGCTGGCTGGGCCGAGGCTCGCTGGGCGTCCCAGCGGGCGAGGAGATCAGCTTCCCGCTCCGCTGGCATGCCGTATCGCGTGATCCGTTCGTGGTCGGCCCGGAATCCGGCAGCCTGAGCCCGTACCCAGGTGTCCGAGACGGTCGCCCGAAGCGGGCGGCAGTGAAGGCCGAGGGCTACCGCACGTTCGGCGGTCACCCCACCTCCATCGGCCCGTCGCCACAGCGGCAACTCGGTCTGTTCCTGGACCTTTTGCTCAGCGAGCCAGTCTTCCTCGACCCAGACGAGTTCGGGCCCGGCCGTCCGATCGGCGGTGACCACCTCCAGACAGTCCGTCAGCAGCTGCTCGAAGGTCCGGTCCGCTGCTGCTGCCGCGGCCACGTTGACTGCTCCGACGACTCCTCGCTCCGACAGGTCCACCAGGAATCGTGCGACGTCCTGGACATCGACGGCCTGGATCCCGCGGTCCGGCGCCGGCACGAGGACAGGCCCACCACGACGAATCCGGTTCAACCACCAGAGCACGGGACCGAGATCTTCTTCCTGCCCGATGACGTCATGCAGACGAACGGACAGCAGCCGGTCTCCGCCGAAGATCTCGCGACAGGCGTGCTCGCATGCGGCCTTTCGCCGCCCGTACGTGTCCGGCTCCCCGGCCGGACGGGCGTCGCCGGATCCATTGAGGAGCGGCGATTCCTCGTCGACCTGCACGGACGGCCAGTCCCGGTAGGCCGACACGGTCGACACGGACAGGTACTTGTCCGTGACGTCCACCAGCGCCTCGGCGGAGCGGCGCACCACCGTGGGTGCCTTCCCTGAGATATCGACGACGGCGTCCCACGGTCCGTGTCCACGCAGCGTTTGGAGGTCGGCGTCGACCCCTCGGTCACCCCGGACGTGGCGCACGCCGTGCGCAGGGTTGAGCGTGCCGCGCCCACGGTTGAACGTCGTGACTTCCCATTCTCGCGCGACGACATTCGCAGCGACCAGGCGTCCCAGTTGCCAGGTTCCGCCCAGCAGCAGGATCCGCACCACGTGACCGTACCTGCTCTCCGACCGACCGATCGGATCGTTGCTACAAGCGGGGCGGCGCACCTGCTTGAATGACTCGGTGACCAATGACTGGCAGCGCTGGCACAGCCACTACGACGATCCCGGTTCCTCGTTGGCTCTGCGCCTCGATGCCGTCCGTGAGGTCGTCCGCCGAGCCCTGGACGAAGCTCCCTGCGGAACTGATGATGTCATCAGGATGACGACGCTCTGCGCCGGCGACGGACGGGACGTCCTGCCGGTGCTCACCGAGGCCACCCACGGCCGTCCGGTGAGCGCCGTGCTCGTCGAGCTCGATCCGAGGCTCGCGGAGCAGGCCAGAACGGCGGCCACAGAGCTCGGTCTGACCCGGGTCGAGGTCCGTCAAGCCGATGCCGGCGAGCTGGCCACCTACGTCGATGTCCCCGCCGCGCACGTACTCTTGGCGTGCGGCGTGTTCGGCAACATCAGCGTCGATCACGTACGGCGGACGATCTCCATGCTGCCGCGGCTCATGGCCCCGAGCGGCATCGTTGTGTGGACGCGCGGAGCTGAGAACACCACGCTCGACCGGAGCCGGGAGATCAGCGACCACCTGATGCTGGCGGGGTTCGACGAGATGTCGCTGACCGGCACCCGGGACGGTGTTTTCCGCATCGGGATGCACCGACTAGTCCGACCCCCCGGCCCGGGAATGTCGGGGGACGACGGCCGGATGTTCGTCTTCAGTTGATCTGGTATGTCATCCCATCACCCGATCGTTGCGGGCGGGTCGATGCCAGATCAATCGGGGAAGAATCTGGCCATGTCTTGGGCGTTTGGCGGTCGGCCCGCGGAAACCCGCGGGTGCAGATAGGACAAGATGTCGTCGAACAACAAGTTCGGCATACGCCTGCGTTGTGCGATGAGGCCGGAGCGGACCCCCTCCAGTTCGGTGAGCCACGCACGGTAGCCGACCACGATGGGGTCATCACTCGGCCACTTGGCATGAATGATGTCCCGCGCCACGGAGAATCGCGACGGGGACACCAGCTGAGCCTGAGCCACCAGTCCGACGAAATCCGGATCCTGATGATAGATGGATGTGATCTCGTCGACGAACTGCACTCGGAGGTCGAGGCCGACGGCTAACGCGAGCCACATGTCCCAGTCTTCGCACACGTCGAGTTCCTCGTCGAATCGAATGGGACTGTCGCGGAAGCTCCGCACCACGACTGAGGCGGTGTGCATATAGTTCGCAACCAGGAGAAATCGTCGATCGTACGGGTACGCCTTCAGTGGAAAACTCGACAAATCGGGAAGTGGGACGCCTAGGCGGCGATCGGACACTGCCGCGCCCGCGTAGACCAAGTCGGCTTCGCCCCGCTCCAACGTTGGCAGGATCGTGGTCAGGTGTCCAGCGACAAACAGGTCGTCGTCATCGAGAAACGAAAGATACTGGCCGCGGGCATTCTCGATCCCGAGATTTCTTGTCGATGCGGGGCTTGGACTCAACTGGTCAGAGCGCCACCGGGTATGATCATGATGGAATCCGACCCGTGGAGCGATGTACGTGGCAAGTGGGAATGAAGTGATCGACGATGAGCGTGACGCAATCATGATTGGAG
>JBOHEO010000175.1:0-12179 GCA_050701055.1 Pseudonocardia sp. | reverse complement strand
CGTTGCGGACCGGGCGTGTGCACCGCAGGCCACGGGGCACGTCACGACCCAAGACGGCCCGGATCACCGGCATGGTCACCGTCAGCGAGCGGCCAGCCGAGGCGGACGACCGAGCCGTCCCCGGGCATCGGGAGTCCGACCTGATCATCGGTGCGAAGGGGAAGTCGCGGATTCGCACGCTGGTCGAGCGGACCACGCGGTTCGTCCTCCTCCAGAAAATCCCCGACGACCGCACCGCGGGACGAGTCGCGCTCCTGCTCTGCACAGCCGTCAAGAGACTTCCCGAGGCCATGTGGCGGTCGATCACACACGATCAAGGTGTGGAGATGGCGGCACACGCGAGGTGTACCATTGCCACCAATATTCCAGTCTTCTTTTGTGACCCGCACTCGCCGTGGCAGCGCGGCTCGAACGAGAACACCAACGGCCTTCTGCGGCAGTACTTGCCGAAAGGCACAGACCTCTCGGTCCACAGTCAGGCCGAACTCGACGCGATCGCCGACCGCCTCAACGGCCGCCCACGCCGTACGCTAGAATGGGCCACGCCGAGTGAGAAGCTCAGCGAATTGCTAGGAAACGCCGATGGCGCTCTCACTGGTTGAAACCAAGGTATGGGCTTAAGCGCAGACGAATCGTGCTCTTGCGTCGTGATCGTAACGTGAGCGCAAGAGTACGGTAAGTGTGTCAGCGCGCTCCTGGCAAGCGCGACTTTCTGCTATGCCGACTCGACTGAACAGCGTCCAAGCCACGCTCCTGTCCTGGCGGTGCCACGTCCAGCATCCGATGACTCTGCCGTCGGCCAGGATAGTTGGAAGTACCTCGCCGATCTGATTGAAGACGCGCCGCTGTGGCCATCGGCCGAGGTAACGGGCGCGTGTAACGAAATATGCCTTCAAGGCGACATCCTCATGAGCAAGAAAGTCGATCTTCAGGCGAGGATTACCGTAATGTCGGCGACCAGAGGCGGTTGGTCGGCGTCGTGTTGGACAGCACCGTTCACACCTGGCCCACTCAACCGCTGCCGGACCTGTCGGTGTGCTCGGTGGGTGACGCGACCACGGGGTGGGCTGGGCCAGGTGGTCGCGATGAGACGACCTTCCGCCGGGTCGGCGGTGCGCGTGGCTGGCCGCGAAGATCACGCGATGTCGAAGACCTTCAGTACCTCGTCGCCGTAGTGGTTGATGACCTTGACGGCGATCTTGCCGCTGCTCGGCGCCGGGAACGGGCGGGATGTCGTGCCGTAGAGCGTCGACCACGCCGCCTCGTCGATGTCGGCCCGCAGTGCGCGCTTGAGACGCTCGTAGGGGTCGCTGCCGCCGCCGGAGAAGTAGCAGTGTCGGACGAAGAAGGACTCTTCGTCGTAGTCGCTGTCGATCATCCACAGCGCGATCTCGGTGGTGTCGTTGCTGCGGATGACGCCGGTGGTGGGGTCGTAGACGTCGACTCCGCGGAGCCGGACGATGACGCCGTCGGCGGTTTTCTTGATCTGGACGTCCGGCTCGCCGAACATCGTGAACAGGTTGGCGGTGCCGGTCTTCTTCAGCACGGCGTCGCCCATGGCGAGTTCGGCGTTCATCCGGACCAGGAGCACGGGAAGGCGCCCCAGCTCGCGCTCTGCGTGCACGGACGCGAAGTCTGACGCGTTGCCGGCGCCGAACTCGGTGGCGGTCTCGGAGGTGTAGGCATCGAAGGCGAACCCGCAGATCACCAGCATGTCGAACCCGCGACCCTTGAGCGCCTCGCGGGCTGCGTCCTTGACCCAGTCTGCGCTGACCGTGCCGTACTGCGGGCCGACGCTGACCGCGACCCGTTGCGGGGTGCCGTTGCCGCCACCACGGCGCTCGCCGACGAACTGGATGTACGGGTGGGCGTGTGGATCGAGCGTCTCGAAGATCAGGCGCTCGGACTTGCGGCCGTTCTGCACACCGGCGGCGAGCAGGTTGTCGCGGATGGTGCGCAGGTAAGAGTCCTCGTCGGCTTGCTCCGCGGCCTGCTCGCTCGCCGGGATCTCGGTGTCGAAGCTCGAGGTGCGGTGCGGTGACACGCTCTCGACGGTGAACGGGCCCGCGACCCGCACCTTCTTCTTGTCCTCGTAGGGCTTGTCGTAGAGGATCTCGGTCTCGGCATGCCGGGCGATCGCCGCGTCGATGTCGGCGCGGGTCATGCCCTCAATGATGTCGGGGTTGTTGGCGATCGACTTGAGCGTCACGTGCGGGACGCGCTGGTAGACGAAGCCCTTGCGGATGTCGTCGGTCGTGGCGGAGCCGGCGGCGGGTTCGCCGGTGAGCTGCTGCTCCTTGGTGCGGCCGGCGGGGGAGTCGGCGAGGAGGTAGTAGGGGAGCTTGGCGCCCATCATCCGCTGGCGGGCGAGGGCGATCGCGACGCGGGAGGTGTCGATGGTGATCCAGCGCCGGCCCCACTGCTCGGCGACGTAGGCGGTGGTGCCGGAGCCGCAGGTGGGGTCGAGGACGAGGTCGCCGGGGTCGGTGGTCATGAGCAGGCAACGCTCGATGACCTTGGACGAGGTTTGCACGACGTAGGTCTTGTCGCCCGGACGCCCGGCGATGACCGTGTCATCCCACATCGAGTTCAAGGACACGGCAGGAAAGTCCAGCAGGTACCGCACGTAGCCGAGTGAGTTGGCGCGGGCCACGACACGCCCCGCGGCCACGAGCCGGGTCATCCCGGCCCGGTTGGTCTTCCAGCCACCGGAGGTAGGCGAGATCGTCTTCCCGCCGACCGTGACCGGGAAGACCGTGGTCTGCCCGACACGGGTCGTCTGCGACACCAGGTTGTCCAAGCGCAGGAGCCGGCCCTCCGTCGACCCGCTCAGCTCGTCCGCCGTCGCGCGCCGTCGCGTACAGTCGGGCAGCTCGACGAGCGAGTACTCGTCGCTGCCGAACCGCGGATCCTTCTCCCGGTACAGCTGGCGGTACCTGATGACCGCGAGATCCTTGGCGTACCAGAGCAGGTAATTGTTGACCGACGCGAGGACGTTCGTGCCGCCGGCGAAGCTCCCCGCCCCGCTCGTCGTCTTGAAGGTGATCAAACTCGCGAAGTTCTCGCTCCCGAACACCTCATCCAACAAGCTCCGCACCAGGTGCACGTTCTCGTCGCCGATCTGCACGAAGATCGACCCCGACTCCGTCAGCAGATCCCGCGCCACCGCCAGCCGGTCCCGCAGGTACGACAGGTACGAATGGATCCCCAGCTCCCAGGTATCCCGGAACGCCTTGATCTGCTCCACCTCACGGGTGGCATCCTCGATCTTGCCGTCCTTGACATCCCGTTTCCGCGTGGACACCTGCCAGTTCGACCCGAACTTGATCCCGTACGGCGGGTCCAAATAGATCACCTGCACCTGCCCGCGGAGGTTCTCCTTCTCGGCGAGCGAGGCCATCACCTGCAGCGAGTCGCCGAGCACCATCCGGTTCGACCAGTTGGCCCCGTGCCGGTAGAAGTCGACCTTGTCGAACGCGTCCAGGCCGTCGAAGTCGTCGAACAGGGTGTACTCGGGTTCGGCTGAGCCGTTCACCGAGGTGCGGCGCAGGTTCTCCACCAGCACCCGTGGATCGATCTTCTCCTGGATGTAGATCGGCGGCGCGTCGGTGACCAGGTCTTGCGCGTCCTGCTCGTCCTTGCCGCGCCACACCAGCTGCGGGTCGAGCGCCGGGTTGCGCGGGTAGCGCACCTTATCGACGGCCGCGGCGTCGCGGGACACGAAGTCCTTCGCGTCGGCGGTCGGGATGTTGACCCGCTTGTCCGCATGGCGAACGGCCTCGACCGGCACCGGGCCCTGCGCGGTGCGCTTGCGCGGCGGCATCAGGCGGCTCCCCTCGATCGGCGGGCCGGGACATCCAGCTCGCGCAGTGCGGCCATCGCCGCCGTCAGCACCTTCTTGGCCTGGGTGATCTCGGCCGTGCCGAGCTCGCAGTAGCTCCACAGGCCAAACCCTCCGTGGGCGTTCACTGCCGGCACCCAGCTCTCCCGGGTGGTCGCGGCCTTCTCCGCCGTCGGCCCCGGGGACTTCTGGCTACCGGAGACCTCGACGATCAGCGTGCGGCACACGCCGTCGTCGGGATCGGCGAGGCGGACCAGGAAGTCGGGCACGTATTGGCGGGTGATCCCCTCGTGCGTGTACGGCACGGAGAACCCCAGGTGGTCGTTCTTCACGTAGGCCCCGACGCCCGGCATCGTGTCCAGGGCCTTCGCGACCGCGCGCTCCCACGAGTTCCCGCCCGGGCCGTCGAGCGGCACGAAGGTGACGTGGCAGCGGTCCGGCGAGGTGCCGAAGACGGTCTTGGTGGTGAAGAAGTCGACCTCGCCGGTGCTGCCGACGGGGTCGAAGGTGCGCAGCACCGGTAGCACGGTGCCCACCCGCGTCCCCCCGACCCAGGTGAGCGCATGCATCACTTTCTCCGCCGCGCGGCCGGCCGTCTGCCTCACCAGGAGCAGGCCGGGGAACGTGTCGTCGTGGTAGGTGACCTGCTCGGCCACCCACTGCCGGGTCAGCGGCACGACCCGCGGGAACAGCCACGGCCGGGGTTGCCCCTCGACGCGCAGGTAGTCGCCGACGAGGAGCTTCGCCAGCTCGAACGTGACCGTCTGCTCGCGGACGGCCCGCAGCCCGGTGAGGTCAAGGGTCTCCTCGTCGCCGACCACACCGACGATCGTCGTCTCGGTGGGGAAGTCGGCCGTCGAGACGACCAGGCGCGTGTCGTCGCGGAAGTCGGCGAACAGGCGGTCCTCCGACAGCTCCATCCGGTAGCCGGTCAGGCGCGGGAAGGTGATCTCGGCGGCCACCCGGTCCAGCTCAGCGTGCACCCGCCGGGTCGGCTTGAGCGCCACGTCCCTCGTCTGCGCGACCGTGGGGATGAAGCGGAACGGCACACCGATGACGTCGGCGTACTCCGGGGTGAAGAACCCGTTCTCGTCCACGGCGTAGGAACGCCGGCGCAACCCGCGGCCCACCACCTGCTCGCAGAGCAGCTGCGTGCCGAACGCCCGGATGCCGAGGATGTGGGTGACGGTGCTGGCGTCCCAGCCCTCGGTCAGCATCGACACGCTGACCACGCAGCGCACCGGTTCGCCCAGCTTGCCCGGCTTGCCGACGGTGTTCATCACCTCGCGCAGCAGGTCGGTGTCGGACACGTCGTCGAGCGGCCGGCCGGGGAAGCGGCGCGCGTAGTCGGTGCGGAACTCCTCGATCTCGGTGACGGCGATGCGCTTGAACTCCGCGGACATGCCCTCGCCGGACTCCAGCTGTTCGGAGTCGACGAGAATGGTGCGCGGCCGGTGACTCCAGCGGCCGTCGTCGCCGATGTTGGAGAACAGCGGCAGCCCGCCGGGGATCGCGACCCCGTTGCGGGAGTAGCCGCTGATCCAGTCGAAGACCCACTTCGAGACGCTGGTGTTGCTGCACACCACGATGAAGACCGGTGGCGTGCCGCCCTTGGCTGAGTCCTCGCTCGCGGCCCAGGCGTGGAACTGTCGTTGGTAGGCGCCGTAGAGCGCGCGCAGGGCCGTCTCGAGCGTGTCGGGAATCTGCGCCGGGTCGAGCGCGCCCTGCCCGCGCCGCCCACCCTTCGGCAGTTCGTCGCGGATCTCGGCCCACAGGTCCAGGTAGGTGACCGTCCGGGAGACCTGGTTGTCGTCCACCGGCAGCCGGGGGATCTTGACGATGCCCGACTCGATGGCGTCGGTCAGCGAGAAGTCGCTGACCACCCAGGGGAAGAGCGTCCCTTCCTGGTAACCCGAGCCGCGCAGGAAGAACGGCGTCGCGGACAGGTCGTAGACGGTCTTGATCCCGACGGTGTTCCGGATCGCCCGCAACCCGGTGAGCCAGACCCGGGCCTCCTCGTTGCGCTCCTTCGCCTCGACGCGGTCCGGGCCGGTGAGCTTGTCGGCGTCGGGGCGGCCGCGGTAGCAGTGGTGCGCCTCGTCGTTGAAGACGACCAGCTCCTGCGAGCCACCGCCGAGGTCGCGCAGTACCCGGGTGACGACCTGCCCGGCGGACTCGGTGAACGGGCTGGGTCGGCCCGGGTTGAGCACCTCCTTGGTGAGCCGGCTGACCCCGCGCCCGGCAGCCACCTCCCGCGGCAGGAAGACGTGGTAGTTGGTGATCATCAGCTGGGCCTGGCCCAGCCCACCGAGCAGCTCCGGTGGCACGAGGTCGCGCAGGCGGTAGTAGTTGTCCGGATCGGACGGCAGCAGCACGCGCAGCCGGTCGCGGATCGTCAGTCCGGGGGTGAGGAGGAGGAACCGCTTCGAGTAGAGCTTGTTCATCGGGGTGGCGACCTTGTTGAGCACGTGCCAGGCGATCAGCATCGCCATCACGACGGTCTTGCCGGAGCCGGTGGCCATCTTGAGGGCGACCCGGTTCAGACCGTCGTTGTGCTCGGCGTTCGCCGCCGTCAGCTCGTTGCGGATCCACACGTCGGTCGTCCGCGGCGCCACCTCGGCGAGATAGATCGCCGTCTCGGCGGCCTCCCGCTGGCAGAACAGCACCCGGTTGTCGCGCTCGGGGTGCGACCAGTGCTCGAGCAGCCGTCGCGTCGTCGGCGTCACGTTGGGGTAACCGCCCCGGCGCCAGGTGGTGACGTGCTCGCGGATGCGGTTGACCAGCAGGTTGAGCTGGATCTGGTCCGCGGTCAGCTCGGTCAGTTCCAGTTGCCGCCCGCCCTTGCGGGACTGCGGCACGGGGATGAAGTAGGACGACGGACGCCGGCGTTCGGCGATGGTGTCGGTGATGCCTTCGGCGTCGAACTCGAAATGCCGCGTCGGCTCGTCGTAGGGCCGGTTAAGAATCGGATCATCGATGACCCTGTCCGCCACCGGGCCCCCCTCCGTCGGATGACGGGCATCACCCTAGTGACGCCTCGGCGTCACCGTGTGTCCGAGGGCGGGCGGCTCACCCGGCAGCGCGGCCGCCGCTCCGGAGGTCCGGTCGCTTCCCGTTCGATCCGGAGACGGAGCTCGACGAGCTGCGGGCCGCGTCCGCAGGTGGGTTGGCGGACTATGCATGCATCAGCTACGCCCCGTCTCAACGCGGGGAAGGCCGTTGCACTGGCCGTGCCCGTCGGTCACCCACGGTGGCACTCCGCGGCTGTTCGTCGACCGGTTCGCGCATCCGGGTCGGGCGCAGTTCGCCGACGTCGATCATGTCGACGCCGTGAGGTGCACCCGACACCGCCGCGCGGGCCGGGCTCGTCGCGGGGAATGGGCGCGGGTGATGTCGCGGCGTGGTGTCGCACTGATCCGGGTGCGGTGCGGTGCGGTGCGGTGCGGTGCGTGGCGTGGCGTGGCGTGGCGTGGCGTGGCGTGGCGTGGCGTGGCGTGGCGTCGCTGCGTCCGGACACGGTGTTCCTGCCGTTCCATTACGGGGGCGAGCAGGCGGTGAACCTCGTGACCAATCCGGCGTTGGACTCCGATCAGCGGGATGCCGGAGTTCAAGGTGAGTGCGGTGCGGTTGGAGGCGGGCCGTGATGTGGTCGAGCAGTAGGCCTACGGCGATGGCTCATAGACTGCGATAGGTGGTACTCCGATGCGCAATCCGCAATGCCAGCACGATCAGTTCGGAGTCCTTGATAGTGTAGATGATGCGGAAGTTGCCAACCCGGATGCGCCACAGGTCTGGGTAGCCGACGAGCGGGCGAGAGCCGTTGGGCCGCGGGTCGGCCCCCAAGGCATCGACAGCCTTCACGACGCGGCGGGCCACCGGCTTGTCGAGCTTGGTCAGTTCCTTGAGCGCCTTCGGATCGTACTGGACGACGTACTGCCTCATCAGGGTCCGAGTGTCCGGGCCACTTCGTCTGCCGTGACCGCCGTCGTGCGACCGGCGTCGAGGTCGGCCAGCCGTTCCTGCGCGCTTCGGCCGTCCTCATGGTCGAGCATGGTCTCGTAGTGCTCGACGAGCTCGGCTGGCACGATCGCCGCGGCACGCTGGTGCCCCCGGCCCCGGGTGACATAGGTGATCTCCCCGCCGAAGGCGGCACGGTTCACGGCGTCGGAGAACCGGTCGCGGGCCTCGCTGACCGAGAGTTCGGTTGCGTCGGTGGTCATGCAGCAAGTGTGCGCCAAGTTCGCCGGAATCGCCAACTTGGCGCTCCGCGTCGAGGCGAATAGATGAGCGGCGGGCGGGAACGGCGCTGCTGCCGGAGGGAGCTGACGACCCCACGTCCCAGCGATGAGGTGCGTGAGCGGCCTTCGGCGTTGGGGCGCCGCAGCTGTTCACCGACCGGTTCGCACACCCGGACGGCCTGGCCCGGCTGATCGCCGTAGAGGAACAGGACCACGGCGATTCACCAACCGAATCTGTTTCCGCGGCTGGTGACGCTCGCGAAGCTACTGGCCGCTGACTGCTGGGTGGTGCTCGACGACGTGCAGTTCTGCCGCCATGACTACCAGTACCGGGCGCGCCTTGGCCGGGTGGACGAGCCGGAGGCCAGGCAGTGGTTGATCCTGCCACCTACCGGCCGGGCAGGCCACGGTCATCCGCGACGTCCGGCTGTCTGACCGCACCAGTTCGCAGAAAGCGGGTGGCGAACCTGCTGCGCCAGTACTACCGGCGCGCGCCGGGATGGACGCGCATTGTCGACGTGGTCGACGCGGTGACGGCCGAGATCGGTGCGACCGAGAGCCTCGCGGCGGTGGCCGAAACCTCGACGACGCTCATGTTGCGGGACTTCGGGTGGAGGGCGAGATCATCCGCTCCAGCGCGCTCGCTCGGCGTGGGCCGATCAGCACCGAACGCTCGGGACGACTGGCGGACCTGACCCGAGCCGCCGGGTGCGACATCTACCTGTGCGGGCGCAGCGACAGGTCCTACCTCGACTCCCGCTCCTTCACACGGACTGGTACGACGGTGTCGTTCTTCGAACTTCCTGATTCCGCGCAGGGACCGTTGGTCGATCTCACGGCGCTGGCCACGCTCGCTGCTTGCCCGGATGGGGACCTCGGTCCCTACTGGCGGCGAACCGCGCAGAAGGTGAGGCCCGATCCCGGATCGAGTGTGACGTCGTCGAAACCGGCGCTGTCGGCCTGATCCACGAGCGTTTCCTGGTGCCCCGGCATCTTGCGCCCGTACTCGGCCGCCACCGTCGGCACCCCGACAACAACATCGCCTTCGAAGATATCGTCAAGATCCATTCCTGTTCACTCCCTCCCGCCGCAATCCGTCCGAGGCGGTGCGCGTGATCCACCTACCCGGACAGTCCACTGTGGCCATGCTCCGGCTGCGCTTGTGGCGCAGGACTATCGTGCGGCCTAACCTGGGTCCGAAGGGTTGCCCTGGTGTGGAACCTCCGTCGCACCTGGACGCACTCGGCCACGTCCAGCGGGCGACGCACCACCGGACACCTGGCCTGCAGGCGGACGACCACCCACGGTGGCGGGCCGCTCCCGCCTGAGCGTATGCCCGCTCGCCCAGCAGCGGCCGCCCCGCGGAGGCCCGGTCAGTGCACCGGATCCCACCCCCGGGCCGGCTCGGTATGACCTCGCCGCGGCTCGCGGCTGCGGTAGACGACGTAGGGCCGCACGAGGTAGCCGACCGGTGCGCTGAACACGTGCACCAGCCGGGTGAACGGCCAGAGCGCGAACAGCAGCATCGCGACGATGTTGTGCAGCTGGAACGACAGCGGCGCTGTGACCATCAGTTCGGGAAGCGGCGACAGCAGGAACAGGCTGCGGAACCACGGTGACACCGTCTCCCGGTAGTCGTACCCGCCGCCGATCAGGTTGCCGCCGACGGTGTTCCACATGCCCAGGAAGAACACCGCGCCGAGCAGGACGTAGGTCACCACGTCGACCTTGGTGGTGGCGCGGCGCACCGACGCCACGGTGATCCGCCGGTAGACCAGGATCGCGAAGCCGGTCACCGTCGCCAGCCCGGCCAGGGTGCCCAGCGAAACGGAGGCGAGGTGGTATAGGCCATCGGAGATCCAGACCGCCTCGGTGAGCCACTTCGGCACCAGGATGCCGCCGACGTGCCCGGCAATGACCGCCAGCAGGCCGAGATGGAACAGCGGGCTGCCCAGGCGCAACAACCTGCTCTCGTACATCTGCGACGATCGGGTGGTCCAGCCGAACTTGTCGTAGCGGTAGCGCCACAGGTGCCCGACGACGAACGTCGTCAGCGTGACGTAGGGCAGGATGACCCACAGGAACGTGCTCACCGCGCTCCCTCGCTGTGCTCGGTCGGCGGCTGTGCCGATGCGCTGTGCCGATGGTTCGCTCGCCTGCGCTCGCTCACCGGTGACCTCCGCGCGGTCCGGCCGGAACGAGCGAGGGATCGAGCGCGAACGGTTCCAGCCCGACCTCCTCCTCGGGTGGTCCTTCCCGGGCCAGCCGCTCGACCTCGGCCCGGTCCCGGGTGGCCAGCGGCGGCAGCGCGCCGCAGACGGCGTCGAGCACCAGGCCGTAGGGCGACCCGGCGTCGTGCAGGGACAGCCGCAGCAGCTCGATGCCGGCGCGGCGTTCGTGCAGCAGCCGCATGCCGGCGGCCAGGTCCGCGGTGGCGGCGAACTCCAGGACGACCGCGAGGTGGTCGGGCAGCTCGGCGTGGGTGAGCGAGAAACCCGCGGCGGTGTACGCGTGCTTGATCCGCAGGATCGCCAGACCGCGCTTGCGGGTGTCGCCGTAGGCGTAGTAGGTGAGGTAGAGGCAGCACCGGCGCCGCAGGTCGAAGGTCTCGACGTAGTCGGCGGCCAGCTGGGGCAACGGCGTCGCCTCGACGTGGGCGAGGAACGCCCGCAGCGGTTCGCCCATCACCGCGGGTAGCGTCGCGGCCGCGTCGCGTAGCAGTGGCAGCCGGTCGATCGTCTGCTGCCCGGGATAGTCGAGCAGCAGCGACGCGACCTGCCACCCGACCTGCCGGTCGCGGTCGCCGGGACGCTCACCAGCCGTAGACCGTGCGGCTCGTCGCAGCGGCAGCTTCACGCGTCCTTCTCCGTTCCGGCCGAGGTGCGCTCGGGGAACAACCCGGCCGGGGTGCCGTTGCCGTCCCAGTTGAGCAGGTTGACCCGTTGGAGCTTCTTCAGCGGTGCAGCCGGAGTGTCGGTGTGGGTGAACGCGTCCCCCGCATCCCCGCCGGCGTCGCCGCGAATGTGGAAGTCCTGCTCGGACATGCCGGGACCGCCGTCGGTGTCCAGGCTGCAGCCGGTCGCGATCGCGTCGAGCTTGTGGGCGTCCTCCGCCGACGCGGTCGGGATGACGTAGCGGTCCTCGTACTTCGCGATGGCGAGCAGCCGGTACATCGCCTCGATGTCGGTCGGGGTCATTCCCACGGCGGTGGCGATCGTCGGATCGCGGTCCTCGCCGAGGTTGACCCGGCGCATGTAGGACCGCATCGCGGCCAACCGTTGCAGCGCGGCGCGCACCGGCTCCGGGTCCCCGGCGGTGAACAGCTCGGCCAGGTACTCGATGGGGATGCGCAGGGCGTCGATCGCGCCGAAGAGGTTGTGGTGGTCCTCGCCGTCGTTGCCGGTCTGCGCCAACACGTCGACCACCGGAGACAGCGGCGGCACGTACCAGACCATCGGCATCGTGCGGTACTCCGGATGCAGCGGCAGCGCGATCCGGAACCGCTCGATCAGGGCGTACACCGGCGACTGCTGCGCCGCCATCAACCAGTCGTGCGCGATCTCGGCCCGCTCGGCCTCCCAGATCACCCGAGGGTCGAACGGGTCGAGGAAGACACCGCGCTGCGCGTCGTACAGATCCTTGTCGTCGGGCACCGCCGCCGCCTGCGCCACCTTGTCGGCGTCATAGAGCATCACCCCGATGTAGCGCAGCCGCCCGACGCAGGTCTCCGCGCAGACCGTCGGGATCCCGACCTCCACGCGCGGGTAACAGAACGTGCACTTCTCGGCCTTGCCGGTCTTGTGATTGAAGTAGATCTTCTTGTACGGGCAGCCGGTGACGCACATCCGCCAGCCGCGGCAGCGGTCCTGGTCGACGAGTACGATGCCGTCCTCGCTGCGCTTGTAGATCGCGCCGGACGGGCACGACGCGGCGCACGACGGGTTGAGGCAGTGCTCGCAGATCCGGGGCAGGTAGAACATGAAGGTCTGCTCGAACTCGAGCTTCACCTTGTCCGAGAGCTGCTTGAGGATCGGGTCCAGGGCGATCTGCTCGGGCCCGCCGCCGAGGTCGTCGTCCCAGTTCGGACCCCAGGTGACGGG
>JBOHEO010000174.1:0-12213 GCA_050701055.1 Pseudonocardia sp. | reverse complement strand
GGCCAGGCGGGTCGGCCATCCGATCCGCCTGGCCAGCGCCGCATCCGGCTGACGACCGCCCGACCGATCCGTACGGTTTCCCGCCGATCCCCGGTCCACCGCCGGCACCCCCACCCGCCATGGCGACGCCCGCAACGGGGCCGGCGCGGTGGTGGGCCGGGTCAAACCTGGCCACTGCATCGGCTCCGGGACCGGCGCCCCCGGCACCCGCCATAGCACCCCTCCTCGGCCTCGCCGCCCTGGCCGCCCCGCCGGCTCCGAGCCCGGCCATACCAGCTCCGCACCCGGCCGAGGCCGCGGCGCTCGCCGGTGCGTTCGCCGTCGACTACCTGTCGTGGGATCAGGACGATCCCGAGCGACGGGGTCGGGTGCTGCTGGACTACCTGCCCGCGCCCGGAAGTGACCCGGCCAAGCTGGGCTGGTCCGGTCGCGGGCGTCAGCGTGCCGAGATCGCCCTGCCCGGGCAGGTGCGGCCCGACGGTGACGGGCGGGTGCTCGTCGACGTCCGGGTGCGGGTCACCCCGTACCGGCAGGTCGGCGACCACTCTGCAGAGCCTTCCGCGGCACCTGAGCGGGAACCCGACATCGCCGGTGTTCCCGCGGTGGCGCCGGCACCCACCGGCCGCGGCTGGCGCAGCCTCGCGTCCTACTGGATTCGGATCAGCGTGCCGGTCGTATCCGACGGCGGCCGACTCGTGGTCGACGCGTGGGAGGAAAGCCTCGACGACCTCGGAATACCCGGCTCCACCGCGCGGAGCGCAGGCGGAGTACCCACCGACACCGCCCGAAACGCTGGCAAAGAACCCATCGTCACCGACGACCCGCTCGTCGAACCGCGTTCTGGAGGTACGGCGTGATCGGACTGCGAACACCGGTGATCGCCGGCGTCGCCGGCGGGGTCGGCACCAGCACCGTGGCTGCGGCGCTGCACGCGCTGGATGCCGGCCGGTGCGGCGCCGAGGCGCTGGCCGGGGTGGACGTGCTCGTGTGTCGGGGCACCGGCGAGTCGCTGCGGCGCGCCGATGCACTCGCCGGGCCGCTCATGGCATCCGGTCCGCGGCCGGTGCTCGCCGTCACCGCCGGAGCCGGAGTGCCCCGCGACCCGCTGCTCGCCCGGCTGCGGGACATCGAGCCGCAGTTCAGTGGCGTACTCATGCTGCCGTACGTCGGGCGGTGGTGCGAGGTCACCGATCCGCACGTCGAGGCCGCCGCACTGCTCGCCGAGCCGCCGGAGCGGCTCCCTCGTCCGCTGCGGGCTTATGCAGGTGTGCTGCGCCTGCTGGCCCGCACGGTGGTCGATGGACGGCGGCTGGACCGAGCAGCGATACCGGCGCCACTCGAGCCCCGGCGCCGCGTCGCTTCGCTGTGGCGCGGCCTGTATCCGATCGAACGCGCCCGATCCCTCCTCGGGGACGGACCGGCACCCCTTCTCCCCGTACCGGACCTCGACGACGACGAGCTCGAAGCCGGAAGTGCAGCGAGTATCGACAACGGGTGGGCGGCCGGGTGAGCCGTGAAGGCACGAAGCGTCCTGCAACAGCTGGGTTGGTGTCGGACCCCGCTGACCATGGCTCTCGCCACGCTCGTCGGCCTGCTGCTGCTCGGTGCCGCCCCGGAGGACGACGAGGAGGACGCGAGCCCGGCGTCCGGGGTGGATCCGGCCCGGATCCCGACCCTGGCCCGGGAGTCGCTGCCGCTCGTCGAGGAGCTGACCGCACAGCAGTGCCCCGAGCTTCCGCCGGTGTGGGTGGTGGCCCAGGTGGAAGCGGAGTCCGGCTGGGATCCGACCGCCACCAGCAGCGACGCCCCGGGGGGAGCCGCTGGGCTCTACCAGTTCGACGAGCGCAACTGGCTCGCCGGCGGCGGCGAACCGTGGCCGGCGGACCCACCGGACGACGGTGCCGACGTCACCTCGGCGGCCGACCATCTCCGCATCGCGGTGCCGTGGGTGTGCACGAACCTGCGCGCGGTCACCAGGCACCTGGCGGACACCGGCAAGCAGACACCCCCGCTGGACGCGATGCTGGTCTGCCACATCGCCGGCTGCGGGCGGGTGACCGGCAGCGCGACGGGGGTACCCCAGGCTGGCGAGGCCGCCTGCGGGGAGCGCTGCGCACTGCTCATCAGGCGTTATCTCGACGCGGTGCACGGCCACCTGGAGCGCTTCACCGCACCAACGGGCCCATCATCGGGCTCGGCCGCCGTGCCGACGCCGTGGACCGGTGGCGCCACCGGTTGCCGCCTCGACGACCCGACAGGCGACGGTTGCCTCACCGGCGCCACCCGACATGGCTTGGAAGCCGCTGTGGCGGTGTTCGGCGACTGGTCGGACGGGCCCGTCGTCCGTTCGGCCGGCTGCTGGGACGCGCACGCATGGAACCCGCGCAGCGATCATGCGCGGGGAAAGGCGTGCGACCTCTTCGCGACCGAACCGGGTCACTTCGCCGCCGACACCGAGCTGGACGCGGGATGGCAGATCGCGGAGTGGTATCGCAGCCATGCCGAGCCGTTGAAGGTCAAGTACCTCATCTGGCAGGGCCGCTACTGGGATCCGAAGGCCGCCGACCAGGACGGCTGGGGCCGCAGGTACACCGGCGGTGGGGTCTACAACGTCCGCAACGCAACCGGCGGCCACTACGACCACGTCCACATCAGCTTTCGGGAGTGACGCGGTGAACCGCCGATCGTTGGTCCTCCCGTTCGTCGCCGCCGGTTGCGCCGTACTCGTCGCCTGCGTATTCGTGCTCACCCGCACCGATACCGCTGAGCTGGTGGGCGGCCCGCCGCTCGGTGCGGTACTGAGCGAGCAGGATCGCCGCGACCTCGACGCCGCTGACGTCTCGCGCGGGGCGCCGCCGCCACCGGTGGACCCCGCCGTCGATCTCCGGAATCCCCACGCCGTGGCCCGGGCCTACCTCGTCGCCGCAAACGGGCTCACCGCCGCGGACGGTGGTCGCACCCAGCTGCGCGCCGCGGGCTACGCCGCGCCGGGCACGCCACCCGCGACCGTCGGGGTGCTCGTGCTCGATCCACCACCGGCCGGATCGGTGCGCACCGCACAGGTGCGGACGCTGGAGCTGCTGACCGCCGACCCGGGCGACCGGCGCCGCGGCTACCGCGCTGTCGTCGAGACCGCGACCGGGCCGCCAGAGGGACCTGTCGCGGTGCGCCTCATCACCTGTCACGTCGTGCTCGCCCGCCAGCCGAACGGCCAGTGGTTGGTCGTCGTTGACGCACCCGCGAGCGAACAGGAAACCCCATGACCGCCCAATTCCCGTCCAGGAGCACAGATGTCCGGTTTCCTCGAATCCGTTGTCGCGCTGGTCACAGCGGCGTTGACGGCCTGTCCCCTGACCGTCGCGGGCGTCCCAGCAGTCCCACCCGAAGACGAGTCGCGCTGCGTCGAGCGGGTGTCGGGTGGGCGACAACAACTCACCCCCGAGGAGAAGGCCGCGTTGCAGCAGGCCCGTGAGCTCGTCACCGCGCTCACCAGCTCGATCGGTGACGGAGACAGGCAGGCAGCCGGTCTTGGTGAGCAACTGCGGTCCATCGGGGTCACCCCCGCCGTCAACACCGGGTGGCGCCAGCAGGTCCACGATCTGGCCGACCTGCTGATGACGGTCTCGGCGTCGGATCCCAAGGCGCTGGATCTGGCGGTGACACTCGCCGACGCGGGCTTCTCCCCCACTCCCGCCGACCTGCGGATCACTGCCGCGGCAACACCGGTGCCGGAATCCGGCGACGAGTCGGTCGTCTCGAGCCAGCAATCGGGAGCGGCGCCCCGAACGTCTGGCGGCACCACGACCCGCCAGACCTGCATCTCGACGGTCGGCGCATCCCCAGCCACCCCGGGAGCACAGGCGTCCCCATCCTGGGAACAGCAGGTCAACATCGTCGCCGCTGATCTCACCGCCACCGGTGACCCCGCCGCCAAGGAGGTCTCCGACCGGCTTTCCACGGTGAGCGCTGCCGGGCCCAGCTCCGCCAGCGACACCGACGATGAGGACAGCGACAACAACAGCGACAACAACAGCGACAACAACAGCGACAACAACAGCGACAACAACAGCGACAACAACAGCGACAACAACAGCGACAACAACAGCGACAACAACAGCGACAACAACAGCGACAAGGATACAGACAATCGCGGCAACACGACGGACGCTGCACCCAGCAGGAGCACCGCGCCCCCATCCACGTCCAGGCCCGACCGGCCTGACCCCAGGCCCGACCGGCCTGACCCCGGGTCCAACCGGCCTGACCCCAGGCCCGACCAGCCTGACTCCGGGCCCAACCGGCCTGACCCCGGGCCCGACCGGTCTGACTCCGGGCCCAACCAACCGGACACACGGCCCACCAACCCACCCCCGAGCAGCCGGTCGACCGAAACCGCGGCCGACGACTGGGAGCACCTCGCCGGCGAGCTCTCCGAGGTACTGGCCACTGCGGACGACACCGACCCCGTCGTCAACGCCCTGGCCGATGCGCTCACCCAGGCCGGCTTCACCGGCGGGGTGCGCGGTTCCGGCGGCAACCAGCTCGACACCCCCGCCGGGAACTCCGCCCGATCCGCGGAGATGCTGCCCAATGCCGCAACGGAGGTGTTCCGATCCGATTTCGAGACCGGCGACTTCAGCGAATGGGGGAATTGTCAGAGTGCGTCCGTCAACGGTGACTGCGCCGAGAATCAAGGTGATCACGGAATGCAGATCCTGCAGGACGCCCAACGCGGCAACGTCGCCAGGTTCGTCGTCAATCCCGGCGATGTCCCCGAATTCGGTGGGGGCGAGCGGGCCGAGGTCTCGGAGAACGACGCCAATATTCTCACCCATGAGGGCGATGAACGCTGGTACCAGTGGTCGATGCAGGTCCCGGAGGATTTCCAGAACCCTACTGGGGAGTGGTTCATCGTCATGCAGTGGCATGCCGGTGAGGGTTCACCACCGCTGCGTGTCGAGGTCAGCAACGAGGGCACGGTGGACCTCGGCGGGCTGGAGGGCGAAAAGCAGACCATCGGTTCGGTCCCGCGCGGAGAGTGGGCAGACTACATGTTGCACGTGAAGTTCTCCGGCAGCGATGGGTTCGTCGAAGCCTGGGAGAACGGCGTGCAGACGGTGCCGCGGACGCAGCGGCCCACTATGAGCAGCGACGAGAACTACTTCAAGATGGGCATCTACCGCGATGAGGAGGTCAGTGACGGATCCGCGGAAGTGTTGTTCGACGACTTCAGCGTCTGGGCACCCGACGGTGCCGAAGTCTCCCCTTCCCGCTCCGGCGGGGCTCCGGCCTCCGGTGAACCCGACGAGGCCGACCACGACGACACCGACTCAACCGACGAGACGAAACCCGACGAGACCGCAACCGACGAGGAGAAACCCGACAAGACGAAGCCCAACGAGACGAGGCCCGACGAGACCTCGACTGACGAGACGAAGCCCGACAGGACGAAGCCCAACGAGGAGAAACCCGACGAGACAAAGCCCGACGACGACAAGGGCGGCGAGCCACAGGCCGGGAGCGCCGGTCCGGCGCAGGACCGCGAACCTGCCCCCGACAGGAACGCCCCGGCGGTATGGGATGACCTCGCGGGATGCGAGAGTGGCCAACGATGGGACATCTCCACCGGCAACGGCTACAGCGGGGGGTTGCAGTTCGACCGCGCAACCTGGATTGCCTACGGTGGCGACGAGTTCGCCCCGACAGCCGCCGAGGCCAGCAAGGAACAGCAGATCGCGGTGGCGACGAAGGTTCGCGACGACCGTGGTGGTTACGGTTCCTGGCCGGCCTGCGCCAAGAAGCTCGGACTGCCCCGATGAGCCCCGGCGGGGGCGATGCTCATCGGGGTCAGCCCGGTCGCACCCAACCTGATGGGTCTCAGCGGCCGTTGCGGACGATCTCGATGTCACCGCTGCTGGCCCGGGCCTGGATCAGCCGATCGCTGGTGGTGTCCACGGGAACGTCCACCCGCTGCTCGCCGGAGTCCACGTCGACGTCCACGTTGTACTTCCCGTCCGGCAGGCCGATCTCGATCCGGCCCGAGCTGACGTCGGCGACGACCTTGCGCGGCGCCGCTGCGAAGTCCAGATCGACATCGCCGGAGGAGGCCTCGACGTAGACGTCATCGCTGGTCAGCCGGTCAGCGGTGATCGTGCCCGAGCTGACTCGCAGGTCGACCGGGCCGGTCACGCCGACCAGCTCGACGTCGCCGCTGGAGGCGTCGTGGCGCAGCCTCTGCACCGCGAGGTCACGCACGGTCAGCCCACCGGAGCTGGCTGCCAGGTCGAGGTCGAACCCGTCGGGCAATGTGATGTCGTAGGACACCTCGCAGCTCCAGCTGAACATCCCGGTGCAGTCGGCCTCGATCCGGATGCCGTCGACGCTGGAACGTTCCACGACGCGCGGCTCGGTGGCGCGGTAGCGCATCGTCCGGTCCACCACCACCTCGGTGCCCGATCCGCGGCGCACGGTGACGTCGCCGCTGTCGACGTCGACGCTCAGCTTCGCCTGCTCGATCGGCAACCGGATCTGATCCTGCTTGGTGGTCACGGGGGTGAGCAGGTTGTAGATCCCGAACCCGCCCCACGCGATCACCGCCACTGCGATCAGCCCGCCGAGCACCAGGGCAACCTGGCGCCCCGGCGAGAGCGGCGGCTTCACCGATGCGTGGTCGAGCTCCGTTCTAACCATGATCATCCTCTCAGGTAGCGCAGGACGGCCAGCACCCGGCGGTTGTCGCCCTCGTCCTGCGGTAGGTCGAGCTTGGTGAAGATGTTGCCGACGTGTTTCTCGACGGCTCCCGCGCTGACGACCAGCGCGGCGGCGATGCCCCCGTTGGACCGGCCCTCGGCCATGAGCTCGAGGACCTCCACCTCGCGCGGCGACAGCGCGCCGAGCGGGTCGGCCCGCCGGGAGCGGGCGAACAGCTGGGAGACCACCTCCGGGTCCAGCGCCGTGCCGCCGCCGGCCACCCGGTGCAGCGCGTCGACGAACTCCGTGACGTCGGCCACCCGTTCCTTGAGCAGGTAGCCCACCCCCGAGCTGTTGACGGCCAGCAGCTCGGTGGCATAGCGCTCCTCGACGTACTGCGAGAGCACCAGCACCGCCACCGCCGGCCAGCGGCTACGGATCACGAGCGCGGCCCGCAGCCCCTCGTCGGTGTGGCTCGGCGGCATGCGCACGTCGACGACGCACAGGTCGGGTCGGTGCTCGGCCACCGACCGCAGCAACCCCTCGCCGTCGGCGACCGCGGCGACGACGGTGATCTCCGCCTCCTCGAGCAGCCGGGTCAGTCCCTCCCGCAGGAGCACCGAGTCCTCGGCGATCACGACGCGCACGGGAGCTCCACGGAGAGCACGGTCGGACCACCGGCGGGGCTGTCCACGATCAACCGGCCGTCGACGCCGGTGATCCGGTCGGCCAGCCCGGCCAGGCCGGTGCCGCGGTCGGCGGATGCGCCGCCCACGCCGTCGTCGAGGATCACGAGATACAGCATGTCCCCGTACATCTCGTCTCGGTGCCGTCGCACGGCCACGGACGCGCACCGGGCCCGAGAGTGCTTGGCCACGTTCGTCAGTGCCTCGGAGACCACGAAGTAGGCGATCGACTCGATGGTGGCGCTCGGGCGCGGATCGACGTCGACCTCGACCGTGACCGGTACCGGGCAACGCTGGGCGATGCCGGACAGCGCCGCGTCGAGGCCACGGTCGGTGAGTACCGGAGGGTGGATGCCGCGGGTCAGGTCGCGCAGCTCCTGGATCGCCAGCTTCGCCTCCGCCTGACCCTGCGCCAGCAGGGTGCGGGCGCCGTCCGGATCGGTGTCGTAGCGGGCCTGCGCCCGGCCGAGCGTCATGGCGAGGGAGACGAGCCGCTGCTGGGCGCCGTCGTGCAGGTCGCGTTCGATTCGCCGGCGCTCACCCTCCGCGGCGTCGACCACGCGTGCCCGGCTGTCTTCGAGCACCCTGACCCGGCCGGCGAGCTTCTCGTTGGCCCGCGGACCGAGCATCACCCTGGCCACAGCGATGTCCGCACCGGCCAGCAGGCGGATCGCGGAGGGCGCGACCGCCACCAACAACAGTCCGGCGAGCGGGCCGACCACCTGCAACGGGGTGTCCACCCCGGGCAGGAACGACATTGCCAGGAACCCGGCCGGCACGGCCCACACGATCAAGGCCAGCACCGCGAACAAGATCGACAGCGGCAGCTGGATCAGGCAGTAGCCCAGCTGCCGCCAGGTCAGCGCACTAGTCAGGATCAGCCGTGCCTTGTGCGGCAACGACCCTTCGGGCGGCAGCGGGGCGGGCGCGGGGATCTGCTCGTCGAGCAGCAGGGCATATCGGCGGCGCTCCACAGCGGCATATGCACGGGCGACGCCGACGGTGCCGAGCAGCACGAGTACGCCGGTCAGGGCGAGCGGGATGAGCCCGACGCCGGTCGAGAGACCGGTCGCCACCAGCGTGAACCCCACGGTGGCCGGGATCGGCCCGACGATCAGGTGGATGGTGGCGAGCCAGGTGCGCGCGGCGACCAGCGCCCGGACCGGGTTGGCCTGCCACGGGGGCAGGGTCGGCCCGGGCCCGGCGGTCGCGGGCCGTCCGTCCCCCACGGGCGCAACATCCGCCGTCCTGTACTCGGTCGCCGTCCTGTACTCGGTCACAGCGCCACGGTAGGGATCGACGTAGCGCTGACACCAGCCCGCCAACCGGCCGGGGAAGGGTCGGGAAAACCCCACCCTTCCCGGGGTGCAGGCGGGGCAGACGCGCCCGGTCCGGCCGATCAGGTTGGGCTGGTGTCCGCGCTGTGGAACGTGCTGGAGTCGGCTGCCGACGTACTGCGGTGGCCTGGCCGCCTGACCGACGCCCCGCTGGTGCTCAAGCTGGCTGCCGGAGCAGCGGTGTTGTGGCTGGTGGGCCTGCGCCACCCTGACCGGGGACCGGTGGGAACCGTTTCAGGCGACGTAGGGCGTCGCGACCCGGGCGGCCCGCAGCGCCCGCGCCCACCAGGCCAGCTGGTCGAGCAGCGCATCCGCCGCGGCGTTGACCGCGTCAGCCTCCCGGGGAGTTGAAGTCAAGCTGGTGGTGCTGTCGCACCGGCCGCTTCGTGTGGACACCCGCTGCCGACTACGGCGCGGGCCGGCACGTCAGGTTCGACGCGCCGGCGCGCGAGCACCAGATCGACCACCGCCACCGACACCACCGTGATCAGCCCCCCGATCACGAGCGGGGCCCGCCCACCAAACCCTTCGGCCAGCATCCCGAGCACCAGCGCCCCCACCGGGGTGCCACCGAGGAACGCGAGGACGTAGAGCCCCATGGCCCGGCCACGCATGCTCGGGTCCACCGACAGCTGCACCATGGCGTTCGCGGCGGTCGTGAACGTCAACGCAGCCAGTCCGACCGGCACCAGCACCACACCGGTCAGCGCCAGCGTCGGCATCAGCCCGGCCGTCACGACGAGCACCCCGAACACGAGGGCCGACCCGACCACGAGTCGCAGTCGCGGCCGGCCCGCGCGCTTCGCCGCGAACACCGAGCCGACCACCGATCCCACCGCGAGCAGCGCCGTGAGCAGCCCGTAGGCATCCGGCCCGCGCCCGAAGACGTTGCACGCCAGCAGCGCCAACGTGAGGTAGAAGTTGATCCCGAAGGTCGACACGAAGAACACGAGCGCGAGCACGGCCACCAGGTCGGGCCGGCCACGCACGTAGCGCAGGCCGTCGCGCAACTGACCGGGACGTCGTGGCACCGGGGCCGAGCGGTGCAGTCGCATCGGATTCATGAGTGCCAGCCCGGCGAGGACGGCGACGAAGCTCGCGGCGTTGACCAGGAACATCCAGCCGGTACCGATCGCGAGGATGAGCAGGCCCGCGACCGGTGGACCGACGATCCGGGCCAGGTTGAAGGTCAACGAGTTCAGCGCAACCGCATTGGCGAGCCGGTCCGACCCCACGAGTTCCGCGACGAACGCCTGGCGCACCGGCACGTCGAGCGCGGAGAAGCACCCCAGCAACGCGCACAACACGTACACGTGCCAGAGGGCGACGACCCCGGTGACGCCGGCTAGGCCGAGCACGAGCGCGCACAGTCCCATCGCGGTCTGGAGCGCGATGAGCGTGCGACGCTTGTCGACCCGGTCCGCCAGTACTCCGCCCCACAGCGAGAGCACGAGCGTCGGGGAGAACTGGAGCGCCGCGGCGAGCCCGAGTGCGGTGGCGCTGCCGCCGGAGAGGTCGAGCACCAGCCAGTCCTGCGCGACGCGCTGCATCCAGGTGCCGACCAGCGAGACGACCTGGCCACCGGCGAAGAGCCGGTAGTTCGGCACCCGGAGGGAGGCGAAAACACTGGTGCAATCGTGCGGGACGGTGGCGGGTTCGAGGACGGCAGTCACAAGTAAATTTAGCTTACAACAACTAATTCCATTGCCCTCGAACAGCTCCTCGCCGCAGCGGGACGCCGAGGTGCTCGCCACGTCCGACGTCCGCACCGCAGCTCGCCCGGGCCGTACGCTGTCGCCGTGCTGGAACCACCACCCCTGCCACCCCGACTCAGCCGGATGAGCACCGTGGTCGCGGTGGGTACGGCGCTGTGGCTCGCCGGGGCGTTGGGCCTGCTCGCGCTGTACCTGCTCGCCGGACGCCCCCTGGACATCGTGTTCACCACCTGCGTGGCCGGCGCCGCGCTCGGTGGCATCGGCTACGGCATCTTCTCCTGGCAGCGAGCCGCCGCTCAGCGCGGCAGTCGCACCGCCCAGCCGGGGATCAGGTAGCGATCTAGTCTCGACGCCATGACTGTTGCCCGCCGCCCCACCGCCGTCGTCACCGGAGCCAGCTCGGGCATCGGTGCCGCCACCGCCCGTGCGCTGGCGAGGAGCGGATTCCACGTCGTGCTGGGTGCCCGCCGGGTGGACCGCTGCGCGGAGATCGCCGCCGAGATCGACGGCACCGCGGTGCGCCTGGACGTCACCGACGCCGGATCGGTCACCGCGTTCGCCGGCGCCGTGCCGGACTGCCGCCTGCTGGTGAACAACGCCGGCGGTGCGAAGGGTCTGGAGCCCGTCGCCGCCGCGGACGAGGACGCCTGGCGCTGGATGTATGAGACCAACGTCATCGGCACCCTGCGCGTGACCAAGGCCCTGCTGCCGGCGTTGCTCGTGTCCGGCGACGGCCACATCGTGACGGTCACCTCGATCGCGGCGCTGGAGGCCTACGACAACGGCGCCGGGTACACCGGCGCCAAGCACGCGCAGGCCATGGTGCACCGCACCTTGCGCGGTGAGCTGCTCGGGCAGCCGGTTCGGTTGACCGAGATCCTGCCCGGGATGGTGGAGACGGAGTTCTCGCTGGTCCGCTTCGGCGGCGACGCCGAGCAGGCCGACAACGTCTACCAGGGGTTGACGCCGCTCACGGCCGAGGACGTGGCCGACGTGATCGCCTTCGCGGCCACCCGGCCGTCGCACGTCAACCTCGACCAGATCGTGCTCAAGCCACGCGCCCAGGCCTCGGCGATGCGGGCGCACCGGGAGGTCTGACCGCCGGTTACAGCCGGCAGCCGACGAGCACCGGCTCGGGCACCAGCTCCACCCCGAGCCGCTCGCGCACCCCGTCGCGCACCTCGCGGGCAAGCTCCAACAGGTCCGCGGTGGTGCCGTCGCCGCGGTTGCTGAGCGCGAGGGCGTGCTTGTCGGACAGCGCCACGCGCCCGCCCGGCCCCGGGTGCCCCCGCCGGAAACCCGCGCGCTCGATCAGCCCGGCCGCCGGCAGCTTGATCCGGCCGGGACCGGCAGGCCAGCGCGGTACCCCGGCAGGCGCAGCTGCCTCGGGCAGCACCGGGTTGGTGAAGAACGACCCGACGCTCCACGTGTCGTGGTCGGCGGTGTCGAGCACCATGCCCTTCCCACGGCGAAGCCCGAGCACGGCCGCGCGAGCCTGGGCGACCGGAACCCGCGCCCCAGGCTCGACGCCCAGTGTGCGGGCCAGCTCCGGGTAACGGATCGGGGCGCTGGCGCCGTCGCCGGACAGGGCCATCCGCACCCGCAGCACGATCGCGTCGGTGCGGCCCTTGAGCCTGCTCGTGCGGTAGCCGAGGCCGAGCTGCGCCGCCGGCACGTGCGTGCGGACGGTACCGGTCCGGCGGTCATAGAGGTCGACGTCGACGAGGACGTCGGCGATCTCCACCCCGTAGGCGCCGACGTTCTGCACCGGCGTGGCCCCGGTCC
>JBOHEO010000173.1:0-12292 GCA_050701055.1 Pseudonocardia sp. | reverse complement strand
AGAGGCCGCGGGCGCGCTTGCGCCGGTGGACTTCCGCGCGCACCGCGACGGCGAAGCTCTGCCGCACCTGCGCCGCGCTCCCGGCCGGGGCGCGGGCGGGTTCGAGGCGGGCTTGGGGGTCGTGGACGGCGCGGCGGGCGATGGTCAGGGCGGTGTCGCGGGAGAAGGCGGGGCGGTCGGCGCCGCCCGGGCTGTACTTGCGCACGTAGAAGTCGTCGACGACCTCGGTGAGCAGGTCATCGACGCTCTCGACGAACACGGCCCGGGGGTCACCGTCGCCGGCGATGCCCAACCCGGCGAGTATGTGCTGGCAGAACTGGTGGGTGGTGGCGATGGTGGCCGCGTCGAAGTGCGCCAGCGCATGCACCAGCCGGCGGCGGCGCGTGACCACCTCGCTGTCGCCGACGCCGGCGAGCAGCCGCAGGACCGCATCGGTGCTGGTGCGGGCCGCGTCCGGGTGGGCGAGGCCGCGTTCGGCGGAGACCAGTCGCTCCCGGACGCGCTCGCGCAGCTCCTGGGTGGCCTCCCGGCCGAACGTAACGAGCATCAGCTCGGGGAGCGCGGCCCGACCCTCCGCGATGTAGCGAGCGGTGAGCGCGGCGATGGTGAACGTCTTGCCCGTGCCGGCGCTGGCCTCGAGCACGGTGGTGCCGGTGGGGAGTTCGCCGCAGACGTCGAACGACGCGGGCACGGCTCTCCGGGGCGCCGACGGTCTGGACGGGGCACGGGCAAGCTCGATCACGGATGGTCCAGGGTTTCGGTGGCGAAGATCGGTGTCCACAGGCCGAGGGCGAGCGCGCCGAACCGGGTGGGCTCGTCGTTCGATGCGGATTCACCGGGCCCCGGCGGCGCGGCGAGCAGCGCCGAGAGCGGGGCGCCGGCACCCCAGACGAGCTGGTGGGCGGCGTCGTCGCGGCCGGCCCTGTCCTGGGCCCACCTCTTCGCGGCGCTGGCCAGGGCGTCGGCCACCGCGCTGCCGCTGGAGCGCCCGTGAGCGTAGGTGTGGGAGGTGGCGGTGGCCAGCGGCAGCGGCTCGCACATGCCCCGCCGATGCAGCGTGACCAGCTCGGCCAGCAGCGCCGTGGCCCGCTCCGGCCCGACCGGCCCGAGCGTGCAGCGCAGCAGCCCGGAGTGGGTGCCGCGGCCGATCGTGACCGCCCGCCACTCCCGTCCGGGATGCGCCGCCGCGAGCGCCAGCAGCTCGACCCACGCCCGCAATCGGTGTTTGGGCGCGAGCCGGGAGTACTCGACGCGGACCAGCGTCTCCTGGTGCAGCCCGCCGACCGTGCCGATCAGCTGGTGCCCGTCGGGCAACGTCACATCGACGTCGACGACCACCGCCTGCCCGACCCGAATCCCTGCGCTCGCCACGACCAGCGGTTCGACGTCCTCGACGACCGCCTGCAGCACCCGCCGCCCCAACGCGCCGGGTGGCAGCTCGCCGCGGCGCCACCCGGCCTGCCGGCAGCGTTCCAGGTCGTGCCCGGCGAGCCGGTCGCGGAGCAGCTGCTCGCCGATCGACCAGCTACCCAACCCGTCGAGCTCAACGGGCAGCGAGTCGGCGGCGTCCTCCTCGCCGGTGACGAGCGACACCCCGACGCGCTGGCGCAGGAACGCGCGGACCGGGTGCCGGACGAACGCGCGCAGATCTGCCAGCTCCACGGCACGGTCCGGCGGCGGTGGCAGGGCGATACCGAGGAAGGGTGCGGGCGGCCGTTTCGGCGCTGCGGCCGCCACGGCCCCGGCGAGCTCGGTCCGGTCGAAGCTGAACGGGCCGGTCGTCGCCAGCGTTCCGGGCGTGAAGTTGCGCGCGTCGAAGGGTTGCAACGGGTGCCGGGTGACGACGTGTTGTCGCGCCGGGCTCCCGTCGGCGGTGCGGACCGACGCGTCAAGGGTGTCGAGCAGCTCACCGAGCGGCACGGCTGGCGGGCGCCGGGCACCGGTGCGCTCGTCGGCGCCGGAATACACGACGACGAGGTGTTCGGTGGCGGCGCAGATCGCGTCGAGGAACAGCTGCCGGTCCTCGCTGCGCGGGTCGCGCTCGCCGACCAGCGGGTGGCGGGCCAGGATGTCGTCGCCATCGGGCACGCCTGCGCGGGGGAACACATCGTCGTCCATCCCCAGCAGGCACACCACCCGGTGCGGCACCGAACGCATCGGGACGAGGGTGGCCACGGTGAGGGAGCCGGTGCGGAAGTTGGCTCGCGTGGGCCGCCCGCGCAGGCATCCGGCGAGCAGGCCGCGCACGTCGGCGAGCGCCAGGGGCACCGACGTGGCGTGCGGGCCGGCCGCGCGCACCACGTCGGTGAGCTCGGCCCGGGCCTGCGTCGCCTGCCAGGTGTCGGCGGGTGCGGTGGCGGTGAGGGCGTCGAGTGCCCCGACCAGCACGGCGACCCATTCGGCCAGCGATCGCTCCCCGACCAGCTCGCCGAGCACCGCACCGAGTCGGTCGACCAGCTCGGCCAGCCGGCCGACCCGTTCGACGTCGCTCGAATCGACGTCGTCCAGCGGCAGCGCGGTGCCGAGCCAGTGCCCGTCGTCCTCGCTCATCGCCACCCCGAGCAGCATCCGGTCCAGCCCAGCGGACCAGGTGTTCTGGCCGAAGCGCTCCAGCCCGTACGGCCTGCGGTGCGCACCGTCGAGGCCCCATCGCACGCGCGCGCCGCCGACCAGGCCGCGCAGCCGTTGGAGGTCGTCGTCGTCGATGCCGAACCGTCGCCGCACCGGGGCGGCAGCGACCAGATCGAGTACCTGGGACGCGGTGAGCCGGGCGTCGGCCAGCTCGAGGAGCTGCGCGACGGTGTCGAGCAGCGGGTTGACCTGCCGTAGCGCTCGGTCGGCCAGCCGGACCTGCAGCTGATGCCCCGGATGCGCCGCGCCGTCACCCGCGGCCCTGCCCAGGCCGAACGCCGCGGAGATCAGCGGGGCGAACGCCTCGACGTCGGGGCACATGACGAGGATGTCGCGTGGTTCGAGGGTGTCGTCGGCGGCGAGGAGGCCGAGCACGACCTCGCGCAGCACCTCCACCTGCCGGTGCGCGCCGTGGCAGGCATGCACCTGGATGCTGCGGTCCTGCCCGGCCAGCAGGTGCTGCCCACCGGCGCCGGGTGCGCGGTCGTCGCGCAGATCGCGCTGAAGCCGACCCAGCAGGGTGGTGGGCCGCTCGGGCAACGCGTGGTGGTGGTCGGTGGGGGTCGGGATCGCCGCCGCCAGGCGCAGCTGCAGCTCGCGGACGTCGCGGCCGAGCGAGGACAGCAGCGGGTGCCGCGCGGCGTCTGTGGTGGGGTCGGCGCGCCGGAGCGGGATCCCGCCGGGACGGACGCGTTCCCACAGCTGCGGGGACGGGTGCGCCAGCCAGAGATGGACCTCGCGGTGCGCGGCGAGCGCGCCGAGCACGGCGAGGTGCTCGGCGGGAAGCCGGGTGGGGCCGAACAGCGACAGCCGCTTCGGGAGCGCGGTCAGGCCGGGGTCGATGGCGAGCGCGCCGCACGCGGTGAGCAGGCGCTCGGCCGGATCCGGGACGTCGATCCGCTTGCGGAGACGCCGCCACAGCTCCGGCTGCCAGCGCAGGTCGTGGGGAACGCCCTCGTCGTCGCCGGCCTGCCAGGCCTGCACCATTCGCGGGCGGTGGGTGGCGTAGGCGCCGAAGAGTTCGGCGAGGTGGCGAGCCGCGGTGTAGCGGCGACCGCGCCGCACGGTATCGACGCCCGCCCCGCCGGCGCTGCGCGTGGTGTCGACGTGCTCGCCCCGCCGGCCCGCGGACTCGTCGAGGCCGAGATGCGCACTCAGCGCCGCGCACCAGGCCTCTCCGGCGGAAAAGTCGATCACTTCCAGCAGTGGCCACACCGCGCGGGCAGGCAGCCACGGATCATCGGTCACAACGATGCCCGCCGCGGCGCACACCACCTCGGAGACGACCGCGGCCGGGGAGGGGAAGTCGACGTGCGCGCACACACCGTCACCCCGCCCGGTTGCCGCGCCGAGGCGGTGGGACAGGCGCTGCACGAGCCAGCGCTCCACGCCCTTGGCCGGGACGGCGACGACCTCAGCTGTGAACGGGTCGTCGAGCGGGTGCAGCAGCACCTCGGCGAGGGCATCGGCGAGGGCGTCCGCGCGCTCGGCGCGGTGGACGTGGAGCATCCGTCAACATCCTTCGTCCGCGTCGGTCACACCCGGCAACCTAGAGCCGTGGTCCGACAGGTATCAGACGGGGGGCGTGCTTGAGGAGGTCGGATGACCACGGAGGGTGACGCGCTATCATCGACGTTCTGCGAGGCGGGATGAAGATGGACACGATCGAGGTATCCCGCTTCGACTCTGTTAACGAGAGGGTACGCCGCACACGATCACTCTGTTACCAGCCGAGAGCGGGAGGGCGACATGATCGAGGAACCGGCCGGACCTGCGGCCCACGAGCGGAGCACCGCACGTGACGCTGCGCGCAGCGCGGTGCTGTGCCGCTACGCCCGGAAGTCCAAGAACGGACGGCCGGTGTTTTGCACGCCGAGCCAGGCCGAGCTGCGTGGCGTGTTCCTCCTGCGGCAGGGCCGGGGCAGCGACGGTAAGGTGATCTACCCGACCCGCGAGTCCGCCGAGGCCGCGGCGCGTGAGCTGGAGTCCCTGGGCGCCCGCTTCCTCCGGTCTTACCTGTGTAGCCGGTCCCGTCGTGGGCACTATCACCTCACGACCGACAGCGGCGCGCGTACGCTGCACGAGCGCATCCCTCAGCAGCGCCAGGACGGGCCAGGGCAGGCGATGTCGGCCTGAGCCGCCGCGAGCCAGGAGACGCCCGATGTCGATCGACCCCCGTGCCGGCACACCCGCCCAACCGGCGGACCTCGTCGATGTCGGGAAGCTTCTCGCCGCCTACCACGAGCGCCACCCGGATCCGGACGATCCGGGGCAGCGGGTGGCGTTCGGCACCTCGGGGCACCGCGGCTCGGCGCTCGCCGCAACGTTCAACGACGACCACATCGCCGCCACCAGCCAGGCGATCTGCGAGTATCGGGCTGGCCAGGGGATCAGCGGGCCGCTGTTCATCGGACGCGACACGCATGCCCTGTCCGAGCCAGCGTGGATCACCGCCGTCGAGGTCTTCCAGGCCAACGATGTGCACGTCCTCGCCGATGCGGACAGCGGATTCACCCCCACCCCGGCCGTCTCGCACGCGATCCTGCAGCACAACCGGGGGAAGGTGAGCGGTCACGCCGACGGCGTCGTCGTCACGCCGTCACACAACCCACCCTCGGACGGTGGCTTCAAGTACAACCCGCCGGACGGTGGCCCGGCCGGCACCGACGCCACCCGCTGGATCGCGATCCGGGCCAACGAGCTGCTCGCCGCGCGGCTCGCCGGGGTGCGCCGGGGCGCGGTCCACGACGTCGGCCGGTACGACTTCCTCGGCGAGTACGTCGCCGATCTCCCCTCCGTGGTCGACCTGGATGCGATCGGATCGGCCGGGGTCCGGATCGGCGCCGATCCGATGGGGGGTGCCAGCGTCGCCTACTGGCCGGCCATCGCCGAGCGGCACCGTCTCGATCTCACGGTGGTCAACGAGCGCGTCGATCCGCGGTTCGGGTTCATGACCCGCGACTGGGACGGCAAGATCCGGATGGACTGCTCGTCGCCGTACGCGATGGCCTCGCTCGTGAAGCGCCGGTCCGACTTCCAGATCGCCACCGGCAACGACACCGACGCCGACCGGCACGGCATCGTCACCGCCGACGGCCTGATGAACCCCAACCACTTCCTGGCCGTCGCGATCGGGTATCTCGCCACCCACCGGCCCGGCTGGCCGGACGGGGCGGGCATCGGCAAGACCGTGGTGAGCTCGTCGATGATCGACCGGGTGGTGGCCGACCTCGGGCGGCGGCTGGTGGAGACCCCGGTCGGGTTCAAGTGGTTCGTGTCGGGGCTGCTCGACGGGTCGATCGCGTTCGGTGGCGAGGAGAGTGCGGGGGCATCGTTCCTGCGCATCGACGGCTCGGCATGGACCACCGACAAGGACGGCATCATCCTCGCGCTGCTGGCCGCGGAGATCGTCGCCGTGACGGGGGAGACGCCCAGCGAGCGGTACCGAGCGCTGACCGCCCGGTTCGGCGAGCCCGCCTACGCGCGCATCGACGTCGCCACCACGTCGGTGGCGAAGGCGCGGCTGGGGAAGCTGTCGGGCTCCGACGTCGCCGCAACCGAGCTGGCCGGTGAGCCGATCACCGCGAAGCTCACCGAAGCCCCCGGCAACGGCGCGCCGCTCGGCGGGTTGAAGGTGACCACGGCGTCCGGCTGGTTCGCGGCGCGCCCATCGGGTACCGAGGACGTCTACAAGGTGTACGCCGAGAGCTTCCGCGGGCCCGAGCATCTGGCCCGGATCCAGGAGGAAGCCCGCGACGTGGTCGCGGCCGCCCTGACCTAGCGATCCTTGGTCGCTAGCGGTGAACGGGTGTTCGGCCCGATGTCGCGGTCAGATGACCTGGACGTTGTCCGCCTGCGGGCCCTTCTGACCCTGGCTCGTCTCGAAGGACACCCGCTGGCCCTCGTCCAACGACTTGAAACCGGTGCCCTCGATCGCCGAGTAGTGCACGAAGACGTCCTTACCACCGTCATCGGGAGCGATGAATCCGAAGCCCTTTTCCCCGTTGAACCACTTGACAGTGCCCTCAGCCATGAGTCCTCCTCGTGTCCGGTCGCGGCGACAGGTATCGATGCCCGATCCCCGGCGGCGACTCTATCCGTTAGTCCAAGGAGCGTAGTCCGTTCCCCTCTGCTCCCGATCACGAGGAGCCCAGATCCACGGTCTCCGCTATGCTCGGCAGAGTTACATCCATGTGATTCGCACCTCAGGGAGCCGCATGCGCCTCGTACACGCTGCTGACCTGCATCTGGACAGCCCCTTGCGCGGCCTGAGCAGGCTCGGGAACTGCGATCTCGCCGACACCCTGCGCGGGGCCTCCCGCCGCGCGTGCGAGAACCTGACCGACCACGTCGTCGAGATCCGTGCCGATGCCCTCCTGCTGGCCGGCGACATCTACGACGGGGACTGGCGCGATTTCCAGACCGGCGCGTTCTTCGTCCGGCAGATGGCGCGGTTGCATGCCGAGAACATCCCGGTTTTCATGATCAGCGGAAATCACGACGCGGCCAGCGAGATCACCCGCTCCCTGCGCCTGCCCCCGAATGTCCGGGTGCTGTCGACCGCGGCCCCCCAGACCGTGATCGACGAGGACCTGGGCCTGGCCGTGCACGGACAGGGGTTCGCCACCCGCTCCGTCCCGGAGAACCTGGTGCGGGCCTATCCCGCGCGGGTCGCCGGTCTGGTCAATGTCGGGCTGCTGCACACCTCGGTGCAGGGTGCCGAGGGCCACGACACCTACGCCCCGTGCAGCGTCGAGGATCTCCTCGCCTGCCGGTACGAGTACTTCGCCCTCGGCCACGTGCACACCCGCCAGGCCATCTGCGACGGGGAGCACGTCGCGGCGTTCAGCGGCAACTTGCAGGGCCGGCACCCGCGCGAGACCGGCCCGAAGGGTGCCCTGGTGGTGGAGGTCGAGCCGGGCACCCGGGCCGAGATCCGGCACGAGGTGCTCGACGTGGCGCGCTGGGAGAGCGTCGACGTCGACGTGTCCGGATGCCGCGACCTCGACGATGTGCTCGACGCCGTCGACACGCAGCTTCGCGGGGCCTGCGTGGGCGCGGGATCGCGGGCGCTGGTCGCTCGGGTGACGCTGGCCGGTGAGTCGCCGGCGGCCGCGTCCCTGCTCGACCTCGACCGCGTCCGGACCGAGATCGATCTGCTGGCGGGCAAGGTGGGTGCCGCCGTGGAAAAGGTCAGGATCACCGCCCGCGCGCCCGAGGCCGCCGGTGTGGTCGATGCCGGCCTGGTCGCGTCGGTAACCCGGGCGGCGGCGGAGCTGGTTGCCCACCCCGGCCGGGTGGGTGAGCTCGTCGCGGCGCTGGACCGGGAGGTCGGCCGTCGGCTGCGCGAGGCCGGGCTGCTGGACCTGCGGGACGAGACCGAGCTCGGCGGGCTCGCCCGGCGCGCGGAGCAGGAGCTGCTGGCCCACCTGGGCGGGCCGGTCGGCTGATGCGGATCGCGTCGCTCACCCTCGAGCGCTACGGCGCCTACGAGCATCGGCGGCTGGCGTTCGGGCCCGGTCTGACCCTGGTGACCGGGCCCAACGAGGCCGGGAAGTCCACGCTGCTCGACGCGCTGTCCGACCTGCTGTGGGGCTTTCCCAAACCGGCCCGGCACGCCTACGCCGCCGCGCCCGCGCGACTCGGGATCGCCGCGACCGTCCTCGTCGGGGATGCCGAGCTGCACCTGCGCCGCACGACCAGGGGACTGACCGACGACACGTCGACGCCCGTCGAACCGGTGTGGGGAGCGGGCGGCACCGAGGCCCGGCGGATGTGGCAGCAGAGCTTCGGGCTCGCTCACACCGAGCTGCGGGACGGCGGGCGGCAGCTGTGCACGGGCGGCGGCGACCTGGCCGAGCTGGTCTTCACCGCGCGCAGCGGGCGGGACGTGCGGGTGATCATCGCGCAGCTCACCGAGGAGGCCGAGCGGCTCTACCGCCCGCACAAGAACAGCAAGGTCGAGGTGCGGACGGCGATGAACCGCTTCGAGCAGCTGGACGCGCTGGTCGGGCAGCAGATGGCGCAGGCGGGGACGGTCGCGGCGCTGCGGGAGGAGATCGAGCGGCTGGAGCGCACCGCGGCCTCGACCGAGCGGGAGCGGGCCCGCGCGGGTGTGCAGGTCGGGCTGGCCGCGCAGCGGGTCCGGACGTTCCGGCAGGCCGTCGAACTCGCTACCGTCCGCGGCGAACTGGCGGTGCTGCACGGTGCCGGCGTGGTGCTGGACGACGCGCAGCTCACCCGGTTCGACGCGGCGACGCAAGCGCGGGATCGGGCGGCCGGCGAGCTGGTCGAGCACCGGGCCCGGCGTGACGATCAACAGCGCAAGCGTGCGGAGTTGCGGGTCGACCGTGCCCTGCTCGCCGACGCCGAGGCGATCCGGGCTCTCGACCAGGCCGACCAGGCACGCCAGGCGGATGGTGTGCGGGCGGCGGAGTTGCGCGTTGAGGCGACGACGCAGCTCCGCGCGGCGGAGCACGGTCTCTCGGACCTGGCCGAAGCGGACGGGCGACCGATCGCGGTGCGGCTCGCGACGCTGCATGTTCCGGCCGATCGAGCGGCGGATCTCGACCGGCTCGCCGATCGGGTGCAGGTGGCGGAGCAGGCCGCGGACCGGGCCCATCAGGTGCAGGTGAGCGCGCTACGAGCGGTCCGGTACGGCGCTGCTGGCGCCGACGGTGTCGACGCCGAGGCGGCGCGGCGGGTGCGGGAGGTACGCCAGGGGATCGTGGCCACGGGGTCGGCCGTGGCGCTGCGCCGGGCGGCGATCGTCGAGCATGCCGATGCCCTCGTCCGGATCCGGGAGGCCCTCGCCGCGGCGGGCTGTCGGGCCGACGCCGAGGGGGACGTCGGCCCCGATGCCCCCGTCCCCGATCCGCCGCCCGCCGACCGGATGGCCGAGCTCCGCAACCGCCTGCGGGCCGCTGTCGAGGAGCTGACCGGTGCCGAGCGTGACCGGGCGAGGGCCGACGAGCGCGCGCAGCGAGCCCGGGTGGAGCTGGACGGCCTTGCCGTCGACGGGCGGCTGCTCGGTCCCGAGGGACTGGCCCGGGCCCGCGCCGACCGGGACAACCGGCTCGACCAGGTGCTCGCCGTCGCGGCAGCGGGCGACGAGCCCCATGCGCTCGCTGCCGCGGCGATCGCGCTGGAGCGGTCGGTGCACGAGACCGACCACATCGCCGACCAGATGATTGCCGGTGCGGACCGCATTGCCGAGCTCGGTCGCTGCCAGGCCCTACTGCGGACGGCCGAGGAGGAGCAGGAGGCGGCCGGTCGGGCCGCGGCGCGGGCCCACCGGCTCCATACCGCCGCGACCACCGAATGGGTCGCGCTGTGGAGCGGTCTCGTCCGCGCCCCCGAGCCCGATGCCGCCGACGGCGTCCACCGCGCACTCATCGACGCCCACCGGGCGGAATCGGATCGACGCCACGCCCAGAGCCGGATCGTCGCCCTGGTGACCGAGGCCGAGCAGCAGCGGTCGCAGCTGCGTGCGGCGCTGGCCGCGGCGGGACGCGACCGGCCCGCTGCCGACCTGGACACCCTGCTGATCGTGGCGGCCGACCTCGAAGCTGCCGCCGACGCGGCCCGGGATCGGCGGACGATGCTCGCTCAGCTCCGCGAGCAGGGCCGCCGGGCCGGTGCCGAGGCGGACGCCCGTCGCCACGACCTCGACGACGTCGGGTCCCGCTGGCGTTTTGCCCTGCGTTCAGCCGGGCTCCCGGTCGACACCGATCCGGCGGGCTGGTCGGTCCGCCGGGACCTGATCGCGCTGGCCCACCGTGCCCACGACGAGGCGTTGCGGCTCGATAGAGAGGCCGACGACCTGCAGCGACGGCTCGACGAGCACGACGCCGCGGTCGCCGCGCTGGTGCAGCGCCATTGCGCGTCTGGCTCGGGGACGAGCCTGGCGGAGGTGACCGGACGGGTGCAGGAGGCGGAGCAGGCGTCGATCACGGCGCGGTACTTCGACGATGACATCATCCGGATCACGGACGCTCTGCGCGCCACCGAGCGCACGGCGGCGGATGCTGAGGCCGTGCTGAGCCGGCTCGCAGCGGAGCTCACGTCGTCTGGGGACGGGGAGCTGGCTGTGGCTGCGAAGCTCAGATCATCCAGGGGTGGGGAGTTCTCTGCCGGTGCGGAGCTCACCGCGGCGGAGGTCGCCGCGCTGGATGCCGCCGCTGAACGGGGCCGGCGGCGCGCCGAGCTCGCCGCCGATACGGTCCGGCGCACCGCCCTGCTCCGCTCTGCCGGCCCGGATCTGGACTTCGACGACTGGGTGGGCACGATCGGTGGACACGACCAGGCCGGGCTGGACGAAGAGTGTGCGCACGCCGAGAGCCTCGAGGCCGGGCTTCGGGAGCAGCACGCCGCGATCACCGAGGAGCTGGGTGGACTGCGCCGGCAGCTGCGCGACCTCGAGGGCGCGGAGCAAGCGGCGACGTTGCACGCCGAGGCGCAGGAACAGCTCGCGCGGGCGGCCGAAGCGGCCGAGCGCTACGTCGTGGTGCACCTGCAACGCGAGATCCTGCGCCGCGAGCTGGAGGTATACGAGCGGCGGCACTCCTCACCCCTGCTCGCCGACGCGGGCCGGCTCCTGGAGCGGCTCACCGGAGGTCGTTTCGTCGCGCTGCGACCCGGGGCGGACGACAGCGGCCGCTCGTTGGTCGTCGTCCGCGCGGACGACGAGGAGTTGAGCACCGAACAGCTCTCCGAGGGCACCGCCGACCAGCTCTTCCTGGCATTGCGTCTCGCCGGGATCGGGCAGCTGCAGGCCGATCGGGCGGACCGGGGCCTGCCGCCCGTCCCGGTGGCGCTCGACGACGTACTGATGACTTTCGACGACGCCCGGGCCACGGCGGCGATCACCGTGCTGGCCGAGTTGGCGTCGCGTTGGCAGATCCTGCTGCTCACCCACCACGACCATCTGGTCGGACTCGCGGCGCAGGCCGGGGCTGTCGCCGTCGTGTCCCTTGAACCACCGGGACCGCTGGATGTCGTCCGGCACCCCGACCTCGTCCGGGCCGAGCCGACCCCGCTCGCGGCCGCGCATTCTACGCCGGTCTCGCGGCCCGACGGTCCCGATCTCGGGGCGGTGCGGATGTGGGCCCGCGCCAATGGTCACCCCGTCGGTGACCGGGGCCGGATCCCGGCCGAGATCCTCGACGCCTACAGCCGACAATCCTGACCCGCCTTTGCCGGTAGGCCAGACCGCCAGACCCTGTTGGCTAATTGTGGTTCACGCGCGCTGGTGAGGATTCGTCTGGCGCCCGGCGTCGCAACGAACGGCACTTTCGTCCGTTAAGTATGGACGAAAGTGCCGTTCGTTGTGTTCTGGGCGACCGGCGAACAGGGGAGGCCAATCACAGACGGAATCACGCCGTCATAGAAGATCAACAGCATGGAGGTCGACAGCCGTGTCGCAGATTAACCAACAGGGTCAGGCCACTCCGAGGACCACGGCTCGGAAGGTGTACGCCGGTCATGTCGTTACGCGCTCTGAGCCGGTTCAAGCCGTCCGTCGGAAGTCAGCATTGCTTGGTTTCAACCAGTGAGAGCGCCATCGGCGTTTCCTAGTAATTCGCTGAGCTTCTCGCTCGGCGTGGTCCATTCTAGCGTACGGCGTGGGCGGCCGTTGAGGCGGTCGGCGATCGCGTCGAGT
>JBOHEO010000172.1:0-12298 GCA_050701055.1 Pseudonocardia sp. | reverse complement strand
CGCCTTCAGGGAGTTGAGGAACCTATGCGATCACGACGAGTCGCCATCTGGCTAGCGGTGTCCACAACCGTTGCATTGCTGGCCGGTGCGTGCGGCGGCTCCGGGAACGGCGCCGGTGGATCCGGCATCGACCGGTCGGACGCCACGATCAGCATCTACGTCACCGAGCCGGAGAATCCGCTGGTGCCGGGCAACTCCACCGAGACCGGTGGCGGCCGGGTGGTCGAGGCGCTGTTCACCGGGCTCGTCGAGTACGACCCGCGCACCGGGGAGCCGCGCAACGCCGTGGCCAGCTCGATCGAGGCCACCGACTCGACGGTGTACACGATCACCCTGAACGACGGCTGGACGTTCCACGACGGCACTCCCGTCACGGCCAAGAGCTTCGCCGATGCGTGGAACTACACCGCCTACTCCCCCAACGGCCAGCAGGCCGCCAGCTTCTTCACCCAGATCCAGGGCTTCGACCAGGTCAACACCCAGGACCCGGACGGCCCGGACGGCCCCCGGCAGGCACCCCAGCCGGCCGCGACGGAGATGTCGGGCCTGAGGGTCATCGACGACCGCACCCTCGAAGTGACCCTGGCCGAGCCCTTCTCCGTGTTCCCCACCCAGCTCGGTTACGCCGCGTTCGCGCCGCTGCCCGAGACGTTCTTCGCCGACCGGGCAGCATTCGAGGCCAACCCGATCGGCAACGGGCCGTTCCGGTTCGTCTCCCGGCAGCCAGGTGTCAACATCATGGTCGAGCGCTACGAGAACTACGCGGGTACGGCCAAGCCGAGCGTGCGCGCCGTCGAGATGCGGGTGTACGCCTCCGTCGAGGCCGCCTACCAGGACGTCGTCGCCGGCAACCTGGACTTCATGGAGATCATCCCGTCGTCGGCGCTGGCCGGGAAGCTCTTCGAGACCGACCTGCCGGGGCGGTCGGCGTCGGAGACCTACCTCGGGCTCCAGACCCTCTCGTTCCCGGTGTACGACCCCCGGTTCCAGAACCCGGCCCTGCGCCAGGCCATCTCGATGGCGATCGACCGCGAGGCGGTCAACCAGCAGATCTTCAACGGTCTCAAACCTCCCGCCGACGGGTACGTCGCGCCCGACGTGCCGGGTCGCGTTCCGGACCAGTGCGGTGAGCTCTGCACCTACCAGCCGGAGCGAGCCAAGCAGATGTTCGACGCCACCGGCTTCCCGGGACCGATCGAGCTCACCTCGAACGTCGACGCCGGCAACCAGGAGTGGATGCAGGCGGTGTGCACGACGATCCGCAACGCGCTGGCACGCGAGTGCAACTTCGTGCCTGTACCGACGTTCGGCGAGTTCCGCGCCGCGGCCAACGCCCACGAGATGACGGCGATCTACCGGTCCGGGTGGGTGGCGGACTACCCGTCCATCGAGAACTTCCTCAACCCGCAGTACCGCACCGGCGGTTCGTCCAACGACGGGCTCTACTCCAACCCGGCGGTGGACGCGAAGCTCGCGCAGGCCGACGCGGCCCCGTCCGTCGAGCAGGGCAACGCCCTCTACCAGGAGGCCGAGCGCATGGCCTTGGCAGACATGCCGGCCATCCCGGTGTACTTCCAGTCGGTGCAGTCCGGCTGGTCGGAGCGGCTGGACAACGTCATCGTCGACCCGTTCCGCCGGCTCGACCTGTTCAGCGTCACGGTGAGCTGACCCGCCCATGGGACGCTACGTCCTTCGCCGCATGCTCCAGCTCGTACCCGTCTTCATCGGCACGACGTTCCTGATCTACGTGCTGGTCTGGGCACTGCCCGGCGACCCGTTCGCCGCGAAGTGCGGGGACCGGCCCTGCCCGGACGCCTACATCACCGCGATGCGGGAGAAGTTCAACCTGGACGACTCGATCTTCGTCCAGTACGGCAAGTACCTGTGGGGCCTCCTGCAGGGCGACTTCGGCGAGACGTTCGCTGGCGTCGCGGTGAGCGAGCTGATCGCGAACGCCTATCCGGTGACGCTGAGACTGGCCCTGGTCGCGCTGGTGATCGAGGCCGTGATCGGCCTCGCCGCGGGTGTGCTCACCGGCCTGCGTCCCGGCGGCTACCTCGACAACCTGGTGCTCGTGTCGACGCTGTTCCTCATCGCGATCCCCGTGTTCGTCACCGGCTTCGTGCTGCAGGTCACGCTCGGCCTGCGGTGGGGCATCATCGACCCCACGGTCTCGGCGCAGGCCGGCTTCAGCGAGCTGATCGTCCCGGGGTTCGTGCTGGGCAGCCTGTCGATGGCCTACGTCACCCGGCTGACGCGGACCTCGATCTCGGAGAACCGCCGCTCGGACTACGTGCGCACGGCGATCGCGAAGGGCCTGCGCCCCAGCCGGGTCGTCGGGGTGCACCTGTTGCGCAACTCCGCGATCCCGGTCATCACGTTCCTCGGCGTCGACCTGGGTGCGCTCATGGGCGGCGCCATCGTCACCGAGGGCATCTTCAACATCCGGGGGATCGGCGGGCTGGTCTACCGGTCCATCCTCACCAAGGAAGGTGCGACGGTCACCGGGGTCGTCGTGCTGCTCGTGATCGTCTATCTGCTGATGAACCTGCTGGTGGACGTGCTCTACGCCGTTCTCGACCCGAGGATTCGCTATGACTGACCCGCAGGCGCTGGGAGTGGCCGGACCGGCCGCCGAGGCGAGCCACGCCACGGATGCCGCCCGGAGCGGGACGGACCGACCGCGCAGCCTCGCCTCCGACGCCTGGCACGACCTGCGCCGGCGCCCGCTGTTCCTCGTGTCGATGATGCTGATCGTCGTGCTGCTCGTGCTCGCCGCGTTCCCGGGCCTGTTCACCTCGGCCGACCCGAGCGCCGGCCTGCTCGCCCGCAGCCGCCAACCCCCGTCCGCGCAGGCCTGGTTCGGGTATGACCTGCTCGGGCGCGACGTGTACGCCCGCACCATCTACGGCACCCGCGTGTCGATCATCGTGGGTCTGCTGGCGACGGCGTTCACGGTGCTGATCGGTGCCACCATGGGCATCCTCGCCGGGTTCTCCGGGGGCTGGGTCGACGGCCTGCTGTCCCGCGTCGCGGACGTCTTCTTCGGGCTGCCGTTCGTCCTCGGCGCGATCGTCGTGCTCTCCACGTTCCGCGAGTCGGTCGGCGGTGCCGTCGGGATCACCGCGCTGGTCGTGGTGACCATGTCGGCGCTGTCCTGGCCGGTGGCGATGCGGATCATGCGATCGGCGGCGATCGCGGCCCGCCAGCAGGACTACGTGCGCGCGGCGCGGGGCCTGGGCGCGAGCCCGTTCCGGGTGATCTGGCGCCACGTGCTCCCGAACTGCCTGGCCCCGGTGCTGGTGTACGCCACCATCGCGCTCGGCGCGTTCATCGGGGCCGAGGCCACCCTGTCGTTCCTGGGGATCGGGCTGCGCGATCCCGTCGTGTCCTGGGGGGTCATGATCAGCGAGGCGCGCGACTACATCAGGGTGTCGCCGTACCTGCTGGCATTCCCCGCCGCGTTCCTCGCCGTCACCGTGCTGGCGTTCGTCATGCTCGGCGACGCGGTGCGCGAGGCGTTCGACCCGAAGGGCCGCTGATGGCTGTGCATGCCGATCCGGCGAGCGATCCGTCGCCGTTGCTGGAGATCTCGGACCTGTGGGTGGAGTTCCGCACCCGCGACGGCGTCGCGAACGTGCTCAACGGGGTCAGCCTCTCCGTCGACGCGGGCGAGACCCTCGCCGTGCTCGGGGAGTCCGGCTCGGGCAAGAGCGTCACCGCCAACACGATCATGGGGATCCTGGACAGCCCACCGGGGTTCGTCACCGCCGGCTCCATCCGCTACCGCGGCGAGGAGCTGCTCACGGCGACCCCCGATCGACGCCGTGAGCTGCGCGGGGAGCACATCGCAATGATCTTTCAGGACGCGCTCTCGGCCCTCAACCCGGTCTACACCATCGGGTTCCAGATCGCCGAGCAGCTGCGCACGCGCCGCGGCATGGACCGCCGGTCCGCGCACCGGCGCGCTGTGGAGCTGCTCGACATGGTGGGTATCCCGGGCGCCGAGCAGCGCGTGCGCGACCACCCGCACCAGTTCTCCGGCGGCATGCGGCAGCGGGCGATGATCGCGATGTCGCTCGCGCTCGACCCCGACGTCCTCATCGCCGACGAGCCGACGACCGCCCTGGACGTCACCGTGCAGGCCCAGATCATGGACCTGCTCGCCGAGATCCAGGCGGAGCGGAGGATGGGCCTGATCCTGATCACCCACGACCTCGGGGTGGTCGCCGAGGTCGCCGACCGGATCGCGGTGATGTACGCGGGCCGGATCGTGGAGAACGCCGATGTGTACTCGCTGTTCGCGAAGCCGTGCCATCCGTACACGTTGTCGCTGCTGGAGTCGATCCCCCGGGTGGACACGAAGGGTACCGAGCTCACCGTGATCAAGGGCCTGCCCCCGAACCTGACGGCGATCCCGTCCGGATGCCCGTTCCATCCGCGCTGTCCGATGGCGGTGGGGCAGTGCCGGGAGATCGTCCCGCCGCTGGAACCGCTGCCCGCCGGCCGCTCTGCGGCGTGCCTGTTCGCCGAGGATCTGGTGGCGCGATGAATCCCGAGCCGATCCTGCAGGTCGAGGACCTGGTCAAGCACTTCCCGGTGCAGATAGGCGTGGTGTTGCGGCGCACCGTCGGCCACATACGGGCCGTCGACGGGGTGTCGTTCGACCTGCGACGCGGCGAGACGCTCGGTGTCGTCGGCGAGTCCGGGTGCGGCAAGTCGACGCTGGCACAGGTGCTGATGCGGCTGGAACCGCCGACCGCCGGACGGGTCCGGTTCCGCGGCGAGGACATCTTCGCCAAGCGGGGACGGGCCCTGCGGGCGCTGCGCCGGTCGGTGCAGATGGTGCTGCAGGACCCCTACACCTCGTTGAACCCCCGGATGACGGTGGGCGACATCGTCGGTGAGCCGTTCGAGATCCACCCCGAGGTCGCGCCGGCGGGTGCGCGCCGCCGAAAGGTGCAGGATCTCCTGGACGTCGTGGGCCTCAACCCCGAGCACATCAACCGGTACCCGCACCAGTTCTCCGGCGGGCAGCGCCAGCGGATCGGCATCGCCCGCGCGCTCGCCCTGCGCCCCGAGGTGATCATCTGTGACGAGCCGGTGTCCGCGCTGGACGTCTCCATCCAGGCGCAGGTGCTGAACCTGCTCGGCGACCTGCAACGCGAGTTCGGGCTCTCCTACATCTTCATCGCCCACGACCTCTCGGTGGTGCGGCACCTGTCCGACCGGGTGGCGGTGATGTACCTGGGCAAGATCGTAGAGATCGGGACGGAGGACGAGATCTACACCCGGCCCGCGCACCCGTACACCCAGGCGTTGCTCTCGGCCGTGCCGGTGCCGGTGCCGGACCCGACCGTTCGATCAGGTCGAGCCCGAATCCGGCTCACCGGTGACGTCCCCAGCCCAATCAACCCGCCGTCGGGCTGCCGCTTCCGCACCCGATGCTGGAAATCGACAGAAATCTGCGCCGACGAGGAACCGGCCCTGATGGCGCGACCCGGCAGCCACCACCCGAGCGCCTGCCACCACGCCGAGGAGCAGTACCCCCTCCCCACCTGACCCCACCCGCGAGTTCCGCATACCGACACGGCGAGTTCCGCATTTTGACACGGCGAGTTCCGCATGCTGACACGGCGAGTTCCGCATGCTGACACGGCGAGTTCCGCATATCGAGCTCCCCGCAGCCATGACCTGACCTCAGGAACCACTGTCCGCGGCGCAAGATCGTTCTACTGTGATGTCCCGCTGGGGTGGGAGTCCTGCGTCTCCATCGGACCGAGCTGATCTGTCCGACATGAGATCCGCGTTCCGCGGCGCCGAAACGTGCCGGACAGCTCAGTTCCGGGTGCCGGCCGCCGCGGTGCCACCGAGTTCGTCGCTACCGACTCGGCGGAGGCTCTCCGGGAAGTGGCACGCCGCGAGATGCCCGTCCACACCGTCCTGCGCCACGAGCCGCGGCTCCTCGGTCGCGCACACCTCCTGCGCCTTCCAACACCGCGTCCGGAACCGGCAGCCCGACGGCGGATCGACCGGGCTGGGCACGTCGCCGGTGAGCACGATCCGCCTGCGCCCCCGCTCCAGCACCGGATCCGGCAACGGGGCAGCGGACAGCAAGGCCTGGGTATAGGGATGCCGCGCGCCCCCGTACACGTCGTCCCGGGATCCGGTCTCGACGATCTTGCCCAGGTACATCACCGCGATCCGGTCGCAGATGTGGCGGACCACCGAAAGGTTGTGCGCGATGAACAGGTAGGCCAGCCCGAGCCGGTCCTGGAGCTCCTCCAGCAGGTTGAGCACCCCGGCCTGAACGGAGACGTCCAGCGCGGACACCGGCTCGTCGAGCACGATGAGCTTCGGGGACAGCGCCAGCGCCCGGGCGATGCCGATCCGCTGGCGCTGCCCGCCGGAGAACTCGTGCGGATAGCGGTTGCGGTGTTCGGAGCTCAACCCGACGGTCTCCAGCAGCTCGTCGACGCGGCGCTGCGCCCCGGCCCGGCCGCCCGCCGCGCCATGGATCCGCAGCGGCTCGGCGACGATGTCGTTGACCGGCCAGCGCGGGTTGAGCGCGGCGTAGGGGTCCTGGAAGACGATCTGCAGGTCACGCCGCACGCCGCGCAGTTGCCGGGGCCGCAACGTGGTCAGCTCGCGCCCCGCGAACCGGACCGACCCCGAGGTAGGGGGATGCAAAGCCACGATCGCCCGCCCCACCGTCGATTTCCCGCAGCCGGACTCGCCGACCAGGCCCAGCGTCTGCCCGCCGTCGATCTCCAGGGACACCCCGGACACGGCCTGCACCGCACCGGCAACCCGCGGGATGATCCCACCGCCGCGGACCGGGAACTCCTTGACCAGATCCCGCACGCTGAGCAGCGACATCCGGTCCGACGAGACGACCTGCGCGGTCATCGCCGCCCTCCCAGAAAGATCTGCCGCGGCTGCTCCAGCCCGGCCACATCCGGCCACCGCCGGCATCGAGCGGTGTGCCCCGCGAGGGGGGCGGCCAGGAGCTCGGGCTCGGCCGCTCGGCACTTGGGTTCCACCAACGGGCAGCGCGGCCCGAACGCACACCCTGGCGGCAACCGCAGCAGCGACGGTGGCGCGCCGTTGATCGGGGTCAGCGGCTTGCCGAGCAGCTCCGGGTTCGGGATCGATCCGAGCAGCCCGATCGTGTACGGCATCCTGGGCTCCGCGAAGACGTCCTCCACCGGGCCGGACTCGACCACCGTGCCGCCGTACATGACCTGCACCCGGCCGGCGACGCCCGCCACGACCCCCAGGTCATGGGTGATCATCATGATCGCGGCACCGGTCTCGTCCCGGATCCGCAGGAGCGTCTCCAGGATCTGCGCCTGGACGGTCACGTCGAGAGCGGTGGTCGGTTCGTCGGCGATGATCAGGTCCGGATCGTTGATGATCGCCATCGCGATCATGGCGCGCTGCCGCATCCCGCCGGAGTACTCGTGCGGGTACTGGTCGGCGCGCCGGTCCGGTTGCGGGATCCCGACGAGCTCCAACGCCTCGACGGCCTTGGCCGCTGCCTTCTTCCACCCGACGCCGTGATGGGCCCGGTAGGCCTCGGCGACCTGCCAGCCCACGGTGTACACGGGGTTCAACGAGCTCATCGGATCCTGGAAGATCATGGCGATGTCGTTGCCGCGCAGCGCGCGGAGGTCCTTCTCCGGCAGACCGACCAGCTCGTGACCCCGAAACCGGATGGAACCGGTGACGGCGGCCGTCCTCGGCAGCAGGCCCATGATCGCCGCCGCGGTCACCGACTTGCCACAGCCCGACTCGCCGACGACGCCGAGCACCGCACCGGCCCGCACGTCGAAGGACACGTGCCGGACGGCCCGGACCACGCCGTCGTCGGTGTCGAAGCCGACCGAGAGGTCGGTGACGGTGAGCAGCGCGTCATCGGAGTGGCCCGGCGCCCGGCGCCCGGCCGCGAGAACGTCCGCACTCATGCCCGCACCCGCTTCTGCCGCGGGTCGAACGCGTCACGCAACCCGTCGCCGATGAAGTTGACCGACAGCGAGATCGCCACGATGAACCCGAACGGGAACCAGAACAGCCAGGGCAACGTGACCAGCTCGTTCTTGTTCTCGTTGATGATCAGCCCCAGCGACGCGTCCGGCCGCTTGACCCCGAGGCCGATGAAGGAGAGCGCGGACTCCAGCAACACCGCCTGGGCGATCGTGATCGTGGCGTTCACGATGATCACGTCGATCGTGTTCGGCAGGATGTGCCGGAACACCACGCGCGACGTCGATGCTCCCGATGCTCGGGCCGCCTCGACGAACTCCTTCTCCCGCAGCGACAGCACCATGCCCCGGATGGTGCGGGTGATCGGCAGCCACGCCACGGTGAGCGCGAGGATCAGCGCGACGGTGAGCCAGTTGCCGCCCGACTGCTGACCGGGGATCACCGTGAAGCTGTTGCGGGCCAGCACCGCGGCGACCACCAACGCCGGGATGCACAACACCAGGTCGACGAGGCGGCTGACGGCCTGGTCCACCCAGCCGCGCAGGTAGCCGGCGAGCGCGCCGAGCACGACCCCCAGCGCGGTGGCCACCAGCGCCACGACGATCGCGATCTGGAGCGAGTACCGGGTGCCGGAGATCACCGACGCCAGCATGTCGCGGCCGATCCGGTCGGTGCCGAACGGGTGCGCGACACCGGGAGGCAGCTTGCCGTCGCCGCCCGGCTCCAGGCCCTCGGTCCATACCAGTGGCCCGAGGAACGCGAAGGCCAGGAGCAGCACGAGCAGCACCAGGCCGGCGAGCGCGGCCCGGTGCCGGACGAACCGGCGGGCGACGGTCCGCCACAGCGTTCGGGCCTGGGTGTCGCCGAACCCCGAGCCGTCAGCCGGCGCGCCCACGGCGGAGACCTCAGTCAAGGCGAATCCTCGGGTCGAGCCGGGCGTAGAGCACGTCGGCCACCAGGTTGAACGCGACGATGAACACCGCAGTCACCATCATCGCGCCCTGCACCATCCAGGGCTCCTTCTTGGTGATCGCATCGACGATCAGCAGGCCCATCCCCCGCCAGCCGAACACCGTCTCGGTGATGATCGCACCACCAAGGATCAGCCCGAAGTGCAGCGCGAACACGGTGACGATCGGGATCAGCGCATTGCGGTAGGCGTGCCGGAGGATCACCCGCGCCGAACCGAGCCCCTTGGCCCGGGCGGTGCGTACGTAGTCGGCGTCCAGGGTCTCCAACATCGCGGCCCGTTGGAACCGGCTGTAGAGCGCGAACTGGATCGCGACCAGGCACAGGGTGGGCAGGATGTACGCGCCACTGTAGGCGTATATCTGTTCGAAGAACCCACCGGTGAAACCCCCGGCCGGTGGCCCAGCGGTGATGATCCATCTGCCGAAGCCGAGGCTCTCCAGCCAGTCGTTCAGTTCGATCCCGCCGAACTTGAGCAGCACGGCGATACAGAACAACGGCATGGAGAACATGACGAATGCGGTGCCGGTGGCCACGTAGTCGAACAGTGAGTACTGGCGCACCGCACCGATCACCCCGATCAGCATCCCGAGCAGGACCGCGATGATCTCGGCGCCGATCACCAGACGCGCGGTGACCCAGAATGCCCGACCGATCTCCTCCCGGACGTCCACGGTGCCATTGCCCGGGGTGACGGTCGTCTTCCAGTCGCCGGTGACGAAGCCGCCCGCCCAGTCGACGTACCGCTCCACGACCGGCTTGTCGTAGCCGATCTTCTCGTACTGGGCCGCGATCTCGCCCTCGGTCCGCGGTCGCTGGAGCTTCCACTCGCCAAGCGGGTCGCCCATCGCTGTGGTGAGCGCGAAAGACAGGAACGATGCAGCGATCAGCAGCGGTATCGCGATCAGCAACCGTCGGATGATGAAACGGAACATCTAGTTCTGCTGCCACGCGAATGCGTTCCATAACGCTCCGCCGGAGAAGCCGAGGTAACTCACCGGGGCGATCGCCCGGTCCGCGGCCGCGAAGTCGGTGAGCTGGAACAGCGGAATGCTGTGCAGATCGGCCGCCATCACCGCGTCGGCATCGTTGAGCAGCTGCGTCCGCTTGGCGAAGTCCAGTTCAGCATCACTGGCCAGCAGCAGCTCGTCGACCTTGGGGTTGCTGTAGTTGTTGTAGTTGTTCGTCCCGCCCCGTTCCCTGCTGAGGTAGTTCGCCGTGGACGATGACTTGATCGGACTGCCGACCCAGGCGAACAGCGCGGCGTCGAAGTCGCCCGCCGGCAGCCGCCGGTCGTTGAAGTCCTCGGCCGGGTCGTCGATGATCTCGATGCCGGCCGGCGTGCAACTCGCCGCGGCGAGCTGCACGGTTTGGTTGCGGCGGTCCACCAGCTTGTGCCCCAGCTTGAAGCTCGCCCGCACGCCGTTCTTGGCATAGACGCCGTCCGGGCCGAGTGTCCAGCCAGCACCTTCCATGATCACCTTCGCGGCGGCGACGTCACCTGCGCCGAGACTGGCGTAGTGGTCGAGGTAACCGGCCTCGTTGGGCTGGAACACGAAATTGCCGAGCGCTTGCGCATTCGGATCGACGGATCTGATCAGCTTGTCGACGATGTCCTGCCGGTCCAGACAGGTAGCAATGGCCATCCGGAACTCCGGATTGTCCCGAAACAGCGGCTTGGTCATCTGGAAGTCGATGTGCTCAAAGGTCTGGCCACCTCGGGCGAACACGGTGAACTCGCCGCCCTGCGCGCGGATCTGCTCCGCGACGGCCGACTCCGCCTGCGGGGCGATGACCTGCGCCTCCTTGTTGAGCAGCTTCTGCACGTTGGCCTGGGAGTCGGTGACGGCCGTGACGGTCAGCTTCGCCGGTCCACCGGGATTCCCCCACCACCTGTCATTGCGCACCAGAACGGTGGTGTCGTTGCGCATGGAGCTTTCGATCTTGTACGGCCCGGCCGACAGGGCCACCGCCGGGTCGAAGCCGTTCCAGCCCGTCGTGAAGAACTGACCGGCCTTCCGCAGCTCCGGAGTGTCGACCTTCGGGTCGATCTTGGTGATGTCCGCGATGCCGGTCCGCTGCTCCAGGATGTGCGCGGGCAGCAGCTGGCTGCCGGCCTGGAGGGTTGTGCTGAACAGGCCCCGGTAATCGGCGAAGGGCGTGGAGAACGTCGCGGTGACGGTCTTGCCATCCGGTGTGCAGTCGAGCCGCGAGATCCGGTCGTAGCCGGTCGGGGGGGAGTCGAAGATCTGTGCCGCACCGTTGCGCACGGTCGTGTTCGCCGCGAGCCACAGCAGGTACATGTCCTTGCAACCGACGGGCCGGCCGTCCGACCACACCGCGTCCTGGCGCCATTTCCACTCGATCACCTGCGGGTTCGTCGATACGACCGTGATGGCGTCCAGGTAATCCTTGTCGACGCGCAGGTTGAGCTGCTCGTCGACGAAGTACGGGGAGGGCTGCAGGAGGGGCAGGACGTAGACATTGGCCAGGCTGTTGGCCGCGCCAGTGTTGTTGTTGTAGTCCTGGAAGCCTTCGTCGACGGTCACCGTGATGTCACCGATATCCGCCACCATCGGCCGGTTGTACGGCTCGTCGGTCCGGCCCACGGCGCCGGGGTCGAAGTTCTGGGTGCTCGGCGCCGAACCCGGCTCGTCGCCCGCACCGCCGCCACCACACGCGGCGAGCAGCAGCGCCGCCGTCGCGCTCACGGCGATGAGCGACGCAGCCCGTGATCTCCTCATCGGCTTCCCCTGTCTGCTGGGCAGTCCGAGCCGGACGCCCGTTCATCGTGGGGCGATGATTGCTGTCCCGCTCCCGTACCGGCACACCGGCCCCCCGGCACAGGTCCGCCCGGCCGTGCACCGCTAACCGGCCGGTTCCACCCACCGCTGCGCACCGGTCAACGGTCCGGTGAGCAGCGGGCCGGTTCCGACGCCCGTGGCCGCGGCGGCGGCGGGTGTGCTCGCCACCACCGTAACCGGCTGGAACAGCGGCAGCGCAGGCTGCTGGCGCCACAGCTTGCCCTCGACGTCGTCCCGGACGGCCTCGCTCAGCACACCGTCGAGCAGCGTGTCGAGCAGCAACTGGAGCGACGGGACACACGAACCCGCCGTGGCCTCCGACGGTGCGGGGACCCCCCCGGTGGCTCGCGCGACCTGTGCTTCGTCGGGACAGCCGTAGTCCGAGGCCAGCTCGGTGCCGGGGTCGCCGCCGACGGTGCGGGACAGCACGGTGAGATCCACCCGGACCGCCGCCTGCGAGGTATCGGCCGGGGGAGACGGCGTCGGTCGACCGCTGGTCGGGATCGGGGTGGTGGCGGTGGGTGGGGTCGGGGTGGTGG
>JBOHEO010000171.1:0-12313 GCA_050701055.1 Pseudonocardia sp. | reverse complement strand
GACCGCCTGGTGGTGCTCGATGACGATGACCGAATCGCCGGAGTCGACGAGCCGGTCGAGCAGGCCGAGCAGCTGCTCGACGTCGGCGAGGTGCAGGCCGGTGGTCAGCTCGTCGAGGACGTAGACCTCGCCTTTCTGGACCTCGAAGAACAGCGGATTACTCAGTTGATCGACCAGTTGTCCGCCAGTGGCCACGATGCCCCGCCTGCTCGCTTGCCGGTGCCGGTGGACGTCGACGCCGGATTGATCCCCAGCCGCGATGATCAAGTGAATCGCCCGGCAGCTGCGCATGGATGCGCACCGTAGTGGGACTTGCCACCCATTTGCACCTACACAAGCACGCAGGGCCATGTTATGCTGAAGATGATTTTTATGCTTGGTCGCGCCAGTATGGAGGAGCACCATGACGGCTGCTGTTTCCCAGTCTGCTGCCACCGTTGAGGTAGACGATTCACCCCTCACGGATGCGAACGTCACCATGCGGATCACCTCTTTGGCGGACGTGATGGCCGAGATTGACAGCAAGCGAGTCTCTGAGGTCATCCGGTTCCGGACGTGCTGCGCCGATCCACGAGCCAGCAAGTAAGTCCTGGTGGGGTTCCCGCGATAGCTGCCCCTCTCAACAATCCAACGTAGGAGCTAGAGCCAGGGTGTTAAGCCTTCTCGACCGCCGCGGTGGACTTCATGGACTTTTACACAATGATGGCGACTCGGTGGCGCGGGCATTACTGCGACATGGCATTCCGCCCACTTCCGTGGTTGTCTACCGGGACGCAGACCAAACGCCGGTCACCGACGACTCTGTGATCTCCAGGGACACCGACTACACTGCCCGGCTGATCGAGGGCTACGACATCGAAGGCATACGTCGTCTTTACGACGGTGAGCTGCCAACTGCTGGCGGAAAGCTATCAGCCTGTCAGGGTTTACTAAAGCGTCGCCTTGCGGTCGCGCCCGATGGCAAGCTATCGATGGAGCGTGCCCGCCTCGACAATTCGGCTGGTGCTCTTCATGTGGAAGAGACTGTTGTTGACACTATCGAACGGTTCAGCCTCCTCCCAGAGGGGTGCACGGTAGTCTTGGGCCTCTCGGGCGGTGTGGATAGTGGCTCCTTGCTGATGCTGCTGAGTTCCTACCGCCGGCGCCATCCCTCGATGAACATCCGAATCCAGGCTGCAACGTTTGAGGATTTCGACAGTCGGTACTCAGATACGTACAGCTTCGCCGCTCGCCTGGCTGAACGGTTCGACATCGAACACACTTTGGTCGAGGCCGATAAAGCCGAGCGCGTGTTCAACCTCACCCGACCTATCGAGCAGATACTGCTGTTGTTGATGGAGTCGGATGACGCGCACCAAGCCATGTATGTCGATCATCACACGACACGCCGAGTCCTTGAGGTGTTTGCCGACGAGGTCGGCAGTGACACCGTCGCCCTCGGTCTGCACACCACCGATCTACTTGCCGGACTGTTGAACAGTTGGACAAGTGGCTACGACATCGGTCCGGTCCCGGAGCGGCAGGTCGGCATCTACAGATATGTCCTGCCGCTGGCTTTCGTGCCGAAACGGGAGTTACATCTCTACTACGCCGACCGACTTGGGCACCTGCCCAAGCAGACCACGCCAAACCAGTGGGAGTTCAATCCCACTGACCGGAACTTCTATTACTTTCTGGCTGACCACTTGCAGTGGTTGTGGCCCGGCCTACAGTACTGGGCTTTTACTGCACACAAGGCGCAAGCCGCTGAAACAGTCACGTTCGAAACCTGCGAGAACTGCGGTGCTGCCGCTCGTGAGCAGCCAAATATACCAGCGTGGTCTGGCTTGTGCGACGTATGCACACTGTTCGACATGCACGGCTGGTTACGCATGTCTTGACCGCCGCCACGAACAATGATCAGGGAGACGTGATGACCACCGTGGGGCCGCAAGAGAATACTGAGCGCCGTCTGCTGCCGATTTTTCCAGCAGGAGAACTGGACGCGCTACAAGTCGGCCCCGTCGTGGACGGGCATCAAACCTACCAAGTGAACGACCACGAGACACTCTTCAGCAACGAAGAGTTGATCGAGCCGCTCCAGCCCTATCCTGGCGCCGACCTGCCAAAGATCGCTGGGCGCAAGGCTTACCCGATCCCGGACAGGGTCGGAAAGTACGGTACCTGGTCAGAGTTCAAAAAGGCTCCGAAGTTCATGGCGCAGTGGGTCCACTGGAAAACCCGTACCGATCTCATTCTTGAAGGCCGCTATCAAGACGTGCCTCCCGCACATTACGAAGGCATTTTCACGCTGGTTTGTAACTTCATGTGTCCACATTGCAGCCGACGGGTTACCCGCACCAAGTGGGTTGAGGGCGGAACCTGGGACCACAACACACCCATCGAGAAGAAAAACACAATGCACCCAGACGGCCTGCGTCGGATCATCGACCAATTGGGTGCCAATCGGGTCGATGACCAGATGGGGATCATCTGGGGCGGTGGGGACCCGACCGCCAACCCGTACACCTACACAGCGATGGCGTACGCCCGCGAACGAGGCATCACGTCGAGCTTCCTCACCAATGGCGTACACCTCGATGTCGACAACTGCCTGGCGACAGAGCCTATCCTCATCCGGATCAGCCTCAACTGCGGCACCGAAGAAGCATACCGGAAGTTCCACGGTTATCCGCGTGGGCGCGACGACTTCGACCGTGTACGGAAAAACATGCGTGACCTGGCGCGCCGGAAGCTAGAACTCGGTGTCAGGACGTTGGTGGGTATCTCGCTGATCGTCGATGAGCGGAACATGGACGACATTGTAGAGGCAGCCAAGGAAGTCCGGGCTGTCGTGGACGACGCCGGACCTGGCATCGACTACGTCATCGCCCGGCCGGTCATGAACTACAAGCACTTCGATCACGAGTGGGCCCGCCTCAAGGACAATACCAAACAACGCGGCATGGACCTCGTCAACGAGGGCGGTGAAGCCTGGCAGGTCTTCCACGACCTGGGCATTCCGCTCGTGTTGATTAAGGACTCGTTCGAGGAGGCGCCGTCACCGAAGTCTTACGAGGGGTCCGAGTGTCTGGCTTATGGCCTCTATGGTGAGATCCGACACAACGGTGATGTGCAGCTTTGCTCTGATTCCTACGGAAATCCCAAGTACACTATAGGAAACCTGTTCGACGACGACCTGGACGAAATCTTGACCTCGGAGCGCCGCCGGAAGGTGCTAACCGAAATCAACGAGTCCAAGTGCTTCCAAACAGCATGCCCGCACAACTCCCGCGGCCATCACCACAATCGAGTCTTCCACCAGATCGAGTCGTTCCGCCAGGCCGGCCGAATGAACGAGGTACGCCAGTGGGTCAACGACCTCCGCGAAGTGACTTATCCCTTGGGCCATTCCTTCTTCGTATAGGGCCGGAGTCGTGTCGGTGACGCCAATGGATCTGTCGATCTCCGAACGGTGGCCTCTCCCGGAGCAGGTCGGCCGCTGGGGCAGTGCTGCCGAGTTCAGCAGGCAGCGAGCGGAAGCGGGCCAATGGGTGTTCTGGCGAGATAGATTCGATCTGGTCTTGGCCGGCCGCTACCACGAAGTCATTCCGCTGCACGTCGAGCTCAGCCCAACGTTCCTCTGCAACTTCGTCTGCCCATGGTGTAGCAGTCGCAGCGCTCGTGAAGAGTGGTCCGAGGACGACGTATTCCGGCATCCACGCTCGACCCCACTCACCGTGATGCGAATGCCCCGGCTGGAGCGGGTCGTCGATCACCTTGCCGACCACGGTGTCGAGGTGATGTGGGTCGGTGGCGAGCCGACCATGAACCCCCTGCTCTACCCTGCGGCCGCGCGTGCCCACAAGCGCGGCCTTAACCAGTGTTTGTTCACCAACGGCAGCCTGTTCCGACCTGATCAGGCCGCGTCCCTGTTTGACTCCGAACTGGTGTTCATCCGGGTCAGTCTCAACGCCGTCACGCCGGAGGTACACCAGCGGCACCACGACTACGACCCCCGCCGCCCACACGGGCAGCGCGTGCTGGACAACCTGGTGCTCCTCGCCGGACTGCGTGCCGAGGACCGATCCCGGACGATGGTCGGCGTATCCATCGTGGTCGACCGCAGCAACATGAACGACATCCTGCCTACGGCACGCTTCCTCCGCAGCCTGTGCACAGGCGAACGGGACGGACGTATCGACTATGTGATCATGAGACCCGCCTTCCCAATCGTCGGCGCACAAGTTGATGTCGACCGTGCAACCGTGGATGCATTCATGCGCGAGGCGGCCCCCGACTCCCAGTCCCGTCGGCTTCTCGCCGATGCGGGGATCGAGGTCGTCGTCCCAGATGCCTCGGTGAGCGTGGTCGACGCCATGCCGGATGACGACCTGGGTTGCCTCGCCGCTGGCTGGTTTGGCGAAGTCACCCCATCCGGTGACATGCTGCCTTGTTCCGACCTGTACGGAGATCCCGGCTTCTACATCGGCAACATCGCCAACGACTCGCTGACCGACATCTGGAAGAGCGACAGGAGGCGCACGGTGCTCGGCGAGGTACGGCGAGGGCGCTGCCCGTCCACCCGATGCCCGGCAAATGGCCGCGGGCACCACCTCAACCGAGCCCTCCGCCAAGTCGAGACCTTCCGCGGCAGTGGTCGGCTTAACGAGGTCGCGCGCTGGGCAGAGGACCTTCGGCGCGTCCTGCCCGTGCCCGAGCATTCGTTCTTCCTCTGAACGGATCGTCAAGACGGAGAACGATCTATGACGCCAGAGCTTGAGCCGGCGATGAGCGATCTTGAGTTGCTCAGATGGATACGCCGGACCATGCACCGATGGCCGGAGTTGGGTCATGAGGAGCACCGGACGTCAGCCTTCCTAGAAGGTGTCCTCGGTGGGTTCGGCCTTCGATTCTCCCGGCCTGCGCCGACCAGTCTGGCCGTCAGCCTCGGACCAAGTGGCCGCCCAACCGTCGCGTTCCGGGCTGACCTGGACGCCATCGCTCGTACCGAGGAGACAGGGCTGTCCTTTGCGTCAGAACGACCCGGTGTCATGCATGCCTGCGGACACGACGGGCACACGGCGGCGTTAGTCGTTCTGGCTCGCCGACTGGCGCGCCGCCAGCCAATCGACCCAGTACTCCTGATCTTCCAACAGGCTGAGGAAGTCCATCCCAGCGGCGCTCGCCGAGTGATCGAGGGACTCGGACCAGGCGCCTGGCCGGCCGAGCAGATATATGGCCTGCACTTGTGGCCCGAACTTCCGGAAGTCACTATCGGCCTCAGGACGGGTGCTTTCATGCCTGGCATTTCGGGTGTCACCGCCACCTTCCGCGCCCTCCAGGGCCGCTCACACGGGACACAAGTCGATGCTGGCGCAGGCGATGCGCTGAACGCGGTGAACCGCTTCTGCCACATGGTCGAGCTTGTAGTACCCGCCGGACGATGTCCGACCTCCGAGCAGCCAGTCGTGGTCCACGTCGGAATGGCTCAGGCTGGCGAAGCACCCAACCAGCCAGCTGCCAGTGGATCGGTGAGGGCGACAATGAGATGGCTCGATCACGACGCTCGCGTTCGTTACGAGAAGGATCTGCGTCAGATTGCGGAGGATGTAACCGCCGAAACCGGCGTCGCGGTCGATGTCTGCATCGAGAACGACGTCCGGCCCTTGGTCCATAATGCGGCACTGGCGGTGAACAATGTGGCCAGCGCGTGCGAGAGGGTGGGGCTGAATGTGGCAGCCAACTACCCGCGAGTGCCGCTCGGCGTCAGCGACGACTTCGGCTGCTATTTGGAACATGTGCCAGGCGCGCTGTTTCTGGTCGGCTGCGGGACGGGAAATGATCAAGCCGACCTCCACGACACGAAGTTCGACTTCCGGGAGGAAGCACTGCTGCCAGTGGTAGATGTCCTGGAACTGCTTGCGCGGCAGGACTTCGACTCGGTGGTCAACTCATGACTGCTGACCATTCGACCACGATAACGATCCCTGCTGAGGGCGTCGAGACCATAGAGAAGATCTGGACAGACCAACGGATCGACGACGCACAACTCCGGGAGCCGGAGACCCAGGACGCACTGCGCCAGCAGTGGGCCAACGATCTCGGAACCACGTGGTCAGAGCTAGTGGACAAGATTCGCAGCACCATGCTTGCGCAACTGTGGGTCGTTGTCCGCTCGCCTATCGGCCGCCCGAGCCCAGCATTGTTGGCGGCGCTCGGAATCGCAGTTGGCTGGCTGGCCGATCCCTATCGCGCTTCCTGGTCACGTGTGTTGCAGGAGATCCCCCACAAGCCCAAGTGGACGCCAGATCTGGAGTGGCATACCGACAGCACCGGCTGGCTCCAGCCCAACGACGTCACGGCGTTGACTTGCCTGAAACCCGCAACGATCGGCGGCGCGACCGACATCCTGACGCTCGACACTGTCCAGCGCACTGCGATCGACGAGGTCGGCCTGACCACCTTGGCGGGTGCGGGCTTCGCGTGGCCGCTCGATGCCGAACTCGGGGGTGGCCGCACGTGCGACGTAATTATCACGCCGCAGCGAATCCGATTCATGCGTGCGGCCCTGTTGAACGCCACAGATAAGCACATTCGGGAATCTGCGCGCCGGTTCGCGGATCTCATCGACCGACTGGCACCGGACTATTCCTCCGCTCTCGATCCTGGTGACAGCCTGCTGTTCGACAACACTCGTTGCCTACATCGACGAGGCGAGCTCACTGACCCCGATCGCCGACGTCTCCTGCTTAGGACCAAGATTTTCTGGCGGCCACGAGACGGGCTGCACAGTCAGGCACGCCACCGCGCCATCACGTCGTAAGTCTTGCCAGCTTTCGCCGGGTCGCGGTCAACAATGTCGCCAAGAGTCTCGTCGATCTTGCGCATCACGTCGAGGTCGAGCACAACCTCGGCTGCCGCGGCAGTCTCCCGGAGCTGGCTGGGGTTGGATGCACCGACAGCGGTTGTTGCGACTCCAGGCTGTTGGAGTACCCAGGTCACGCCCAGTTGTGCCAGGTTCACGCCAAGCGAGTCGGCGATTGGCCGAAGTCGCTGTACCCGTTCCAGTACCTCGTTGGACAGGCACCGGGTAATCGAGGAGGCACGAACTGCTGTGGCGCGAGACCGCTCGGGCCACGGTACCCGAGGCAAGTACTTGCCCGTGAGCACACCCTGGGCAAGCGGCGAGAAAGCGATGTGCGCTATTCCGAGCTCGGTACTCGTCGGAATCACCGCTGGCTCAATAACTCTCCACAACATGGAATACTGTGCCTGATTCGAAGTCAGGCCGATCCCCAAGCTCTCGGCAATCGCCTGGCCCGCGCGCAACTGGCTGGCCGTCCACTCTGAGACACCGATATGCCGGACGTCTCCTCGCCGGACAAGCTCCGCCAATGCTCCGATCGTCTCTTCTAACGGCGTCTGATCGTCGAACCGGTGCGCCTGGTACAGGTCGATGTAGTCGGTGCGCAGACGTCGCAGGGAGCGATGGCAGCTCGTAAGCACATGCTAGCGCGAGAGATCCTTGTCGTGACCTAGCCGACCGGGGCGAAGCCCCACCTTGGTCGAGAGGACCACGGAATCGCGACGAACAGCGGACAGTGCCGTGCCGAGAATCTCCTCGGCACGACCGTCCGCATAAATATCGGCCGTGTCGAACATCGTGATGCCGACATCGAGCGCCGTCGCGATGCATTCCGCAGCGGTCGAGGCATCGGCGTAACCCCCATAGGTCAACCAGTTGCCGTACGTGACGGCGCTGACCGTCAGGTCGTGGATGCCAACTGAGCGGTACTGCACCGTTACGAGCGGGGCGCCCGCTCGTCGCGTGTCAGGGTGTCCTTGCCGACGTAGGGCACAAGCACGTCAGGTACCCGCACGGTGCCATCTGGTTGCAGCCCGTGCTCCAGGATCGCCGACCACACCCGCGGCGTGGCTATCGCGGAGCCGTTGAGCGTGTTCACCGGCGCTGTCCCGTCCTCGGGCCGCCGGTAGCGGATGCCGCCACGGCGGGCCTGAAAGTCAGTGAAGTTGCCGACGGACGAGCACTCCAGCCACTTATCCAGCCCCGGCGCGTAAACCTCAAGGTCATAGATCCGGGCCGAGGAGAAGGTCAAGTCACCGGTGCACAGGTCCACCACCCGGTACGGCAGCTCCAGCAACTGGAGCGATCGCTCGCAGTCCGCCAGCAACTCGAAGAACCGGTCCTCCACCTCGTCCGGGTGACACAGCTGCACCAACTCCACCTTGTGGAACTCGTGCAACCGCTGCATCCCCCGAGTGTCCTTGCCAGCGCTGCCCGCCTCGCGCCGGAAGCATGAGGTGTAGGTCATGTAACGCTTGGGAAGGTCTTCTGGGCTGAGGATCTCGTCCCGATGCAGTCCAGTCAGCGGCAGCTCGCCGGTGGGCACCGCCCAGAGATCGTCCAGTGTCGTGTTGTACATATCGTCGGCGAACTTCGGCAGGTGGCCGGTGGCCATTGGTGTTTCCCGCCGCACGAAATGCGGCACGATGAGCTCCAAGTACCGGTCGCGGTGCAGATCCAACGCGAATTGCACCAGCGCGCGCAGCAGCCGTGCACCGTCCCCGTACAGTACTGGGAACCCCGACCCGCTCAGCTTGGCCGCACGCTTGAGATCAAGCAGCCCCAGTTCGTCGGCGATCTCCCAGTGCGGCCGGGTATCCGTGCGCTGCCTGGCCTCTGAACCCTCGTACCGGAGGATGACGTTGTCCTCTTCCTCCAGGCCGACGGGCACAGCCGGATGAGGCAGGTTAGGCAGCTGATACAGCAGCTCGTCCGCCGTCTCGACGGCCTTGCGATGTTGTTCCTCTAGGTCTGCGATGTCCGTCTTGAGCTCAGCGAGCGCCGCCCGCTCCTCGTCGACGTTCGTGGCGTTCTGGGCCATCAGGCGACCGAAATCCTTAGAGCGCCGATTCATCTCGGCCCGCTTCGTGTCCAGCTTCGCGTTGATCGCTCGCCGGTCGAGCACCGCGTCACGAGCACTGAACACCAGAGATCGATCAACCTTCTTGCCCGCGAGACGCTCAGCGACCGAATCCGTGTGGTTCAGCAGCAAGTCCAGGTCGATCAAGATCTCCTCCTGAGTACGTGCCGGGGGCTCCGGCAGCGGGTTCTGGTGATGCCCCGCCAATGCATGAAGCAACCACCGTCACCCCGCGTGACAGGCTGTCACCAGGGAGTCATCTGACTACGCTTCGGACGGTCGCCGATTTTGCCACGTGTCCTCACGTGACTCCTACCGGGGATACCTGTTCAGCGGGGTTCGCCGCAGGAGGCGTCCGCAAGCTGGCGCCAGGGCTTGCGGTTGCTCCAACCGAGCTACTCGAACGGAGCAATCACGCCCGACCTTGGGCGGGAATGTTGTCATTGGGAGCGGTCACCCGATCATGGTCGCCGGTCACGTCCGGAGAGGCGAGCTGCGGCCAAAGCAGGTCGTCCGACTGCTCCAGTGTGACGCCGAGCTTGTGGGCGAGGTCGGGGCGTTGCCAGGGTTGGGGTAGTTGTTCTCCGCGTTCCCAGCGGCCCGATCGTGGTGCGATCAACGCCCAGCGCTTCGGCCAGACCTTCTTGGGTGTACCAGCGACTACTCGCGGGTTCGCCAGTGGGCGAGATGGTCGGGCCACGATCCGGTCACTCCTCCCAGTGGTCGTGGTGAGCCAGGCCCTCCGTCGGCATCGGGCCGACGATCCGTTCGCAAGCGCGGCAAGGCGGGTGCGGCAGGGCGCTTCCGGTCCACCCGAGTGCGGGTGCGCCGCAGGCGGCCCACAGCACGATCACTCCGCCGAAGTTGGTGTAGCGCTGGGTGTCGGGGATGGCGTGCAGAAGCGGCCGGAACAGTCCCGGCAGCCACAGCACGACATCCCGGAGGCCCCCGACTGCGGGTACATCGCGATGCCCGGCACGATCGAACTCCCCGGCGAGAACGCCCACGCGGCGGGGCGGCGGGAGCTGCGCTGGGCCGAAGATCGGCTGTCGGACGTCGCCTTCGACGACGACAAGGAGCAGTGGTTGACCGGGTTCGCCGCCGCCGAGCAGGCCGTCGTCGCGGCGAACCAGATTCTCAAGCTGATCCGGGGCGACACGATCCCGGCGCACGCCGATCCCCGCTCACCCGGATGGGACGACGCCGCCCGCGCACTCAAGCTGGCCCAACAGATGCTCGACGAGGCACGCGCGGGCCGAACTCACACCACGGTCCGATCTCCACGCTCTCGGGTACGCAAGTAGCGCGAGAACCGCGCCGTTGTCTCGGTGGCTTGTCGTTCCACGGGGGACGTCCTCCCTTCGGTCGCCAACTGTGGGTGGCCTCGGTCAGGCCAGTCCCTGTTGCAGCTCGCGGCTGTGCTTCCGGACGTAGGCGACCTGGCGTCCGATGCCGTCGCCGGCCCCGAGTTCCCACAAGTGCTGGTAGGCCGGGTCGCCGTCCATGGCGCCCTGCTCCATGGCCGCACGGGCAGCGAGCTGGCGTGCGATGACCATGTCGACCACTTCGCGGCGGTTGGACAGGCCGTAGGAGTCGCAGAAAAGCCGGGCTCGGCGGGCACGGGGCTCGAATGCCGAGACGTCGAACGGGTCGCTGGCCGGGTCGCCGTAGAGCGGCACGAAGTGCCACAGCGCGAATGCCACGTCCCATAGTCGCGGGCCCGGTGCGGCCAGGTCCCAGTCGATGAAGGTTACCGGCCGCTCGTCGACGAACACGGTGTTCCATGGCGCGAGGTCGTTGTGGCAGATCACCTCACCGCCGCCCGGAGAGGCCACCGTCGGCTGCCAGCGTGCCTCCGGAGGTGCCGTGAAGTCGATCGACGCGTCGTGGAAGTGGCGGACCAGCAGTGCCACGGCCATCAAAGTGTCGTCGCGCCACAGATAGGGCGGGGAGGCCCCACCGCTGGGCACGGTGCCCTCAATGTAGGACAAGACTTCGACACCGGTCGCCGAGTCGAATCTAACGGGCCGGGGTGCGACGTCGACTCCGCGTGCGGCCAGGTGCGCCAGCCAGGTGTGAACGGCCGGCGACCACGGCCCGGTGCTGCGCCTAACCGTGTCGCCGCTGCGGGTCACCGAGGTGGCGAGGAAGCCACCTGTGAGCGGCTGTTCTTCGGGAAGGTTCTCCGCACCGGTCATCTCACACCGCCACATCTGCCGGGGCTAACCCGAAACAGCACAGGACACGCGCGTGTGTCGCGAAGATCGGGAGTATGGAACGGCGGCTCAGGAGTCGGCACGAGCCGGGCTCGCTCGGTACGCAGGTGTAGTGCGAGGCCCACGCGTGGCACGTCGCTGCGGTTCGGTTCGCTGGAGTGCAAAGTCAATCGATGGTGCATGGACGCCGCGCCCGCCGACAGCGTTGCCGTCACGTCCCGCCAGGCACGGCCAGGCGGCACTCCGATAATGTGGCGTTGCGCGTCGAGGTCCGCATCGAAGAAGAAGCGGGCGTTATCCCTGGCGCCCCATCGGTGGGAGCCGGCGACATAGCGGACCGGTCCCATCCGCTCGTCAGTGTCGACTAGAGCCAACCAGAGGGTGAACACCTCGCCGACCCAGTGGGACCAGAAGCTGCTGTCCTGGTGCCAGCCGACAAAGCCTCGGCGCTCCGGTTCAGGACTCCTCTCGGGAAACTTGTAGATCAGCTCGCACGCCCGCAACTGGACGAACGCGGCATCCAGCACGCTGGCCGCCCACGCTCCGATCCTCGGATCTGCCACCAGGTGCTGGAGGTCTGTGCTGCTCAGATGGGGCAGGTCGATCTTGACGAGGGGCTGCGGCGGGTCTCCGGGATGCCAGTTTCGATAGATCGGTTCCAGTCCGGTGTCGTACTCGGCGGCCATCACCGCGACAACGGCTGCCCTCGCCCTGGCCAGGGTGCCCAAGTCGATCAACGGCGAGCTTAGGCAGTAGCCCTGCGCCTCGTACTGGCGACGAAGACGCACCGTGCCCAGGGCGGCCAGGGTCAGACCCGCGTCGACCACCATGGAGCCTCCTCAGTAGCGCACGCCGAACGGGAAGGGCGCGGCTGGCGCTGGCCCGAAACCGCGCCCCTCCCGCCTCTCAGTCCAGTTCGCCGGCCTTGGCCTTGGCCAGGAAGCTGGACCACTCGTCCCAGGTCAGCTTGACCTCGCCCTTGAAGTCGTCGCGCAGGGTCACGGAGTCCCCGGCGAACTCAGCCGTCGGGCAACAGCCCTGCACCCAATGCCACTTCGTTAAGTGATCATCGTGTGGTATCGTCGTCGGCGTGGCGGGAGTGACGCGTGAGGCGAAGGCGGCGTTGGAGCGGTTACCGGACCGGATCTCGATCGGGGTTCTGGCGGCGGT
>JBOHEO010000170.1:0-12325 GCA_050701055.1 Pseudonocardia sp. | reverse complement strand
CCACTGGATCTCGTGACCAGCTCGCCGAGCTTCTCGGCCACGCGCCGGTAGTCACAGACCCCGGTGGACGGGACGTACAGCGCGGCGACCCCCCGGACGTGCGGCTCACGCTCGCGCATCCCGGCCCGGTCGAGCTCGTGCACCTCGACGCCGTTGGCCGCGCCACGCCGCGCCAGCTCGGCCAGCCGGGGCAGCTCAGCGGCGTCGGTGGCGACCACGAGCTTGCCGGTGACACGGTGCGGCAGGTCGTGCTCGCGGCAGAACGCCACCGTCTCCGCACAACCGGCGACGGCCAGGCGCGCCTTGAGCCCACCCGGGGCGTAGTAGAGCCCGGAGTGGATGACGTTGGAGTTGCGACCACTCTGATGGCTCGCCAACCACGGCTCGCGCTCGAGAACCGCGACCGATCGCCCGGTGCGCTGGGCGGCATGTGCCACGGCGAGCCCGACGATCCCGCCGCCGACGACGACGAGATCGAAGCGCTGGGTCACGGGGCCCCAGCCGGGAAGGTCTCCAGGACGGTGCCCGACGCGTCGACGAGCAGGATCACCGCACCCGGGGTGAGATCACGGACAGCGGCGACGGAGCCGGCGTCGACCGCACCGGCGGTGGTCACCACCGCGGCGGCCTCCAGTCCCTGGGCCCCGCTGGAGACGGCGGCGGTCACGGCGGCCTGCAGTGCGGTGAGGCCGAGCGAGGGCAGGGCGACGGTGGTAGCGGCGTAGGTGCGCCCGTCGGTGTCCCGCACGGCCGCCCCCTCCGCGGCCCCGGTGCGGACCCGCGCGGACCGCGCCAGGGTCACGATCTTGCCGTCCTCGTCGCTGAGCCCGGTCACCCCGAGCTCATCCGTGTCGGACATCGGTCTCCTCCCGACGGCCGGCGTCCGCGCCGGGATCGTCACTGTCGTGATCCTGCTCTTCGGCCACCTCCACCGGGGTGACCAGCACCGACGTGATCCGGATCCGTCCGCGCGCGTCCTTGCCACCTTCGGCCAACAACCGCAGCCCGGCCACCGTCGCCTCGGAGCCCGGCAACGGAACCCGCCCGAGCCGCTGCGCCAGCAACCCACCAACGGTCTCGACGTCGGCGGTGTCCATCACCTCGACGAGCTCGTCGGCGTACCTGGTGCCGTCGAGCACCGGCCCGAAGAGCTCCCCCAGGTCCTCCACCGGAAGCCGCGCGGCCAGTCGCAGGGCGTGCCCGTCCACCTGCTGGACCGCGGGTACCTCCTCGGAGTCGTACTCGTCGGTGATCTCCCCGACGATCTCCTCGAGAATGTCCTCGATGGTCACGACACCGGCGGTGCCACCGTACTCGTCCACGACGATGGCCATGTGGTTGCGGCCGGCCTGCATCTCCTTGAGCAGCTCGTCGATCTGCTTGCTGTCCGGTACGAACACGGCCGGACGCATGACCGTGACGACGGACTCGGCCCCCGAAGCCGAGCTTGCGAGGCGAGCGGACGACGCTGTGCCCGCATCCCCCACAGCGCCGCCCTGCGCCGCTTGAACCAGGTCCTTGAGGTATGCCACGCCGACGATGTCGTCGATGCTGTCCCCCAGCACCGGCAGCCGGGAGTAGCCGCTGCGCAGGGCCAACCGCAGCACCTTGTCGACGGAGTTGTCCCGTTCGGTCCACACGACGTCCGGGCGCGGCACCATCACCTCGCGCACCAGCGTGTCGCCGAGCTCGAACACCGAATGGATCATCTGCCGTTCGTCCTCGTCGACGACGCCACTGCTGCTGGCTATATCGACCAGCTCGCGCAGCTCGACCTCGGAGGAGAACGGGCCCTCGCGGAAGCCCCGACCAGGGGTGATGGCGTTGCCGATCAGTATGAGCAAGGTCGTGAGAGGCCCCAGCAACCGGGCGAGCAACCGCACCGGCGCGGCGATCACCATCGCCACCCGATAAGGATGCTGACGACCCAACGTGCGCGGCCCGACGCCGATGAGGACGTAGCTGACCACGAGCATGATCCCGGCGGCGGTGAGCGCCCCGGCCCACGGCGGGTCGATCGTGGTGGCGAGGGCGACGGTGAGCAGCACCGTGGCCGCGGTCTCGGCGGCCAGCCGGAGCAGCAACAGGAGGTTGACGTGCCGGGGCCGGTCGGCCACCACCGCGGCGAGCGCCCGGGATCCTGCGTGACCGGCCCGCACGAGTGCGTCGACGCGGGCACGGGAAACCGAGTTGAGCGCGGCGTCGGCTGCGGCGAACGTGCCGGCCAGCGGGACCAACAGCGCGGCGATGACGATCAGACCCACGGTGGTGCTCATCAGCGGAGGGTCAGCCGTCCTCGAGGCCGACGGTGCCCAGTACGGCCGCGTCGCTGCGCCGCTGCGCCTCCCGGGCCGCAGCCCGCCGGCACTCGACTCGCCACTCGGCGAGCAGCCGGTTCTGCAGCCTGAACATCTCGCGCTCCTGCTCGGGCTCCCCGTGGTCGTAGCCGAGCAGATGCAGCACGCCGTGCACGGTGAGCAGGTGCAGCTCGTCGGCCAGGTCGTGCCCGGCGCCGCGGGCCTGATCCCGGGCGAACTCCGGGCACAGCACGACGTCGCCGAGCAGTGCGGGACCCGGGTCGGGCGCGTCGGGACGGCGGGACTCCTCGATCAGCTCGTCCATCGGGAAGGCCAGCACGTCGGTGGGCCCCGGCTCGCCCATCCAGCGCTCGTGCAGCTCGCTCATCACCTCAATGCTGACGGCGAGGATGCTCAGCTCAGCGGCGGGGTTGACCCGCATCACCGTCAACGCGTGCCGGGCGACGGAGGCGATGCGCGACTCGTCCACGGTGACACCGGACTCGTTGCAGACCTCGATCGACACTCAGTACCCCTGCTCTGGACGTGCTGACGAACTCCGGGCCAGCGTAGACGGTGCGCCTGGGCCGGTCGCTCGCGTGGTCAGCTGCGGCCGGACGGTACCGGGATTGGCCGCCGGCCCCGCGCGGTCGTGGGCTGCGAGGGTGAGCCAGCCCTGCCGCGCGCCCTGGGCCAGGGCAGCCGCAGCCTCGATGAAGAGCAGGCGACTCGCGACGACGTCGTCCGCGTCGTTCCAGAAGCGTCGGCACTCGATACTTCCCGCTTCTGCCACGAGCAGCGGTACGAACGCCGAAGTACCGAGATATCCGATCACCGACGCTGGTCGTCGATGAGATCGGAGACCGGGGCGGCACAGGTCACCGGCTCCGGTGCGGGCGCCTTTCGTCGAGCGGCTCTAGCGACCCGGCCTTCGGCCCGCAGTTGCTCCAGCCGAATCGGCACACCGATCGGCACGATCCGCGCGATGGGTCGGCCGTGACCGGTGACCGTCCGACCCTCGCGAACCGCGGCGAGATGCTTGCTCAGCCCGTCGCGCAGCTCACGGATACCGCGATCTCCATCTCGACCTGAGTCGATCCGAGACGGACATCGATCGGGTGCTCGCACCCACCGCCGCGGAGTACGTCCAGGAGGAGGAGCGCGCGGCTGCGGCCGAGGCTCAGGAACCCGCGGCTTCGGCGGTGTTCTCCGTCGCCTGCATCCGGCCGTTCATGACGCGGTGAAGGTGGCGGCCGCTCACGAGCACACCACGCCATCGGCGCTGATCCGTCGATGGATCACCGAGCGGGTCGAAGCAACCCAGCGCAGCGACCTGCCTGCTGCCATAGCCGCGTTACGACGAGATGTCGAGACCATCGCCGCACTCGTTGTGCCTGCTCCACGCGACAGCTGAGCCTGTCCCGCGGATCAGGCAACACGGTTCACGGAACCGGGTCGCGCTCCAGACCGCGGACCCGCCCTCCCTCGGACAGCGCACAACCGCCCGGCAGAAGCAAGAATTCGTGCCGTACGGCGGAGGTGCCGGATTCGGGAAGGTGGAGCGGACTCAGCGTCGGCGCGAGCGCCGGTCCTGCTGCGGGCCCGTGCGCGGCGCCGCGGCCAGCCCCCGACGCTCCGACATCGCGTCGGACCGCGCGTAGGCGTCGACGATCTCGGACACCAGCCGGTGGCGGACCACGTCGGCGCTGGTGAGCAGGGAGAAATGGACGTCGTCGAGCCCGTCGAGAATGTCGCGCACGACGGTGAGCCCGGAACCCTGGCTGCCCGGCAGGTCGACCTGCGTGACGTCACCGGTGACGACCATCCTGGAGCCGAAACCGAGCCGGGTGAGGAACATCTTCATCTGCTCGGGTGTGGTGTTCTGCGCCTCGTCGAGGATGATGAACGCGTCGTTGAGCGAACGCCCGCGCATGTACGCCAGCGGCGCGACCTCGATGGTGCCCGCCGCGATCAGCTTGGGGATGGACTCCGGGTCGATCATGTCGTGCAGCGCGTCGTACAGCGGGCGCAGGTACGGGTCGATCTTCTCGAAAAGAGTGCCGGGCAGGTAACCCAGCCGCTCGCCGGCCTCCACCGCGGGCCGGGTGAGGATGATCCGGTTGACCATCTTGGCCTGCAACGCCTGCACCGCCTTGGCCATCGCGAGGTAGGTCTTGCCGGTGCCGGCCGGGCCGATGCCGAAGACGATCGTGTTGGCGTCGATCGCGTCGACGTAGCGCTTCTGGTTGAGCGTCTTGGGCCGGATCGTCTTGCCGCGCCGGGACAGGATGTCCAGGCTCAGCACCTCGGCGGGCGACTCACCGATCCGGGCACGATCGTCACCGCCACCCTCGCCGAGCATCTCGACGGTGCGGCGCACGGCGTCGGCGCTCACCTGCTGGCCACGCTCGGCGAGCGTGATGAGCTCGGTGAACACCCGCTCCGCGAACGCCACATCGGCGGGACGGCCGGTGAGGGTGAGCTCGTTGCCGCGGACGTGCACGTCGGCATCGAGCAGGTCTTCGGCCGCGCGCAGGCTCTCGTCGCGGGAGCCGAGCAGCGCGAGCAGCGCGGCGTCGGGCACGGCCATACGAGACTGGACGGGGTACGGCTGCGTCAAGGGCTGTGCCGCCTACTTCCTACCTCTGCTCATGGGACGGCCCCGATGGTAGCGGGATCGACCGATCAGCGGCCGAGGGTTTCGGGGATCGACCGATCAGCGGTCGAAGGATTCCATAGACCGGCAGCGGTGACTGGTACGATGACTTTATGACCAGAACAATGACCGCAACGGAGGTCAAGGCGCGCATCCTCGCGCTGCTCGACGACGTCGCAGGCGGTGACGAGGTGGAGATCACCAAGCACGGCCGGGTCGTCGCACGCCTGGTGCCGGCGACCGGACCACATGCGCTGCGTGGCCGCCTGGCCGGCGTCGCACGGAGCGCTGCGACCGACGAGGAGCTGTTCACAACCGGAGAGACCTGGAACGCTGACGAGCCGCTGGCAGGCTCGCGCATCGGCCCGGTGTGACGACCGTCCTGCTCGATACCCATGTCGTGCAGTGGTGGTCGGCTGAGCCGGAACTGTTGAGCAGGCACGCGGCGGCGACCGTCGAGAGTGCGGACGTGCTCGCCGTCGCCGGCATCACCTGGTACGAGCTCGCCTGGCTGGCCAGGCACGAGCGGCTCACCGTCGCGATCCCGATCGGGGCATGGCTCGCGCAGCTCGCCGCCGAGGTTCGGACCGTCGGGATCACGCCGGCGATCGCCCACACCGCCGCATCCCTACCCTCCACCTTCCCCGGAGATCCGGCGGATCGGCTGATCTACGCGACCGCGGTCGAGCACGGCTGGCCGCTGGTGACCAAGGACCGCCGGCTGCTCGCCCACCACCACCCGACCGAAGTTGCCGTCTGGTAATCGAGCCGTCGAGCGGTGCGGTCTGCGTGACCTCGCGCACCGCTACCTGACCCGACGCCCGAACGTGTCGTCGTCGAACGTGTCGTCAGTGTGCTCGTCGCAGCGGTGGTGACACGTTCGGCGACCCGGCGCGCACGTGCAGGCGAGAATCGTCACCCGGGACGCACCGCACGCGTCCGATCGGGGAGCGCCGGTGAGAACTCAGCCGGGCCTCCTCGTCGGCGAGGCACGACGCCTCGGCGCGCTCCACGGCCGCCTCCTCGACGAGGATCCCCTGCCGTTCGTACCGCTTGCGGGACCGGCTCCACTGCACGACCACGGCGGCGAGCGCGCTCTCCTTCTTGGCCCGCCGGGTGAAGGTGGCGTCGCCAGTGGGCAGGAACACGAGGTGGTCCAGGTCGACGCAGGTCATGCACAGCGGGCCGGCGTCCTCCAGCACCAGGAACTCGCCGCTACCGCCGCACCCGGTGCAGGTCCAGTCCTTCAGCGGCGCGATCACCAACAAATCGGGTGGCTTGCCGGAGCGCGCGACCAGCCGTTCCCGCGTCTTCTCCGGCAGCGCGGGTGAGATCCAGTGCGTCCGGAACACCCGCTCGACGACCTCATCGCCGGCGGCGGTGAAGCGCAACGCCCGGCGGTCGCGGGTGGCGGCGACATAGGCGGCCTCGTGCGAGACAAGCCCGTTCCCCTCGGCCCATCGGTGCAGCGCGTCCAGGACCAGGGCCAGCTTCTCCGGGCGGACCGCCGCCAGCGGTTCGAGGTAGTCGGCCCGGCCCTGCCGCCAGTAGTCCAGGTGGTTCTGGGTCAGCCAACCGATCCGGCAGAGGACGTCGAGCGGGACGACCGATTTCGTGTCGGCGAGCGCCGACCGGGCCGCGTTGACGACCCGCTGTTCAAGCGCGGACATGGCGTCCATCATCGACGTGCGGACGACCTCAGGCCAGTAGCCGCTCGACGGCGTCGCGACCCGACCGCCACGCGGCGGTCGACGGGTCGATCACGGCGAAGTGGTCGACGCCGGGCAGCGCCACGAGCTCGGCCGGGTCGCCGGCCGACCGGGCAGCGGCGACGAAGCGCTCGCTCTGCCGGATCGGCACGGTGCGGTCGTCGGTGCCGTGCACGCACACCACCGGCACCCCGAGCGGGACGCGGGCGGACGGGGACGCCAGCGCGTAGCGGTCCGGGACGCCGGCAGGCGACCCGCCGACGAGGTCAGCGACCGCTCCCCCGCCGACGCCACGATCGGCGGCGTCCACCAGATCGAGCACCCCGGCCTGGCTGACCGCTCCCCGCAGCCGGACCTGCGGTGCCGATCCCGCCGCACCCGTCGGGAAGCCGGGCCGAGCGGCCCCCGGCGCACCCGCGGGCAGGCCGGGTCGCGCGGCCAGCCACGCGGCCAGATGCCCGCCGGCCGAGTGTCCGACGGCGATGATCCGATCCAGGTCCAGCCGACCGTTCGCCGCCTGCTGGACCGGGCCCGCGAGCAGGTCGAGCGCGGCAGCCACGTCGTCGAACGTCGCGGGCCAGCCACCGCCGCCGCCCACCCTGCGATACTCGACGTTCCAGGCCGCGTACCCGCCGTTGGCGAGGTCGACGGCCAGCGGCCGGCCCAACTCCAGCCCGAAGCCCTGCCGCCAGAAACCCCCGTGCACGACCGCGATCACGCCGCGCACCGGGCCGTCTCCGGCGGGCAGGGTCAACTCGCCGAACTGGCTGCGGTGGGACCCGTAGTCCAGCCGGACGGGGCCGCCGACGCCCGGCACCGGACGGGGTCCCGCGGTGGCGCACGACGCGACCACGGAGGGCAGGGCCAGCGCGGAGGCTCCTATCGCGGCGAGGCGGCGCAGGGCGTGACGGCGGGACACGGGAGCGAGCATGGCACGGTGTTCGGGCGGCAGCGCCCTGGCGGTTGGCAGCGCCAGCAGAACGTGGCGGATGCGGCCGATACCGGCTCACCCGGTTGCTGTTACCGCGGAAGCCGGATCCGGCCGGTCGGCCGCCACGGCGGGCGGCCTGAGGGCCCAGCGTCCGGTGAGCGCGCCCAGCGCGCCCAGCGCGACTGCCCCCGCGGTCGACGCCCGCAGCACCTCCGCACCCAACCGCACCGCCCGTGCCCCCGCCGCGACCAGCTCCGCGACCTCGACGTCGGTGATCCCACCCTCCGGGCCGACGACCAGCAGCAGGTCACCCCGATCGGGCAGCCCGCCGTCCGTGGCCAGCTCGACGAGGCCGTCGGTTGCGCCCTCGTGCAGCACCAACGCACCCGCCACGCTGCCGATCCGGCGCGCGAGCTGCGCGATCGTCACCGGCTCCTCCACCACCGGCACCCACGGCCGGCGCGCCTGCTTGGCGGCCGCACGCACGGTGGCGCGCCAGCGCTCGAGGGCCTTGTCCCCGCGCGGACCGGTGTCCCACCGCGCGACGCAGCGGGCGGCGCGCCACGGGAGCACGCCGTCGACGCCCGCCTCGGTTGCCAGCTCGACGGCCAGCTCACCGCGATCCCCCTTGACCAGCGCCTGCGCGAGCAACATCCGGGGGGCCGGCGCGGGCAGTGTGGAGCGGCGGGTGAGCAACAGATCGACGCGGTCGCGGTCGGTGGCCTGCACCATGGCGTGCGCGAGCGCGCCCTGACCGTCCGTGAGCAGCACCACCTCGCCGGGCCGCAGCCGCTTGACCGTGGCGGCGTGGCGGCCCTCGGGCCCGTCGAGCACGTACCCGGCACCCGCATCGGGCACCGCATCAACGAGGAACAGCGGCGCGGTGCTCACCGCAGCGCACTCAGCGGCCGAACGAGTCGCGCAGCCGGGAGAACAGGCCGTGGCCGTTGCGGTTGCCGACGCCGAGGTCGGGTAGCTCCTCCCCGCGCAGCGCGGCGAGCTGGCGAAGCAGCTCGGTTTGCTTGGCATCGAGCTTGCTGGGCACCACCACCTCGACGTGCACCATGAGGTCGCCGCGGCCGTCCACCCGTCCGGTGGAGCGCAGTCGAGGCATTCCCTTGCCGCGCAGCGTGCGGACCGTGCCGGTCTGGGTACCCGGCTCGATCTGCAGCTCCTCGGTGCCGTCCAGGGTGGGCAGCGGCAGCGCGATGCCGAGCGCGGCCGCGGTCATCGGCAGTGGGACGGTGCAGTGCAGGTCGGCGCCGTTGCGGGTGAAGGTCTCGTGCGGCACCTCCTCGACCTCCACGAACAGGTCGCCCGCCGGCCCGCCGCCGGAGCCGACCTCGCCCTGCCCGGCCAACCGCACCCGCATTCCGTCGCCCACCCCGGCCGGGATCCGCACCGCGACGGTGCGCCGCGATCGGATCCGGCCGTCGCCCGCGCACTGGCGGCACGGCTCGGGGATGACCTTACCGACGCCGCGGCAGTTCGGGCACGGCCGCGACGTGACGACCTGGCCGAGGAACGAGCGCTGAACGCTCTGCACCTCACCCCGCCCGGCGCAGATGTCGCACACCGTGGGGCGGCTGCCCTTTGCACATCCCGAGCCGGTGCACTCCGAGCACAGCACCGCGGTGTCGACGGCGAGTTCGCGGGTGACGCCGGTGGCGCACTCCTCCAGCGTGAGCCGCATCCGGATCAGCGCGTCGGCGCCGGGTTGGACCCGGCTACGCGGGCCGCGGCCACCGCCGGTGCCGCCGAAGAAGGCGTCCATGATGTCGCCGAGACCGAACGCGCTGAACGGATCCGCCCCAGCTGCCCCGGCGCCGCCACCGTTGCCCAGTGGGTCGCCACCGAGGTCGACGATGCGCCGTTTCTCCGGGTCCGACAGCACCTCGTAGGCCGCGCTCACCTCGCGGAAACGCTCCTGCGCCCCCGGATCGGGGTTGACGTCGGGATGCAGCTCGCGGGCGAGCCGACGGTAGGCCCGCTTGATCTCGTCGGGCCCCGCGTCGGTATCGACGCCCAGTGTCCCGTAGTAGTCCCGTGCCACCCTCACGTTACCCATGATCCTTCTCGCTCGATCGATTCCCAGCAGAGCTTGGCGCGTTCAGCGCCCAGCCAGGATCTCACCCACGTACCGGGCCACCGCACGCACCGCCGCGATCGACCCCGGATAGTCCATCCGGGTGGGGCCGACGACCCCCATCCCGCCCAGCACGGTGCCCCCGCCGTAGCCGATCGACAGCACCGAGGTGTTGCGCATCTCCTCGGCCTCGTTCTCCTCGCCGATCCGCACCGTGACAGTGCCCCTGTCCTGAGCCGAGGCGAGCAACTTGAGGACGACGACCTGCTCCTCGAGCGTCTCGAGCACCTGGCGGAGCGATCCGGGGAAGTCCGCAGCGTTGCGGGTGAGGTTACCCGTGCCACCGAGCACCAGGCGTTCCTCGGGGTGCTCGACGAGGGTCTCGATCAGCACGGTGGCCAGCGTGGTGACGACGTCGCGCAACTCCGCGGGCACCTTGTCCGGCAGCTCGGCGACGGCCACCGACGCCACGACCAGCGGCCGCCCGACCAGCGCCCCGTTGATGAGCGTGCGGATCTGCGCCACGTCCTCGGTGGTGAGCACCTCTCCCAGGTCGACCACGTGCTGGTCCACCCGACCGCTGTCGGTGATCAGCACGAGCATCAGCCTGGCCGGGGTCAGCGCGACCACCTCGAGGTGGCGCACCGTGGAGCGGGTGAGCGTGGGGTACTGCACCACCGCGACCTGCCGGGTGAGCTGGGCGAGTAGCCGGACGCTGCGCCGCAGCACGTCGTCGAGGTCGATGGCACCGTCGAGGAACGCCTGCACCGCCCGCCGCTCGGCCGCGGAGAGGGGCTTGATCTCGGCCAGCCGGTCGACGAAGAACCGGTAGCCCTTGTCGGTGGGCACCCGGCCTGCGCTGGTGTGCGGTTGGGCGATGAGGCCGTCCTCCTCGAGCACGGCCATATCATTGCGGACGGTGGCGCTGGACACCCCGAGATTGTGCCGTTCGACGATCATCTTGGACGCTACCGGCTCGTGTGTGGAGACGTAGTCGGCGACGATCGCCCGCAGCACGGCGAAGCGTCGCTCGTCGGCGTTCACTGTCACCTCCTGCCCCGGATGTCGCCCGATCGCCCCAGTCTAGGCGCCCGACGGAGCTGCCGACGCGCACCAGCGAGCGGGTGCGGGTGTCCTCCCGCCCTGATCACTGGATCTGCGCGCGGATCTGGGCCGGAGCTCCACGGCACCCACACGCCCGCCGTGGCATCGTGGGTTCACGTGGCTGCCGGGTATCGATTCAGCCGACGGTGGCTCCTGGTCACAGCCGGCACCGTCGGGCTGATCGGGCTCGGCACTGCCGACGAGATACTTCCGGCCGGCTCAGCGGACGATATCGACGCCGCGGCCCTGCGCGCACTGATCCTGGCCGGCGCGCGGTCCTACGTCGGCTACGCGGAGAGCTCCGGGCGCCTCGGGCTCCCGGAGCTACCGCAACTGGAGTCCGCGACAGCGCTGTTCACCGGCACCACTCGGATCCGGGCGTTCGTCCACGGCCCGGACCGGTTCAGGGTCGACGAGCTCACCCCGGTCGGGGAACGCGACACCTATCGCATCGACGGCCGCGAGTACGTCTGGGACTTCGGGTTCGACCAGCTCACCGAGGTCGTCGGGGCCACTCCGCTCCGCCTGCCGCGGGCCGCTGACCTGCTGCCCCCGGAACTGGCCCGACGCCTGCTCGCGCTCGCCCCGGACGATCCGGTGACCCCGCTGCCCGCCCGCCGGATCGCCGGTCGCACCGCGGCCGGGCTGCGGCTGGTCCCGACCGACCCGGCGACTACCGTCGGGCGCGTCGACGTGTGGGCCGACCCGGCGACCGGGCTCCCGTTGCGGGTGGAGGTCGGCGCCCGGGGCGAACCCGCCGGCACCGTCGCGCTGCTGGCGACCGAGCTGCGCGAGGTGACCGAGCGCTCCCCCGACCCCACCGAGCTCGTCCCGACCGTCCCCCAGGAACCGGATTCGTCACGGCCGGCGCCGCGGACGTCAGCGGGGCGTTGCGGGTACTCGATGCACCGCCACCACCGCGACGGCTGGCCGGGCGGGACCGGGTGCCGCTGTCCGGCACCGCCGACGCGGACCTGCCGGGCGTCGGGCTCTACGGCGTCGGACTGGCCGGGTTCGCGCTCGTCCCGGTGAGCCGCGGGATCGCCGAGCGCGCGATCGACGGATCGACCGCCGCCGGTGGCGTCCCGGTCGAGGTGCCGTCCGGCCGGGCGGTGCGGCTGACGACCCCGCTGCTGTCGGTCGTCGTCCGGGCCGCGGGCCGCGGCGGTGGGGCGCTCCTGGCCGGGACGGTTGCTCCCGAGGTGCTGGAGCGGGCCGCCGCCGATCTGGCGCAGGCGCGGCGGCGACCGTGACCGCGGTGATCGAGACCTTCGGGCTGACCAAGCGGTACGGCCAGGTGACCGCCGTGCGCGAGGTGAACCTGCGGGTGCCGGCCGGGGCCCGGTTCGGCCTGCTCGGACCGAACGGGTCGGGCAAGACCACGCTGGCCCGGATGCTGCTCGGGCTCGTCCACCCCACGGCGGGGGCGGTGCAGCTGCTGGGGCGGTCGATGCCGCGGCACGCCGCGCAGGTGCTGCCCCGGGTCGGGGCGCTGGTGGAGGGGCCTGCCGCGTGGCCGCACCTGTCGGGCCGGGCCAATCT
>JBOHEO010000169.1:0-12403 GCA_050701055.1 Pseudonocardia sp. | reverse complement strand
GGCCTCGGTGGTGGGGGCGGCGCCGTTCGTACTGGCCGGGACGGCATCGGCGCCGGTCACACCCCTGATGTTGGCAGGTTCGGCGTCGGAACCGCTGTCCACGGACCGCTCGGCCGCGGGCCGGGCAGCCGCCACGTCGACCTCGGTGGGCGCAGAAGCACCCTGCCGGGTCCGGATCGCGGCGATCAGATCGCCCTTGCGCATCCCGGATGTCTCCGGAATGTTCAGCTCACCAGCGAGCTGGCGAAGCTCCGCCAGAACCATGCCGGTCAGGCCGCCCCGCTTGCGGGCAGGCACGCCCGCGCTCTCGAGAGGTACCTCGGTGCTGACGAGATCGGTCTCGCTCAAGGATTGTCCTTCCTGACCGACCCGGGCGGCGCCCAGGTCAGCGGATTCACACACACTCGCCCGGACGGTGTGCCGGACGACATGTCGGTCTACGGGGACGCGGATGAGTGCGGCCGTCCCGACAGGCAGGGGCGGCGATCATTGCGATGGGTCGCGGAGGAGGCCGCTCGGTCCGAAACCGGATCTGAGCCTGTGGGTGCGCCTATGATCCGAATACATCGAGCCGGGCTCGAGTGGCCACGCGAGATGACGCGTGGATCGCCGTTGCGATGCCGATCGTAGCCTCCTCCACGTCATTGCGGCAACAACCCCCCGCCCGAGGCGCCGAAGCTACCCGGTCTCCACCCGGACGCCGCCGGTGTCAACGGGCAGCACGCACGGTGTGAAGCCACGCAGATCCAGCCCGGCCGGCAGTATCCCGTCAACGGTCAGCGCGAGCACCGACGGCCCGGCACCGGAGATGGTGGCCGGTGTCCCGTGGTTGCGCAACGCGTCCACCAGGTCCGCCGACGCCGGGTACGCCGGTCGGCGATAGCCCTGGTGCAGCCGGTCCTCGGTGGCCGGCAGGAGCAGTTCGGGACGTTGGGTGAACGCCAGCACTGCCAGAGCCGTGCGACTGCCTGTGAACGCGGCATCGGCGAGCGGCACGCGATCGGGAAGCAGGCCCCGAGTGGTTGCGGTGGACGACTTGACGCCGGAGACCAGCACCACCGGGATGACGCTCCGGTGCGCGTCGAGTCGTACGGCCTTGTACCGGACGGTGGTGTACCGCTGCGCGACATTCCCGCCCGAGGACAGCCCACCCGAGGACTCCGCCCCCCGAGCACACCCCGAGGACAGCCCACCCGAGGACTCCCAGGCGATCACGAACCCACCGAGCAGGCTCGCGGCCACGTTGTCCGCGTGCCCCTCCATATCGGCCGTGATCTGCAGTAACGCATCGCGCTCCAGCTCCGGATCGCGCCCGACGAGCACGGCGGCAGCCACCGCTCCGGCGACCGCGGCGGCCGCCGAGCTACCCAGCCCCCGCGAGTGCGGGATGGCGTTGCGACACCGCAGCCGCAGCCCCGACGGTGCGTCGCCGAAGTGGCTCCACGCCGCGCGCATCGACCGCACGACCAGGTGCGTCTCGTCGCACGGCACCTGGCCGGCACCCTCGCCGATCACCTCGACGTGCACCCCGTCGGCGGTGACGCAGGCCTCGACCTCGTCGTAGAGCGACAGGGCGATCCCGAGCGAGTCGAAACCGGGGCCGAGGTTCGCCGAGGATGCCGGCACCCGTACCCGGACATCTGTGATCTCAGCCACTCAACCAGCCCATCAGTGCAGTTCCAGGGCCTCGGCCACCGCGACGGGGTCGATCGGCACGACCACAGCCTCCGGGGCGGTGAGCAGGGCGGTGTCCGGGTCCTTGAGACCGTGCCCGGTGACGGTGCACACCACCAGCGAGCCGCGGAGCAACGAGCCGTCCCCCACGGACTGCAGCAGACCGGCCACGCTCGCCGCCGACGCCGGTTCCACGAACACCGCCTCCCGGGCGGAGAGCAGGCGGTAGGCGGCGAGGATATCGTCGTCGGTGACCGCGGCGAACTGCCCGCGGGACTGCTCCTTGGCGATGATCGCGGCTCCCCACGACGCCGGTGCCCCGATCCGGATCGCCGTGGCGATGGTCTCGGGGTTCTTCACCGGTTCGCCGTGCACCAGGGGCGCCGCGCCGGCGGCCTGGTAGCCGAACATCCGGGGCGGCTCGGGGATCAACCCGTCGGCGAGATAAGCGCGGTAGCCGGCCCAGTAGGCGGTGATGTTGCCCGCGTTCCCCACCGGGAGGCAGTGCACATCGGGTGCGCGGCCGAGCTCGTCGCAGATCTCGTACGCGGCGCTGGACTGGCCCGCGATCCGGGTGGGGTTGATCGAGTTGACCAGCGAGCTCACCGGGTAGTTCGCGACGGTCTTGCGCGCCAGCTCCAGACAGTCGTCGAAGTTGCCGTCGATCTGCAGGATCCGGGCCCCGTGCGCGACGGCCTGGGCCAGCTTGCCCAGCGCGATCTTGCCCTGCGGGATGAGGACGGCGCAGGCCATGCCCGCCCGGGCGGCGTAGGCCGCGGCCGACGCCGAGGTGTTGCCGGTGGACGCGCACAGCACCCCCTTCTTGCCGTGCGCGAGCGCGTCGGTGACGGCGACGGTCATGCCGCGGTCCTTGAACGACCCGGTCGGATTGGCACCGTCGACCTTGAGGAACACCTCGCAGCCGGTGAGCTCCGACAGGTGCGGAGCCGGCAACAGCGGGGTGCCACCCTCACCGAGGGTGACGATCCGCCACCCCGGCCGCACCGGCATCCGGTCCCGGTATGCCTCAATGATGCCGGGCCAGCCCACTGTGCGAACCCCTGTCGTGCTCACGAGTCCTCCTCGCGGACGCCCGTCGGCCGCATTCGCGGCAAGCCCGGTCACGATCCCATCCCCGGGGCCGTGCGGCCCAGATCCTCGACCCGCAGCACGCTGTCGACCGCCAGCACCGCATCGAGTCCGGCAAGCAGTTCGACGGTGGCGGCGAGCGACGCCTCGGGAGCGGCATGGGTGACGACGACCAGCCGGGCCGACCCGTCGCCGCCCTCGCCGCCACCGGTCTGGCGCACCGCGGCGATGCTCACCCCGTGCCGGGCGAACTCGCCGGCGATCATCGACAGCACGCCGGCCCGGTCGACCACCTCGAGGCTCACGTGGTAGCGAGTGGGCACCGCGCCGAACGGGCGCACCGGAAGGCTCGCGTAGCTCGACTCGCGGGGCCCGCGCCCGCCCACGACCCGATTGCGGGCCACCGCGACGAGGTCACCGAGCACCGCACTCGCCGTGGGCGCGCCACCGGCGCCCTGGCCGTAGAACATGAGCTGTCCGGCCGCCTCGGCCTCCACGAACACCGCGTTGAACGCGCCGTCCACCGCCGCCAGCGGATGCGCCTTCGGGATCATCGCGGGGTACACGCGTGCGGACACCGTCTCTACAGCCTCGGCTGTGCTTTCTCCCCGCCCACCCGTACGCTCACAGATCGCCAGCAGCTTGATCACGCAACCCATGCCCTCGGCGGCGGCGATGTCGGCGACGGTGACCCGCCTGATGCCCTCGCAGTACACATCGGAGCCGGTCACCCGGGTGTGGAAGGCCAACGAGGCCAGGATCGCGGCCTTGGACGCGGCGTCGTAACCGTCGACGTCGGCGCTCGGATCGGCCTCCGCGTAGCCGAGCCGGGTGGCTTCCTCGAGGGCATCGGCGTAGCTGGCGCCCGACGCCGTCATCGCGGACAGGATGAAGTTGGTGGTGCCGTTGACGATGCCGGCCACCCGGGTGATCCGGTCGCCCGCGAGCGACTCCCGTAGCGGGCGCAGCAGCGGGATCGCACCGGCGACGGATGCCTCGTAGTACAGGTCGGCGCCGGACGCGTCGGCCGCCTCGGCGAGGGCGGGGCCGTCCTCGGCCAGCAGCGCCTTATTCGCGGTGACCACCGACTTGCCCGACTTCAGCGCCTCCAGCAGCAGTGACCGGGCCGGCTCGATGCCCCCGATGACCTCGACGACGACGTCGACGTCGTCCCGGCCGACGAGCGTGTGGGCATCGGTGGTGATCAGATCGCCGAGCCCGGGGTGCCGGTGCGGGCGGCGCACGGCCACCCCGACCAGCTCGACCGACGCGCCGATCCGGGCGGTGAGCTCGTCGGCCTGGGCGTGCAGCAGCCGGACCACCTCCCGGCCGACGGTGCCGCAGCCCAGGAGCGCCACCCGGATGGGCCTGAGGTTCACACCACTCCTCCCACCCGCATCGTCATCGTGTCTCCCCGGCCCCGAGCGGCCACGTCGTGACCGGGTTCACCCGAGCACCTCGAGCCGGAACTGGTCCTCCAGGGTCTCCCTGCGCAGCAGCACCCGCGCCGCACCGTCGCGCACCGCCACCACGGCCGGGCGCGGCAGCCGATTGTAGGAGCTGGCCATCGAGTAGCAGTACGCCCCGGTCGCGGCCACCGCCAGCAGGTCCCCCGGCGCGAGGTCGGTGGGCAGCCAGCAGTCGCGCACCACAATGTCGCCGGACTCGCAATGCTTGCCGACCACCCGCGACAGCACCGCCTCCGCCGAGCCGTCGGGGCTGTCGGCGGCCGAGGACCGCGACACCAGCCGGCAGTCGTAGACCGCGTCGTAGAGCGCGGTGCGGATGTTGTCACTCATCCCACCGTCGACGCTGACGTACCGGCGCGCGAACCCGCCGAGCGGCACGTCCTTGAGCGTCCCCACCTCATACAGCGTGACCGTGCCGGGCCCGACGATCGCCCGACCCGGCTCCACCGCAATCTCCGGGACGTCCAGCTCGGCGGCGTGGCACTCGCGCTTGACGATCCCGCGCAGCTCCTCGGCCACCTCGGAGATGTCCAGCGGCGTCTCGCCGGTGCGGTAGGCGATGCCGAAACCGCCGCCGAGGTCGAGGGTGGTCAACGCCGTGAGCGCTGCACGCCCATGCTCGCGATGAAGGTCGGCGAGCAGCGCCACGACCCGGCGTGCGGCGACCTGGAAACCCTCGGTGTCGAAGATCTGACTGCCGATGTGGCTGTGCAGCCCGACCAGCGCCAGCCCGTCGGCCTTGACCACCCGCCGCGCCGCCTCAGCAGCCGCGCTGTCCTTGCCTCCCGCGATGGAGAAGCCGAACTTCTGGTCCTCGTGCGCGGTGGCGATGAACTCGTGGGTGTGCGCCTCGACCCCGACCGTCGCCCGGATCATCACCGGCGCGACGACGCCCCGCTCGCGGGCGATCGCGTCCAGCCGGGCGATCTCGTGGAACGAATCGAGCACGACCCGCCCGACGCCGGCCTCGACGGCGGCGATCAGCTCGTCCATGCTCTTGTTGTTGCCGTGCAAGGCGATTCGACCCGCGGGGAATCCGGCGCGCAGCGCGATCGCGAGCTCGCCGCCACTGCACACGTCCAGGCTCAAACCCTCCTCGGCCACCCAGCGGGCCACCTCCGTGCAGAGGAAGGCCTTGGCCGCGTAATGCACCGAGCCAGCGCCGAACGCGGCCGCGAACTCGGCTGCGCGGGAGCGGAAGTCGTCCTCGTCCACGACGAACAGCGGGGTGCCGTACCGCTCGGCGAGGTCGTGCACATCGACCCCGGCCACGCGCAGCACACCGTCCTCGCCGCGGGCCGCGCCCCGCGGCCACACCACCGGCGCCAGGCCGTCCAGCTGCGCGGCGTCCACCGGCCGCGGACCGGCCGTCTCGGACGGGAACTGGATGCCGGCGTGCAGCGGTCCGGCGGGGTGGGCGTTCACATGCGCTCCGGGGCGGTGACGCCGAGCAGGCCGAGGCCGTTGGCCAGCACCTGGCGGGCCGCGACGCACAACGCGAGCCGGGCCCGGTGCAGGTCGGTGATGTCCTCGTCGCCCATCGGCAACACCCGGCAGCTGTCGTAGAACTTGTGATAGGCGCTGGCCAGCGTCTCGAGATAGCGAGCGACGCGGTGCGGCTCGCGCAGCTCGGCGGCTGCGCGCACGACGGCCGGGAACTCACCGAGCGTGCGGATCAGGTCGCCCTCGCGGGCATGGTCGAGCAGCGCGTACCCCTCGCCGGGTTCCAGGCCCAGGTCGGCCGCGTTGCGCGCGAGCGACGCAAGCCGGGCGTGCGCGTACTGGACGTAGAAGACGGGATTGTCGCTGGTACGCCGGGTCCACAGGGCGAGGTCGATGTCCAACGTGGAGGCCACCGAGGACCGGACGAGGGCGTAGCGGGCGGCGTCCACCCCGACCGCGTCGACGAGGTCCGCCAAGGTGAGCACCGTGCCGGCCCGCTTGCTCATCTTCACCGGCTCGCCGTCGCGCACCAGGTTGACCATCTGCCCGATGAGCACCTCGACGGTGTCCGGGGCGTCGCCGAACGCCACCGCCACCGCGCGGAGCCGGGGGACGTAGCCGTGGTGGTCCGCACCCAGCATGTAGATCAACTTTTCGAACCCGCGGGCCCTCTTGTCCAGGTAGTAAGCGATGTCGGCCGCGATGTAGGCCGGGCACCCGTCGCTCTTGATGACCACCCGGTCCTTGTCGTCACCCTGGTCGGTGGTCCGCAACCACCAGGCGTCATCGGCCTGGAAGAGGTTGCCCGACTCCCTGAGGCGGTGCACCGCGGCCTCCACCGCCCCGGACTCGTGCAGTTCCCGCTCGGAGAACCAGACGTCGAAGTCGGTGCCGAACGCGTGCAGCGCGCCCGTGATCTCGTCGATCATCAAGGTGAGGCCGACCCGGCGGAACACCGCCTCGCGCTCCGGGGCGGCCAGCTCCAGCGTGCCCGGTTCGGCGGCGAGTACCTGCGCGGCGATCTCACCGACGTAGGCGCCGCCGTAGCCGTTCTCCGGGGTGGGCTCACCCAGCGCAGCGGCCACCAGCGAGGCGGCGAAGCGGTCGATCTGGCCGCCGGCGTCGTTGACGTAGTACTCCCGCGTGACCTTGGCCCCGCGTGCCGCGAGCACCCGGCCCAGGGCGTCGCCCACCGAGGCCCAGCGCGCGCCGCCGAGGTGGATCGGGCCGGTGGGGTTCGCCGAGACGAACTCCAGGTTGATCGACCGACCGGCCAGCTCGTCACCGGTGCCGTAGGCGTCGCCGGCCCGGCACACCTCGCCGACGAGTGCGCCCTGCGCGGCCGCCGCGAGCCGCAGGTTGATGAAGCCCGGCCCGGCCACCTCGGCGCTCGCGATGCCCTCCCGCGCGGCCAACGCGTCGGCCAACCAACCGGCCAGCTCACGGGGTCCCACGCCGGCCTTCTTGGCCATTCGTAATGCGAGGTTGGTGGCGTAGTCGCCGTGCTCGAGGCTGCGCGGGCGCTCCATGCCGACGTCGTCGGGCAGCGCAGCGAGATCCAGACCGCGGTCGGTGAGGACGTCGGACACGGCAGCACGGACCAGGTCGGCGAGTTGGGCGGGAGTCACCGGGCCGATTCTAGGGAGTGCTGCTCAGCGTCGGATCAGGTGGCGCTCCTACACTCTGATACCGCAAGGGGACACCGACAAGAGGACACCGCCGAGTACGAGCGGCAGCCGGCGGCGAACACAGTCTGGACGGTTCATGGTCAGCGGCAAGAGCAGCAGAGCGGTCCGTAACGCGCGGACGGCGGTCGTCACCCGGAGGTCCGTCCCGTGGGGCACGATCCTGGCCGTGCTGGCCGTCGTGATCTTCGCGGGTGGCGTATTCGGCTATGCGTTCCTCCGCGACCAGGAGAACGCCGGTCGCATCGAGGCGCTCGCGCCGTTCACCGCCACCGCGGAGAACCAGGACCCGTCCACGAACATCGAGGGCGTCGTGGTGGAGAACTACCAGGGCGGTCAGCACGTCACGCCGGAAAGCCAGGTCGCCTACACGCAAAGCCCCCCGTTCGGGGGGGCGCATGACTTCGCATGGGCGGCCTGCAACGGGGTCGTGTATCCCCAGCCGGTGCGCTCCGAGAATTTTGTGCACTCCCTCGAGCACGGCGCGGTGTGGATCGCCTACAACCCCGACCAGATCACCGGGGCGGCGCTGGACGCCCTCCGCGTAAAGGCCGAGAACCAGTCGTACACCGTGATGTCACCCTTCCCCGGGCTCGATCAGCCGATCTCGCTACAGTCCTGGGGCCACCAGTTGAAGCTGTCAGATCCGGGCGACATCCGGATCGACCAGTTCATCCAGGCACTGCGGATCAACCCGTACACCCACCCCGAGGTGGGCGCGAGCTGCAACGAGATGGGCCCGGGCGCCTTCGTGCAGGACGACCCACCGCCGTTCGTCCCACCACCGGCCGTCAGCGAGATCAACGGCACCACCGTCAAGGCGGAGGCCGTCCCGGGCTCGGCCGGGTGATCGCTGCACCGAGCCACGGCATAGTGGACGTCGTGACTGCTCCGTCCGATCTCACCTCCGCTTCGGTCCCGGCGCGCCCGACCGGGACCCGACCGCCCTGGCCCCGGATCCTCGTTGTCATCGCCGGGTCGCTCGCCCTGCTCCTCCTGGGGGCCGCGGCAGGGCTGCTCGTCGGGCTGCCAGGTGCTCCGGCCGAGCCGGCGGCCGACTCCGTCGACGTCGGGTTCGCGCAGGACATGAGCGTGCACCACGAGCAGGCGGTGCAGATGGCGAGCTGGGCACGTGACCACAGCACCGACCCGGCGGTCCGCGGGCTCGCCTTTGACATCGAGTCCACCCAGATCGCGCAGATCGGGCGCATGCAGGGGTGGTTGGCGCTGTGGGACGCCGCGCCGCTGCCTACCGGTGGACACATGGCGTGGATGTCGGATGTCACCGGCCACGATCACGACCTCACCGGTGGTGGGGTGGCGACGATGCCCGGGATGGCGAGCACCGAGGAGCTCGGCTCGCTCCGGGCGACGACCGGCGCTGAGCTCGACGTGCGGTTCCTGCAGCTCATGCTGCGCCATCACGAGGGCGGGACGACGATGCTGGCCTACGGGGCGCAGCACGCGGCAGTGCCTCAGGTGCGGAACCTGGCCGCGCAGATGGCCTCCTCGCAGGCGGCCGAGAGCGAGTATCTGAGGCAGTTGCTGGTCGGGCGGGGCGGGACGCCGCTGCCGCTGTAGGTGCGGGCGTGCGCTAGTCTCGTCGGGCTACGGCCCCCGTAGCTCAGGGGATAGAGCACCGCCCTCCGGAGGCGGTGGCGCAGGTTCGAATCCTGCCGGGGGCACACCTGCGCGACCAGCCGGAACGGCTCCTCACCTGCTGAACCAGTAGGGGGCTGATCTTGGTGTGTCCGGCCGTCACCGGCTCGCAATGGCCGTCGCCGAGCGTCCGCGCCCAATACGCGCCCAAGTTCCGCTTACGCGGTTCGGTGACCGAGCGCCTCCATCACTCGCTGGCGCGCCGTGGCGTCCTGGCGGTCGAGGCACTTCGCGTAGACCTTCAGCAGCACCTCTACCGAGTGGCCGGCCCACTCAGCGACCTGGGGGGCCGGTACCCCACCGTTGAGCCACGTGGAGACGCACGCGTGCCGGAGCGTGTAGGGCGTCGCCCCGAGCGGCGTTGCGGCCACCTCGGGCGTGAAGGCCAGCCGTCGAGCCGCCCGCCATGCCCGCATGTAGGTGAGCTTGGGCAGCTCCTCGGCTCGCTCACCCGGGAACAGGCGGCCGTCAGGACCAGTCCCGTACGCCGCTACGTGCTGTTGCAGCAGCTCGGTCAGCTCCGGCGTAGCCGGGACGGTGCGGCCCTCCCCGCGTGCCCTGTTCTTGAGCTGTCGTTGGTCGCGCTGCCGACCGTCGTTCGTCCAGTCCGACCCTGCGTGTGGTGTGGCTTCGTCCAGGTAGATCTCTCCCCAGCCTGATCCAGGCAACGAGAGATTGTGCTTGCGTACGTTCGCCGCCTCCTCCGGGCGGAGTCCGGCGAAGTACAGCAGCGCGAAGAACGCCACCAACCGCGGGCCGCTGCGTTTCGTCTCCCTTACGGCGTTCAACAGGACGCGCGCCTGAGTGGGGTTCACCACAGATCGGCGGTCGATACTGCTCGCCGCTTTCGGCGCCTTCCATTTGAACGCCGGCAGCGGATTGCCATCAAGGTACCCGCGCTCCACTGCGTACTCAACGGCGTTGTACAGCACGCGCCGACGCTTGTTGACGACGCTTGCGGCCCCGGGAGTTCCGTCGAGCTTCACACTGATGCCAGTGAGGACCCTGCGCAGCACGGCTGGCTCTGCGAGGCGAGCGACTGGCGGACTGTGCCTGCCGACCCATCGGATAGCGACATGCACGTCGGCCGGGCAGTCCGACGCCGTCCGCTTGCTCGTGTTGAAGGCCCAGCGGTGCAGGGCCTTCCGGATGAGGGCGTCGTCCGGTCGGTCCCGCTGCTCGCCGCCGACGAGGGCGACCGTGATTGCCGTCATCGCCTCCGAGATGCTGCGGCGGTAGGTGGCCGCAGCCGGACCCCACTTCATATCGACGTAGTCGCACGCGAAGTCGAGCCACGCCACCTCCTTTGAGGACCGGGCGGCGGAGACCGGCCGCCCGGTCTCCGCCGAGAACGCCTCTCCCTTGCCGGTCGCCGCGACGAGTTCTGACCGGAAGCTGTCAGCTAGCGCACGCGTTCGGTACCGCTCCTTCCACTCGCGTGGTCCGACCTTCCACCGGACGATGTAGGAGGTAGCGCGCGTGCCCCGATAGTAGGTGATCTCCCACACTCGGACATCGAAAGTGGTACTCATCACGCTGCAACCTCTTCGAGTGCGTCGAGCCAGTTCTCGAAGTCGGTTCGGCGAATGCGGATCTCCCCATTAGGGAGTTTGATGCAGCGGGGCGCGCGTCCCTTGGCGCGCCACGCATAGAAGGTGGACCGGGAGATCCCGAGTTCGGTGCATGCGTCGTGGACGGTGAGGCGAGCGGGCAGGCGGCTCATGGGTGCTCCCTGGTCGGGGAGTGACAGCCGGGCTCGCGGTGTCACTCGGGTGTCACTGGGTGTTCGTGCTGGTCAGAGGCCGTGCAGTAGCGGAGTGACAGCGGTGACGGCCGTCGCGGCTCACCCCAGGAGGCCCCGTGTCACTCGGGTACCGGAGCGGGCGGATCGGGTCCGTCCTGGTGAGCGGGGTCGGGGTGACGTGGTGACAGTGGTGACAGGGGCAGCAGCGCGGGCAGGTCACCGTTGTCACCACTGTCACCGGCGGGGTGGTACTGCCCGCCGGGAGTGGCGCGCATCTGTCCGTCAGCGGCCATCCGGCGGCAGGTCTGGCGGACGGTGGTCGGGTCGAGCTGTAGGGCCTCAGCGATCTGCTTGGGTCGTTGGCCGGGGTGCTCGCGGACGTGGCGCAGCACCGTGGAGCGGGTGTCGCGCATGAGGTAGTCCGACGCGGGCCCGGTGAGGATGGTCCAGGCGCCTGCCTCGGGGTCGAAGGACAGTGCGTAATCGGTTTCGTCGACGTCGCGGCCGGTCACGTGCAGCACCCCGTCGGCTTGGGCGCGGGCGCGTTCGAGCACGAGCACCGCGTCGGCGGCCCCGGCGAGGCCGTTGGTGCCGGAGACGGTGGCGAGGAAGTCCTCGGCAGCGGCCTTGCGGACGTGGTGCACGAGCAGCACGGCAACGCCGTAGGCGTCGGCCACCCGCTTGATCCGGGTGATGGCGGCGTAGTCGGCGTCATAGGCGGCGACCCCGGCGGGTGGGGTCCCCCGGACCCTGGCGAACACGTCGATGACCACGAGCCGGGCGTCGGGGCGGGTGTCGAGCCAGTCCGCGATGTACACGTCACCGCCGGCCGGCATAGGTGGGCAGGTGATCCCGAGGGTCAGGGCGGCCGGGGCCGGCTCGCCGGCGAGGACGGTCCGGATCCGGGCCTGCAGCCGACGCGGGGTGTCCTCCAGCGCCAGGTAGAGCACCGCGCCGGGGTCGACGTCCAGGGTGCCGAACGCCGGCCGGCCGCTGGCGATCGCGAGCCCGAGCCCCAGTCCCATCCAGGACTTGCCGACCTTGGGTGGCCCGGCCAGCAGGGTGACGCCCTCGCAGACGATGCTGGGCACGGCCCAGCGCGGTTCGGGGAAGGTCATGCCCATCAGCTCCTCGGCGCTCCACGCGGTCCGCGCCGGTGCGGGCACCGCTTCCAGGCCCCGCGGGCGCGGCCCGCGTGCAGGCACGCTCACGACGCCCTGAGCGCCGGTGTGGGGCCCGCCGCGGGCACGGGTGGGGTGGCGGGTTGGCCCGGCCCGGCGGCCGGGTGCTGGGCCGGTGCGGGGTGTTCACGAACCGGCTCACGGGCGCCGCCTGCCGCTGGCTCGTGAACCGGTGGTCCATGAGCCGGTTCACGAGCGGCTGGTCGGTGAGGTCGTGGCGGCCCGAAGATGGTGTCTGCCTCGTCGACGAGGATCGTGGCGGGTTGGGCGTGGGTGGCGGCGATCCAGAGGGTGACCGCGACCGGGGCCGCGGTGGAGGGGGGCATCACGAGGTGGCGCAGCAGGGCGGCGTGGACTCGGTCGAGCAGGACCCCGGCCTGGTCCGGCTGAGGGCTGTACGGGCCACTCAGCGGGCGGTGAGGGGCCGTCTGCGGGTCGGTGGGGATGCCGATGGGGTGC
>JBOHEO010000168.1:0-12409 GCA_050701055.1 Pseudonocardia sp. | reverse complement strand
GGCCTGGGCGGTGGCCGCCGACGACGGGCTCGACCTGGACGTCTGGGCCGACGTCGCCGAGCTGGCCTGGGCCTGCGGTGCGAACGTCGTGCCGGCGGCGGTCGACGAGCACGATCTCGCGGTCGCCCGGATCTCGCATCTGCCGCACCTGATGGCCGCGGTGCTGGCAGCTGTCGGCGCCGGCGAGCAGGATGACGACCTGCCGCTGACACTCGCCGCGTCGTCGTTCGCGGACGGCACGCGCGTTGCCGGCACCCGGCCGGAGCTGGTGCTCGCGATGTGCGAAGGGAACCGGGATCCGCTGCTCGCCGCCGTGGATGACGCCCTCGGCCGGCTCGGCGCGATGCGCGGCGCACTGGCATCCACCGGCGGGCTGGCCGCCACGGTGCGGGCAGGCTACGCGGCCCGGCAGCGGTGGACCGCCACCCGCGAACCGCTCGAGCACCGGGTGCACCTGCGCGGCCCTGGAGCCCTGGTCGAGCTGCGCGAACTCGGCCGCCGGGGCGAGGTCGTGGTCGGGTGGAAGTGAACCGTCAACCCGCTGTTGACGCAGCCTGGTGCGCCGGCTGTTGCTTGGCCACCCCGGGATAGGTCATGACCACCCCGTCGGCGTCGACCACCAGATCCGCGCTGAACTTGCCCCAGGAGAACGTGACCACCGCGCTGCCGTCATCGTCGAGCGTGGACACCGTGCGGTACCGCTGCTCGACGAGCTGGACCTGGAGCTCGGGGAGCGTGACGAACACCATCTTGAGGGTGTCGTCCCCGATCCCACGGTGCAGCGCCAGGCGCCGGATCGGCAACGTGTTGAACATGGCGCTGTGTGCCAGATCGACGTCCACCGCCCCGTCGAACGACGCCCGCGAGGCGCCCGATCCGGTGTCGACGAGCCAGAAGCCGTCCTCGGTTCGGTTGAGCGTGAGGTGGCGCTCCCGTTGGGCGGTAGCGCTGGTGAGCGATACCCGCTGCATCGTCCCGTCCTCGTCGACGATCAGTCGATACGACGAGGTGAACCCGCCCTCAGCAGCCACGCGCACCATGCGCCCCATCGCGCGGAAGCCGCCGGAACCCAGGAGCAGCCGGGTGCCTTCGAATCCGCGCCCATCGTCGGCCTGCCAGGTGAGCATCTTGGTCACCGGTACCACGGTAGCCACTGCGGACCTGCCCCCTTCGCCGGAGGTGCATGTCGCACTCGTTCACGGGGAAACCCGACGTTCAGGAAGAGACGACGAGCCAGCCCTCGCTACGGCATCCGGATCGGTACACCGAATCCCGTCGCTTCGCGACCACGCCGACCATCCCGCGCTGGACGGTGGCGGCCAGCAGGGCGGGTCCGTCGGTGTAGACCGGGGACACCGCGACAGCGGACCGGGCCGCCGGGCCAAAGGACAGCCGCTCCAGCGTGGCGCGCCGCTCGCCCAGCGGGCGGTCCACGAGCGACACCCCGTAGAGCCGCAGCACGTCGAACACCATGAAGGTCACGGGGTGGGCGGGCACGGTCGCCGGGTCGAACGGGCGGCGCATCCGTCCGACCAGTGCCGACGCCTGGGGAACGCCGTCGGCGAGCGACACCACGACACCGTCGAGCAGCAGGTCCGGGGCCAACCGCTCCACGTCGAACAGCTCGGGAAAGGCGCCGGTCACATCCACCTGAGCGCTCGTGGTGAGCCGCAGCCGGCCGTCAAGGACGTCGGCGAGCAGACGAACACCGTCCCACCGGACCTCGAAAATCCAATCGGGGCCATCCGGAAGTGCCCCAGGAGTGGCGAGCATGGGCTGCACGCGGTCATGCTGTCACTGACGGTCTCGAGTTCTCGGAAGGGTGCGCATGCGCGCAATGTGGAGTGGCGCGGTGTCGTTCGGGCTGGTCAGCGTGCCGGTCAAGCTGTATGCGGCGACGTCCAACCACGATATCCGGTTTCATCAGGTGCACGGGGCCGATGGCGGGCGGATCAAGTACAAGCGCACCTGCACGGTCGACGGCGAGGAGGTCGAGTACGCCGACATCGTCAAGGGTTACGAGACCGAGGACGGTGAGCTGATCACGCTCACCGACGAGGACCTCGACACGCTACCCACCGCCACCGGACGCGAGATCGACGTGATCGAGTTCGTGCCGGCGGATCAGATCGACCCGTTGCTCTACGACAAGAGCTACTACCTCGAGCCCGAACCCAAGGCCGCCAAGCCCTACGCCCTGCTGCGCGAGGCCTTGCTGCAGACCGATCGGATGGCGATCGTCAAGGTGGCGTTGCGACAGCGCGAGACGCTTGCCCTGCTCCGCGTCCGGGACAAGGCGATCGTCCTGCAGACGATGCTGTGGCCCGACGAGGTGCGCCACGCCGAATTCGACATCCTCGACGCCGACGTGGAGCTGCGGCCCCAGGAGTTGACGATGGCCGCCTCACTCATCGAGAGCCTGGGCGCGGACTTCGACCCGGCCGATTTCCACGACGAGTACCGCGACGCCGTCGTGGAGCTGATCGAGCGGAAGAAGACCACCGGGGACACCCGCCCGGCGCCGGTGGCGGCGAAACCGGCCGACGATGGCGGCGACAGCATGACCGACCTCCTCACCGCTCTGCAGCGCAGTGTCGAAGCGGCGAAGGGTGGGGGCGACAGCTCGACCGCCCCGGCACGCCCCGCCACCGGCCAGCCGAGCACTACCACCGACCAGCCGACGAGCACGGAGGCGACCCCACCGAAGAAGCCTCCGGCGCGCAAGCCGGCCTCGAAGAAAACCGACACCGAGGCCAAACCGTCCCCACGCAAACGCCCCCGCAAACCCGCGTAACGCCGGTAGATCCGCGAACGCAACCTCATGCAGGTCATCACCTGCCTGAGCGTGCGTTGGCAGCGATCATTCCCCCGTCACGGGCCGAGCACGGACGTCGATGGTGTCTCATCGCGGGCCAGGGCGTCGAAGAGCTTGCTCGCGCGGTCGCGGTCCCACCGGACGACCGACTGACCCCCCACGTTTCTGGTGCCGGCCACGGGCACGGTGGTGGTGATGCCATCCCCGCCGGTGAGCCCCCGCATCGCAAGCCCCAGTCCGGCCAGGTGCCACACGTGGTCGCCGTCGTCGACGGTGATCGCGCCGGACAGCGCGGTGCCCAGCGGTACCAACCGGAACGGGTTGAGCAGGGTGGTCGGGCTGGTCGCCTGGCTCACCAGCGCGGAGAGGAACGCCCGCTGCCGCTCCACCCGGTCGAAGTCCGAGGCCGCGGTGACGCGGGTGCGGACGTAGCCGAGCGCGGTCGCGCCGTCCATCTCCTGGCAGCCCGCTTCGATATCGAGCGCGGCCTTGCGGTCCTTGATCGCCTCCGGTGCACACAGCTCGACCCCACCCACCGCGTCGACGGCCCCCACGAACCCCCCGAAGCCGATCTCCGCGTAGTGGTCGATCCGCAGCCCCGTGGCCTGCTCGACGCTGCGCACCAGCAGCTCCGCGCCACCGAAGGTGTAGGCGGCGTTGAGCTTGCCGCGACCCTGCCCCGGGATGTCGACGAACGAGTCGCGCGGCAGGCTCACCAGGGTGGCGCCGCCGCTGCCGCTGTGCAGCAACATGATCGTGTCGGTGCGCTGGCCGACGTCGCCCCCGGTGGCCAGGTCCCGCTGCTCCTGCGCGGTGAGGCCGGCGCGGCTGTCGGAGCCGACGATGAGCCAGTTGGTGCCCGCCGTGGACGGCACGGCCGCGGACCCGGTCGGGAGCGCCGCCGCGCGGTTGAGGTTCTGGTCGATGTAGACGGCGAAAGCACCGATCGCCACCAGCGCGACGACGAGCACCGCTGCGATCCGACGTCGCCACCGTGGATGCCGAGACTGGGGATATCGAGTCGGCCGGGCGCCGGGCGGGCGCCGGGGCGGCGGGCCGAGGGGCCGGTGGACCGGCGGTTCGGTGGGCCGGCGGACCGGCGGGTGCGGCTGGGAGAGGGGAAGCACCGACGTCGGTTGCAACGGCGATCGCCGCCCGGAGCCAGGCGGCATCTGCGCTGCCCGCGGCCGCTGCGGCTGGCCCCACCCGGGACTGCCCCCACGGCGCGGGGATGGCCCGGCACCTGGTCGTCCTCGGTCACCGCTCATCCCGCACACCACCCCGTCGTGAGATCGCCGAGCCGGCGCCGTGCCGCTCGGTGAGCAGCCACCCTAGGCAAGCGCCCGTTCGTCCCACGTACTGAGGACGCGTGAACGCCGGGACGAGTTCCCCACCTTGATGGCGGAGGTAGGCGCGTCCGAGGTTTCGCGGATGCGCTCGGCGGGTCATCCGCATACCGTGATCGATCGCTTCGACGGCAGCATCGCCGGCCTCGGCACTGCCATCGGTCTGCGCGTCGTCGTCGGGCATTGGCCTCGATCACCGTTCGGGGCGTTCACCGACGTGATGGTGGAGCAGCCCGACGGTCACCGGGTGCTGCTTGCCCCGTCGCGCGACGTCGCCGACTTCGTGGCGGGCATCTACCGGTTCGACGAGATCCGGTTGACGCCCGTGCATGCCTCGGTGTGCGGGCCGCGGTGGGGGATCACGGCCGGTCCGCTGCAGGTCACGTTCGACGTCGGCGGCCGCCCGCCGCTGGGTCTGCTGCTTCGGCTCATGCCTCGTCGGTTGGCGACGGCGCGGTGGTGGATCTCCGCGGTTGATGTCGTGGCCTGCCGAGTGCTGCCCGGGGTACGCACTCGAGGTAGCGCGGACGGTGGGCACCAGGAGTACTACGCCGCGCTGGACCTGCACCGGATCAGCTCCGCCGCGGTCTCGTGGGAGGGCGACGATCAGGGCACCCTCGCCGCGGTCACGCCGCCGGTGCGGTTCGGGTTCGGCTCGACACCGACGGACCCCTCCCTGGTCCGGGTTGTCACGCTGGTGCGAGAAATGTGATCCGGCCTCCTGCCACTCCCGGCCGTCCCGGCCCCCGCAACGCAGCTGAACGAACGGCACTTCCGTCCAGCAGGTCTGGACGGAAGTGCCGTTCGTTGCGGGGGGATGCGGGCTACGCGGGGGGATGCGGGCCGGCAGGCGGTCGGTCGTCGGTTTGGCGAGATCGAGCGGGTGAGCTGCGCGATCCACTGCCCGGCGTTCACTCGACAGATCAGGCACTAGACGGACCGGTCTCGCTCATGCTACCGCTGTCACACATCCGGCAAACCGGCAGAATCATGAGAAATCCCGGCAGAAATCATGGTAACGCCACGATCAGGGGCGGCAGAATCCGCTCGTTGACCCACCCATGCGGATCGGACTATTCTTCGGGAGCGAGCCCGAGACAGGCCTGCCTCCTACGTCGGCGCCTCGACAGTGGCCGGCCATCAGGGACCGGGTCAGATCAGGTGTACGTGATCGATTCGCCAATCCATCGTCGAGCACGCCGAGGTCGCGCGGCGCGTCCATCTGGATGCGTCCGCGTTCCTCGTCGGATCTCAAGGAGGAGATTCGTCCATGGGTGATTACGACCCCCGCACCGCTACCGGCATCCCCACCGAGCCAGTGGGTTCACTGCCCCGGCCGACTAAGTTGCAGCAGGCCTACGCCAAGTTCGACGCGGGCGAGATCGACGAAGCCGATCTGGAGAAGGAGCAGGACGCCGCGATCAAGGACTCGATCGAGCGTTTCGAGGCCACCGGGTCACCGATCATCTCCGACGGCGAGCAGCGCTGGTCGTCGTTCGCCACCTACCCGATCGCCACCACCCTGGCCGGCACCGGGTTGGCTCCGAGCCTCGGCCCGGGTGGGCAGTTCTTCGCGATCTTCGCTGACGGCCACGGCCGACAGCTGCCGAAGCTGGAGCGCGGCCCGTTCGCCTACAACCAGTACGCGGCCGACTCCCTCAAGAAGTCGATCGCCTACGCGAGCAAGCCGATGAAACAGGCCGTCATCGCGCCGTCGATGCTGGCGCTGCTCTACCCGCTGAAGGACCCGGTGGAGGACTACTCCCGCGAGGACTTCGAGGCCGCACTCATCGACGAGTGCGAGAAGGACATCCGCGGGGCCTTCGCCGCGGGTGCGGCTCGGGTGTCGGTGGACTTCACCGAGGGCCGGCTGGCCACTCGTGAGGACGCCCGCAACCCGTGGACCGGCGCCGGGCTCCTCCCGCACTTCATCGAGCTGAACAACCGGGTGATGGCCCGGTTCACGGCTGAGGAGCGGAAGAACATCGGTATCCACACCTGCCCCGGTGGGGACCGCGATTCGGTGCACTCCGCCGACGTGCCTTACAACAACCTGCTGGGCAGCATGTTCGACATCAACGCCGGATACTTCCTCATCCAGCTCGCCTCCGAGCGAGACAAGGACCCGGTGTTCGAGTCGATCGGCCAGCACCTGCGCAGCGACGCCGACGGCGTGACCCAGATGGCCTACATCGGCACCACAGTCACCCAGAGCCCGCGGGTGGAAAGCGCGCAGGAGATCGCGGACAACCTGATCCGGGCGGCGAACTTCATCGCCAAGGAGCAGATCGGGTCCACCGACGACTGCGGGTTCTCGCCGTTCTCCATTGACGAGAAGCCCAACCACGGCTCGCCGGACTACGCTCGGGAGGTCGCGTTCGACAAGATCAAGGCGCGCGTTGAGGGTAGCCGTCTCGCCGCCGAGAAGCTCGGCCTGTAACGACCCGCACGACCAGGGCCCGGTCCGACCGAAACGGTCGGGCCGGGCTCGTTACACGCGCGGCCGCGCGATCAACGAGCCAACACCGACGTCACGGACACCCTGCCGACTGAACAGCTCGTACGCCGCCCGTCTGATCCGCCCGCAACCGCTGTCCGGCAATCGCCGGGAGCTGTTTCCATCCGTTGCCGACACCGGCACCCGATCGCGGTAGGGACCGCCCTTGCGGCGGCCCCCCGCGCAGATCCCAGCGTGCGCTGCTAACGCACTGGGGGCTTTTTCAGGAACTCGTTCTCCATGCGGAGTTCTCGAAGCTGCCGCTCGGCCTCGTTCAATCGGACTCGTTCGCTGACGGTCAGTGCTGGCTCGTCGCCAGCGTGCTCCGCACGATACTTCGATACCCAGTTGGTCAAGGTTCCCTCATTGACGCCGAGTTCGCGCGCGACCTGCGCGGTCGGGCGCGATGCCTCGATCACCAGCCTTACGGCTTGGTCCCGAACTCGGGACTGTATGTACGATATTTCTTTGGCATTTCCGGTGCCACCTTTCGGATACAACCCTATCGGGTCGTGGTCCGAGAACCTCGGGGCACCTCAGTCTCCATGTCGGGCACGTCGATGTTGTCGACGTCGATGCCCTCCTCGGCCAGCAGCGGCGCCAACTCGCGCAGCGTCTGATCGGCTAACCCTGGCGCCAACCGGATCTTTGGGGGCTCGGGGGCTGGTTGTGGACCACGCTGTCGCATGTCGGGCATGTGCCCCATCCTTGCAAGCCGGTCGGGTTGAAGCGGCGCTGCCCAGCCTCCCAATTCTGATACCCCAATTGGGTATACCGACGCAGCGCAGATATTCGAACCGTCCGAATGCCTGGCGGTCGCTGCTGGCGTCAGCCGGTACGCGATCATCTGGCGATGGTCGGCGCCGGCCGGCACGCTGCAGAGCCCGGCTGGCGTGGGGCGGTGGGTAACGACCGCGGCCTCTGTTTCAGTTGTCCTGCAGGTTGAGAAAGGTGCCGACAATGCGCATGGTGAGGTCACGTTCCTCGATATTCGGGAAGTGACTCGAGTTGGGCAGCACCGCCCACCGCACGTCCGGGATGTGCTCGAGGAATGGTAATACTGCGGCGACCGGCTCATAGGTCCCGTTGAGACACAGGGTCGGTACCTGAATCTGCCTGAGACAGTCGAGCATGTTCCAGTCGCGAAGGCGGCCGGTCAGAGTAACAGCGTCGGGGCCGGTCAGGGTGGTTATGATTGCCATGCCTTCTTGCATGTTGGCAAGTGAGCGCATGGCTTCGTCCGGCCAGGGCCGTGTTCGCAACAAGTGGCGTTCGTAGAACATCTGCGCAGCCTGCATGTACTCCGGTGAATCAGTCGTGCCGGCAGCTTCGTGCTGGCGCAACGCCGCCTGCACATCCTCCGGGAGTCGAGTTCGCGCCTGCTCGCGTCCAGCCATGACCTCCTGCGGTACACCACTGTCGGCGAGAACCAGCGAAGACAACCCAGCAGGGTGGGTTGCGGCGTGTTCGGCCACAACAAAGCTACCCCAGGAATGCCCAAGCAGATGGTAGTTGTCGGCAATCCCGAGCGTCGCTAGAAGGTTGGCGAGTTCTTCCAGAAAGAGCGCGAAGGTCCAAAAGTCGGCATCAGCTTCGGGTAGCCTTGTTGACCGTCCGCAACCGAGTTGGTCGTAGAACACGACCGCCCTTCCCTCAGCAGCCAAGTCGGCATAGGAGACAAGGGCGTCGTGGCCAGCCGCAGGTCCACCGTGTACCACGATGAGCGGCGCCTGACGCGCGTCGAGATCTCCCACCACCCGATACCAGGTCCGGTAACTGCGGAATGCCGCATACCCTTCCACGACGGTGCTATTCGCGCTGTTGAAGTCGGTTTCCCTCGCTGTCGTGCTGTGGGTCATTACGTACTCCATCGTTGGCCGTAGTATTCGTCATCTCGTCTCAGTCCTGGTGTGAAATGACAGCGTGCTTCGGGTGAGGAGCCGGAGTCTTCGTGACCAGCAGCAGGCTGACCGCCCGCCTAATCGCCGACGGACTCAGCCTGGGGCGGGCAGACCGGTGATGCTGTGTATGTGGTCGGGAACAGCCTTTGTCGTAGGCCAGCACAGCGACCGTTGAGATCACTCCCACCAGGACTGTGGTGACCACGACCACGGCGGCAAGCCCGGCGAGGAGCAGAGGTTGGACATAGAGGGCGAATCCACCCACAGCCCCGGCACCGAGACGGCCCAGCGTCGCGGACGCGGGCGCCAGTTTCGCCGAGTCCTTGCCCGGTTCCGGCGCTGGCGAACGCCCTCGCAACGCACGCTGCAACGACCAGGCGCTGACAAGCTGCTGCGCTGCATAGCGCAGCTGGACACGGCCCACTAGTTCATCGAGCTCATTGCGCCACTCCTCGTCGTAACGTTCCCGCCACTGAGGTGGCAGCCCAGCCACGGCCAGACTCACCCGATGCTGAGCCAGTCGTTGCTGTGCCGACTCCCGCTCGCCTCGGCCAGCATGTGGTGAAATGACCCGTCGACTCATCCGTGCACCGAAGGCCGAACCCGGGCAATGACCGGAAGCACGATCTCCGGATTGCGCGCTTCACTTGCTGCTGGGAAAGCGATACTGACCCGCGGGTGGGAAGTGTGGTTCACGATGCTCCCCCGGCGAGGCCGAGCCGCAGTCGAGCCAGCAGCGGCTCGGGTGTACGTACGCGAGCCAGAGCGGCGTAGGCCTGCTGAGTGCCGTCAGAGGTCAGCCGGTAGTACCGGCGGCGTGGTCGACCCTCCTGGTGAGGATCGGTCCGCTCCCAATGGCTCTCCAGCCAACCGAGCCCTTCCAGGCGGGCGAGAATGGGATGGATCGTGCCCGACGGCAGCTCCGCCGCGCGGCAGATTTCCAGGCCGTACATCGGACGGGTCGGATCGGCGATGATCGCTCTGAGCACCAATTGAGTCGGCAGAGTCATCCGCGGTCCGGCCCCGGTCGGCATGATTGGACTCTACCAAGGGATTAGGTAGAGAACAACCGCGGCGGGCCTGCTGAACCGGGAGGCCGGTCGTGGTGAAGTTCTTGGGTGCGTCGGCGGAGGCGGCGGAGGCGGAGGCGGCGGCGGCGGCGCGGTCATGATCTGGCGGGTCGGGCTGTCGATGTAGGGGCGCGGACACCGGAAGATCAAACCGCACACCCGACGATCACACCGGGACCGACACGCCCATGTCGCCGGGAGCTCCCATCACCGGCGTACGACCGCAGGTCAGCCGACCGGCTGAATGTTTACGTCCGGCACCCGTCCTGAAAGAGCTTCTGGAAATGATACCTCCACGTTTGAACGAATAGTCGCCACAGGTAAGCTGATGCGATCGGGATCTCATTCGGACCGTCGTCAGTTCTTCGGCCCCCGCGTGAAGCCGGGTGGGACGATCACGTCGTCGGGAACGAGATCGTGGATCGACGCCCGACCGAGGCCGAGGAGCGCCTCGTCGATCCCGCTGTGGAGGATCTCCAGGACGTTCTTGACCCCGGCCTCGCCGTTCGCGGCCATCCCCCACAGATGGGCCCGGCCGATCATGACGGCCCGGGCACCCAGCGCGAGCGCCTTGACGACATCGCCGCCGCGTCGGATCCCGCCGTCGAGCAGCACCTCGACCTGGTCGCCGACCGCGTCGACGACGCCGGGCAGCGCGCGGATCGAGGCGGGTGTGCCGTCGAGGTTGTTGCCCCCGTGGTTGGAGACCGAGATGGCCGTGGCACCGATGTCGACGGCCCGACGGGCGTCGTCGGGATGCATGATCCCCTTGACGGCGAACGGCCCTCCCCACTCCGCACGCAGCCATCTGATGTCGTCCCAGGTTGGTGGCGCGGTGATCATCCACTCGCCGTACGCCCCGAAGAACGTGGGCGCGTTCTCGCCGGGTGCGGCGAGATTGGGGGTGGTGAGGTCGGGCAGACCACCGTGGCGCAGGAAGTCGAGCATCCACGTCGGGCGAAGGATTCCCTCGGAAGCGAACTTGATCATCGCCTTGAGGTCGAGCCGCTCGGGGATGGGCGGACTGCCCCAGTCCCGTCGGGTCGCGAACGACCAGTCCAGGGTGACGATCAGCGCCTGCGCCCCGGCCCTCCTCGCGCGGTCCGCACGCGCCACGATCCGGTCCCGGCTCCCGGCCCAGTACATCTGGAAGAACGTCTTCGGGTTGGCGGCGGCGACGTCCTCGATCGGCTTGCTGGCCATCGAGCTCAGTCCGATAGCTGTGCCGACCGCCGCCGAGGCGCGCGCAACGGCGACCTCCCCGTCCGGGCTCACGGCCTGGACCCCGGTGGGCGAGATGATCACCGGAAAGGAGATCTCCTGACCGAGCACCGTCGTAGACTGGTCACGCCTGCGGGGAAGGTCGGCGATGTGCGGGCGGAAGCCGAGCTCGCTGAAGGCCGCGACGTTGTCCCTCGATGTGAGGCCCTGCTCGGACCCGGCGACGAGCGCCAGGTAGACCGACCTCGGGAGCCGTTTCTTTGCCCGGCGCTGCGCCTCGGCGACCGTCTCGAACCATTCCTTGGTGCTCGCCATTCGGAGTCCCTTCCCGCCCGGACATCCTCACCGGTATCAGCAGCCTAAGGCGACCGGCACGCAGCCTCGACCGGACAGTGGCTGGTGCGTGGGACGGTTGGGGACATGACACGTCAGCAGATCGACATCCGTGGTGCCGTTCGTTGCGTTATCAGGGGGCGGGGGAACAACCACCGGGGACCGCCCACCCGGCGACGGCGGCGACGAACTCGGCGAGGTCGGATGGATCGTCCAGCCGGGCGAGCACGACATCGTCGTCGACCGCGACGTACTCGTGGACCAGCACGTTCCGGAAGCCCACTGCCCTGCTCAGGCGGGCAGCGAGGTCGGCCGGCAGCACGCCGTGGGATCCGAGCAGTCGCACGGCGTCACCGTTGTCCCGCGGTGGACCCCAGCCCTGCGAGGCACAGATATGCTGCGCGACGTCCACACAGGCCTCGATCGCGGTGACGAAGGTGTACTTGACGCCGCGTATCCACAGCAGGTCGGCCCGTCGCTGATCATCGGCGGACGCCTCGCGTTGAAGTACGGCGAGGTCGTCGGTGATCGATCGGAGAAGCCGGAGAACCCGGATCTCATCGACCACGTCGGACACTCTCGGCGAACTCGCGATGGCTCCGAAGTATCCGCGGCTGCTCGTCGGAGTAGATCTTGCGGGTACTCGCCACCCAGCGCACCCTGGCCGGTGGGTCGTCATCGAACAGGAGGATGCCGTGCAAGGCGATCCGGCCCGCCAGCTCGAGTGGGGCGCCGTTCAGGACCACCAGGTCGACGCCCGCGGGGAGCAGCACCTCGAAGGGCGCAGGCGCGGCGCAGACCCACCAGGCTGCGACGTCCAGATCTGAGTCGCAGCGATGCGTTCCGACGACCCTGCTGCCGTGCAACAGGGCGAACCGGGCTCCGGCGCACCGCAGCGCGCCGATGACCTCGGCTCGCAGCGCGTCCGGGACCGCAGCAGTCATGCGGCCAGTGTGGCACGCGGGCGCGGATGCCCGCCCCGACACGAGAGCGTGTCAGCCGACGTAGACACCGATGCCGTTACCAACCAGCCGAGGTGACGAGTCGGACGGGTCATTGACGACGGTGACGGCATTCGCCCCAGACCTGCGGTACACCAATGTCGACGAGCCGCCGCCGTCCAGGTTGACGGCGTCGTCCATGCCCATCTCCCGCAGGAGCGCGGACAGTTCCGCGAGGGTCGCGCCGATGCTGTCACCCTGCCGGCCGTCCACGGTGACCAGGTA
>JBOHEO010000167.1:0-12592 GCA_050701055.1 Pseudonocardia sp. | reverse complement strand
CGGGAGACGATCTCCCGGGAGCTGAGTCGGGGAAACTCGGCGCGTTGCATCGGGAAACTGCTCGGGCGGCACCATAGCACAATCGTAAGAGAGATCGAACGTAATGGCGGTGCCGCCGATTATCGGGCTCTTGCCGCCCAGGAGCGGTATGAGTCATTCAAAACGCGACCGAAGGAGCGGAAACTGGTGGCCTCGTCCCGGCTGCATGATGCGGTGAACGAAGGCTTGGAACAGAAGTGGTCTCCGGAGCAGATCAGTGCGAGACTGGACGAGGAGTATCCTGATGATCCGGAGATGAAAGTGTCCCACGAGACGATTTATCAAACACTGGGCGGTTTCAATCGGTCATGGCTCCGACTTGCGCGCCTGTCCGGTGACCACGAAGGGGTCGTCTGACGACGCGCAGCCAGAGGTTCGTCGCTCGTGGTGCGTGGGTCAGGCTGAGGCGTTCGAGCTTGACGTTGATCCCGCCGGGGCGGTCGAACAGCCGGACGCCGTCGCCGAGCAGGACGGGCGCGATGCACACGAGGATCTCGTCGATCACACCCGCGTCGAGGCACTGCCGGGCGATGTCAGCGCCGAGGATGTTGACGTACTTGTCACCCGCGGCGGCCTTGGCCGCGGCGAGGCCACTGTCGAGGTCACCGACGAAGGTGACGCCCGGCACCGGAACGTCCGGGGCGTGGTGGGTAAGCACGAACTGCGGTCCGCTCCACCCCCCGCCGAACGGCTTGCCTTCCCTGGCAGCGACGCCCTTGTACGGATCGTCGCCACGGAAGGTGCGGTTGCCGACGAGAAGCGCGCCGATCTTGCCGATCACCTCGTCCACCGTCGGGTTGGGCCCGAGGTACTCGGTCAACCAGGACATGTCACCACCATGGCCCGCGATGAAGCCGTCCAGCGACATGGTGACCGAATACAGCAACTTTCCCATGACCTGACCTCCGTGGGGATCAATCTAGTGACCCCGGTTGAGACAGCGGATCGCGCAGAAACCCATCGGTGCGTCGGCGGCACGCTCCTGACCAACCCACTGCCCACCCCTAACCGAGCCCGAGGTCGGCGAGCGCGAGGAGGGCCCGGTATGCCACTCCCTCGGCCTCGATCGCCTCGCGGGCCCCGGTGTCACGGTCGACGACGGTGACCACGCCGGTAACGGTGGCCCCGGCCGCCTGCGCGGCGCGCACCGCGGTGAGCACCGACGAGCCGGTGGTGGCGGTGTCCTCCACCACCAGCACCCGCCGGCCGGTGATGTCCGGGCCCTCGATCGACCGCTGGAGCCCGTGCTCCTTGGTCACCTTGCGGACCACGAACGCGTCGACCGGCGCGGCGTCGGACTCGGCGGCCGCGGCGTGCAAGACGGCGGTGGCCACCGGGTCGGCGCCCAGGGTCAGCCCGCCGACGGCCTCGTACTCCCAATCGACGGTGAGCACCCGCAACAGCCGCCCGATCAACGGGGCCGCCCGGTGGTGGAGGGTGACCCGCCGCAGGTCCACGTAGTAGTCGGCCTCGGCGCCCGAGGAGAGCGTGACCCGCTCGTGCACCACGGCGAGGTCGCGGACCAGCCCGGCGAGCTCGTCGCGCTCACTGTCGGCGCTGCTCACGCCCGGCTCCGGATGATCAGGGCGATGGGCACCCGGCACTCCTCACGATCAGTGGCGCTCGGGCGCCGGGCCAGTCAACGCAGTGCACCCAGGGCCAGCTCGAGCGCGGTGGCCACCTCGGCGAGGTCGGCGAGCAGGTCCTGCACCCGCTCGGGTGTGGCGGCCAGCGGAACCGCGGCGAGCACCCAGGTGTCCTCGGCCCACAGCAGCTCCACGTCGTCGCCGATGGAGTCACCGGCGGTGGCCAGGTGAGGGGTCAACAACGCGCGGGCGGCATCGACGTCGGAGACGAACGCGTACCGGTCGCCGACCCGATCGAGCAGGTCGAGCCCGGCATCAGGTTCCGGCGCGGACGGCAGCCGCAGCTCGATCGCCGCCGGTAACGCCGAGCGCAGCTGGACCGCCGCCAGCACCGAACTCAGCCGCCCGGCCTGCTCGTGGTCGAACACGTAGGCTTGTCGGGGCCCGTCCGGGGTGGGGACATCGCCGCTGATCAGGCTGCGCGCCACCCCCGGACCACCCTGGTGGATGGTTCCGTAGCGCCAGCGGCTGGGCAGCACCGGATCGGTGTCGAGGAACTCCCAGTTCCGCAGGTCGGCCCAGCGACGCCGGTCCCGGTTGCCGCGACCGGGCCTCCTCCGATCGGCGACCAGCAGCGCCGCGCCGAGCAACAGCGCGACCACGGCGATGACGAACCACACCGACGACGGGATGCCCACAGCGGGAGCGTAGACCCGCAACGGCGTGGGGCCCCGCAACGCCCCGGCCCTTCCTCGTTCGGATGTCGGCCCGGATCCCGACCTGACGGACGGCCACCCTCCGTACAACGCGGTGGGTAGCAACGGGTCAGCCCGTGGGGACCGGAAGCGCCCGGCCGACGATCAGCCCGCCGGTGCCGCCGCCCGCTGACGGGTCGAGGTCCACCCGGACGGTGTCGCCCTCGACGATGTCGCCGGCCAGCAGCCCGCGGGCCAACTGGTCGCCGATCGCGGACTGGACGAGCCGACGCAGCGGCCGCGCCCCGTACACCGGGTCGAAACCGTTCATCGCCAGCCACTCCCGCCCGGCGTCGGACACCGCCAGGACGAGCCGCCGCTTCGCCAACCGCCGCCCGAGCACCCCGAGCTGGATGTCGACGATGTGCGTGAGCTCCTCGGTGGACAGCGCATGGAACACCACGACGTCGTCGAGCCGGTTGAGGAACTCCGGCTTGAAGTGCCGCCGCACCACTGCCATCACCGCGTCGCGCCGGCCGGTGTCGTCCAGCGCCTGGTCGGCGATGGCCGTCGAGCCGAGGTTCGAGGTGAGCACCAGGATCGTGTTGCGGAAGTCGACCGTGCGGCCCTGACCGTCGGTGAGCCGGCCGTCGTCGAGCACCTGCAGCAGCGTGTCGAAGACGTCGGAATGGGCCTTCTCCACCTCGTCGAACAGCACCACCGTGTACGGGCGGCGCCGCACGGCCTCGGTGAGCTGCCCGCCCTGGTCGTAGCCGACGTAGCCGGGCGGGGCGCCGACCAGTCGAGCAACACTGTGTTTCTCGCTGTACTCGCTCATGTCGATGCGGACCATCGCGCGCTCGTCGTCGAACAGGAACTCCGCGAGCGCCTTGGCCAGCTCGGTCTTGCCCACACCGGTGGGGCCGAGGAAGAGGAACGACCCGGTGGGCCGGTTCTCGTCGGCGATGCCGGCCCGAGCCCGGCGCACCGCATCCGATACGGCGCGCACCGCCTCGGCCTGGCCGATCACGCGCCGGCTGAGCTCGTCCTCCATCCGCAGCAGCTTGGCGGTCTCGCCTTCGAGCATGCGGCCGGCGGGGATACCGGTCCAGGCGGAGACGACGTCGGCCACGTCGTCCGGGCCGACCTCCTCCTTGAGCATGAGATCCGCACCGGGAGCGGCGGTGGCCGCGCTGATCTCGGCCAGCTGCTTCTCCAGCCCCGGGATCCGCCCGTAGCGCAGCTCCGCTGCTCGGCCGAGGTCGCCGTCGCGCTCGGCGCGCTCCGACTCGCCGCGCAGCGCCTCGAGCTGCTCCTTGAGCTCGCGCACGGACTCGATGGCGCCCTTCTCGTTCTGCCACCGCGCTGATAACGCAGTCAACGCTTCCTTTCGCTCGGCCAGCTCGGCACGCAGTGCGGCCAGCCGCTGGACCGACGCGGCGTCGGACTCCTTCGCCAGCGCCATCTCCTCGATCTCCAGCCGCCGGACGGCGCGCTCGACCGTGTCGATCTCGACGGGCCGGGAGTCGATCTCCATCCGGAGCCGGGCCGCAGCCTCGTCGACCAGGTCGATGGCCTTGTCGGGCAGGAACCGGGCGGAGATGTAGCGGTCGGAGAGGGTGGCGGCGGCGACCAGCGCGGCGTCGGTGATCCGGACGCCGTGGTGCACCTCGTAGCGCTCCTTGAGCCCGCGCAGGATGCCGACGGTATCCTCCACCGACGGTTCGCCCACGAAGACCTGCTGGAAGCGGCGCTCCAGGGCCGGGTCCTTCTCGATCCGCTGGCGGTACTCGTCCAGGGTGGTGGCACCGACCATCCGCAGCTCGCCGCGAGCGAGCATCGGCTTGATCATGTTGCCGGCGTCCATCGCGCCTTCTCCGGTGGCGCCCGCCCCGACGATCGTGTGCAGCTCGTCGATGAACGTGATCACCTGGCCGGCGCTGTCGGTGATCTCCTTGAGCACGGCCTTGAGCCGCTCCTCGAACTCGCCACGGTACTTCGCGCCGGCCACCATCGAACCGAGGTCGAGGGAGACCACGCGCTTGCCGCGCAGCGACTCCGGCACGTCACCGGCGACCACGCGCTGGGCCAGGCCCTCGACGATCGCGGTCTTGCCGACGCCGGGCTCGCCGATGAGCACCGGGTTGTTCTTCGTGCGCCGCGAGAGCACCTGCACGACGCGCCGGATCTCGGTGTCGCGGCCGATCACCGGGTCGAGCTCACCCTTGCGGGCCCGCTCGGTCAGATCGACGCCGTAGCGCTCCAGCGCCTGGTAGGTGCCCTCGGGGTCGGCGCTGGTCACCCGGGAGCTGCCGCGGACCTTGGCGAAGGCCTCGCGCAACGTGTCGGCGGTGGCGCCGTGGCGGCGGAGCAGCTGCGCCACGGAGCTGCCCGTCGACGCCAGCCCGACGAGCAGGTGCTCGGTGGAGACGTACTCATCGCCCATCTCCGTGGCCAGTTGCTGGGCCGATGAGATGGCAGCGAGCGCATCCCGGTTGAACTGTGGCGCGCTCACGGTGGAACCCGCCGCCGAGGGAAGCCGGTTGGCGAGCTGGGTGAGCTCGGCGCGTACGGCCGCGGCGTCCGCCCCGACCGCGGCGAGCAGGGGCGCGGCGATCCCATCGCCCTGGGCGAGCAGGGCACCGAGCAGGTGGGTGGGGCCGACGTCCGGATTACCGGCGAGCACGGCTGCCTGCACGGCGGCCGAGATGGCCTGTTGGGTCTTGGTGGTGGGGTTGAAGGGATCCATCCCCGCGTCCTCCTGGGTCGATCGCGTAGGCACCCCATCGTGCCCCTCCACCGTCCCAACGTCAGGAAAGTTGAGTCTGTTCCGCTCAGGTTCTGGCCTTCTCGTCGTACCAGAGCTGGGGTACTGGGCCGTGGTCGATCTCATCGGCGTCGACAGAACGGCCAGCGGCAAGGTTTCCACGCCGAACGGTCGCACGACGGGGACTTGATGGTAACGGTGTGCTGTCACCGAGCCGGTCGGCGATCATAGGCACCGGGCAGCTACGCCGGCTGGGTGGGCACGCTAGCCTGGCCCGCTAGTACAACGCGTGGACCACAGTGACGACTGTCCCCGAACGGATGAAGGTTAAAGGTTGGAGCCTGCACCGGTACCCCAGGTGGATCCGACGCCGCAGATCGCGGGCCTCGGTCGCCTGGTGCAAGTTCCTCGAACAGAGAGCCGGCCCCCGATGACCGCTGAACAGCTGCTCACCGCCGACCTCCCCCACGACACCCGCAGTGCAGCGTCGGGCATGGGTGAGCTCATTCGCATCAGCTTCGCGGTCGTGGAGCCCCATGCCGACGAGCTGGGCCGGCACTTTTATGCCACCTTGTTCGACCGGGCTCCCGAGACCCGGGACCTGTTCCCGCTCACCATGGACGTGCAGCGCAGCCGCTTTCTCCGCGCGCTCGTCCACATCGTGCAAATGGTCGACCGGCCCGACGAGCTCGTGCCGTTCCTCCGGCAGCTCGGCCGCGACCACCGCAAGTTCGGGGTGCTCGCGCAGCACTACGACGCGGTCGGCGCCGCCCTGATCAGCACGATCGGGACGTTCGCCGGCGATACCTGGACCCCCGACGTCGAGCGGGCCTGGACCGACGCCTACGGCATCGTCGCGGGCGCCATGCGCACCGCCGCGGAGGCCGAGCGCGGGCCGGCCTCGTGGCTGGGACGCGTCGTCGACCACCGGCGGCTCGGCTGTGACCTCGCGGTGATCACCGTGCAGGCCAGCGCACCGATCCCGTACCGGGCCGGCCAGTACGTCAGCATCGAGAGCCCCCAGCGGCCGCGCCTGTGGCGCTACCTCTCCCCGGCCAACGCCCCGCGTCCGGACAACACGCTCGACTTCCACGTGCGGGCGGTGACCAACGGCTGGGTGAGCCGCGCCCTCGTCGCGCACTCTCACGTGGGCGACTCCTGGCGGATCGGACCACCGATGGGCCGGATGAGCGTCGACCCGCAGTCGGGCCGCGAACTGCTGATGGTGGCTGGCGGCACCGGGATGGCACCGATCAAATCCCTGCTGGAAGACCTCGCCCAGCGGCAGGTACGACCCCGCACGCAGGTGTTCGTGGGCGGCCGCACGTGGGAGGACCTGTACGACTTCACCGCCCTGCGCAAGCTCTCCTACGACCACCCCTGGCTCGACGCCATTCCCGTGGTGGAGTCCGAGGACGGGACCTCGGGCGCCGAACAGGGCACGCTCGCCGACGTGGTCACACGCTACGGCGCCTGGGCCGACCACGACGTGCTGGTGTGCGGGTCGCCGGCGATGATCCGGGCCACCGTGTCGCGGATGCTGGTGGCGGGCACGCCGCTGGACCGGATCACGTACGACCCGTTCACGATGGACTGAGGTTCGGTCAGTCGGTGCGGAGCTTGAGATAGGCGAGCACGGCGAGCACCCGGCGGTGGTCGTCGGCGGCCGGCGGGAGCGTCAGCTTCGCGAAGATGTTGCCGACGTGCTTGGCCACCGCCACCTCACCGATCCGCAGCTCGGCGCCGACGGCCGCGTTGGGCCTCCCCTGGGCCATCAACTCGAGCACATCGCGTTCGCGGGGAGTGAGCGTGGCCAACGGCCTGCTCCCCCGGTGGTTGGCCAACAGGCGCCGGATCACCTCGTGATCGACCACCACCTCCCCGGCCGCGACCTGCTCCACCGCGCGGACGAACTGGGCGACGTCGGCGACTCGATCCTTGAGCAGGTAGCCGATCGCGGCGGAGTTCGTCTCGAGCAGCTCAGCGGCGTAGGCCTGCCCGATGTACTGGCTGAGCACCATGATCGGAAGCCCCGGGTGCTGCGCGCGTAACGTGACCGCGGCAACGAGCCCTTCGTCGCTGAAGCCGGGCGGCATCCGCACATCGGTGATCACCAGATCCGGCTGGTGGAGCTGGACCGCGTCGAGCAGCGCGACGGCATCCCCGACTCCCGCCACCACCAGGTGACCGAACTCGGCAAGGATGTGCCGGAGACCCTCGCGCAGCAGCACCGAGTCCTCGGCGACGACGACCCGCATCCTCGTTCACCGGTCACGGGTCGGCAGCGGCCGGCACGGGATGTCGAGACACAGCATCGTCGGACCGCCGGGTGGGCTGGAGAGCCGCAGCCGGCCGCCGACCGCATCGGCCCGGTCCGCCAGCCCCTGCAGACCGCCGCCCGAGACCGGATCGGCACCGCCCACCCCGTCGTCGCTGACCTCGATGCGGATCCGACGGCCGTCGAAACCTCCGCTGACGTGCACGAGCGCACCGTGGCTGTGCTTGTTCGCGTTGGTCACCGCCTCGCTGATCGTGTAGTAGGCGCAGGTCTCCACGCCGCGTTCGAACCGGCAGGGCAATGCCACGTCCGTGTGAACGGGCAGGGCCGAGCTCGCGCCGAGCTCGGCCACGGCAGCAGGAAGGCCGCGATCGGTGAGCACCCGCGGGTGGATCCCGTCGACCAGCTCGCGCAGCTCGGCCAGAGCGGCCTTGGCCTCGTCGTGCGCCCGGTTCACCAGGATCAGTATCTCAGCAGGGGTATCGGTGTCGCTCAGCCGAGCCCGGGCCAGGCCCAGCTGAACCGACAGCCCGAGCAACCGTCGCTGAACGCCGTCGTGCAGGTCGCGCTCCATGCGCCGGCGGTCGTCCTCGAAGCGGTCCACCAGCCGGGAACGCGACATCGCGACCTCGGCCAGCACGGCGTCGGCCGGAGCGGACAGCATCACCTCGGCCAACCGGGCCCGGGCCGCGGCCGCGAGTGCCAGCACGTACGCGGAGCCGACCGCGAGGACGATACCGAGCAGCGGGGAGAGCCACAGCCACCCGGCCTCGAGGGTCCGGGCACCGGCCGGCACGGCATCGCGCGGGGACAGGATCACCAGCAGCGGTGCCAGCAGCATCAACCCGGTGGTGAGCACCGTCGCACAGATCACGCCCAGCTCCACCGGCCAGAGCACCGTGCCGCTGAGCGCGACATACCCCAGCTCCCGCCACGTGAGAGGCTCGCGAAACCGGGTCGACGCCCACGCCGTCAGCCCGGTCGCGGGCGGCCGGCGGTGGCCGTCGGGCAGGTCTCTGGAGCTCATCAGTCGCAGCCGGCGCCGTTCCACCGCCCCGTAACCCACACCGGACAGGCACAGCCCGCCGAGCAGCGCGAACCCGACCAGCACCGGCGACAGGAGAACCCCGACCGCACCGAGGACTGCCATCACCGACAGGCACAGGAATCCGGCGACGACGCCACTGGCCAGATAGCCCAGGCTGCGCCATGGCCACGCCGAACACAGGAACCGGCGCGGGTGCCCGGCCAGTGCCTGCCACGGCGAGTCGGCGGCCGCGGATGCGCTGCGCATATCGGGAGCGTATGGCTCCGGGGACCGGGCGACCATGACACCGGCCATCCCTCGCAGGTACAGCTGGCCATACCCCGCAACGGCCAGGTCGCCGTATTCTGGACGATGATCGCGGCGGCCAGTCTTGCCGATCGTGGCCAGACGAATCGGAAAGCGCGGCAAGCAGGTGCTCGACGTCGCGCACTACGTGACCTCGGTGGGCTGGCTGGGCGTCGGGTTCTGCCAGCTGACGTTGAACATTCTCGCCCTGAGTACCACAAGCCCGCACCTGCGCCACGCCGCGCACCAGATCACCCATGTCTTCGACCGCTATGTGCTGATCGCGCTCGCGTTGGGTTCGCTGATCACCGGCGTGCTGCTCGGGATGAAGACCAAATGGGGGTTGGTCCGGTACTGGTGGGTCGGCGTCAAGCTCGTGCTCAGCCTGATGCTGCTGGTCTTCGCACCGATCTGGATGGGCGGCTGGATCGGCGAGGCGGTCGCTCTCACGACCGATCCGGCAGCCCCGTCGGATCCGGCCTATCGCCAGGTTCGCGACGAGCTCCTCGGCGGGTCGATCAGCATCGTCATCACGCTTCTGCTGATCACGGTCATCTCCGTGGTGAAGCCGTGGAACCGCACGTGGTGGGGGCGCCGCGACCGGCTGGGACGCAACTTCGTCCGTCACACCCGACACCGGACTCCAACACGCCCTGTTCTTCACCCACGCCCACGATCACCTGCCCCGCACCATCTCGGCACCGCACCTACCAGGCCGCCTACGACGACCTCGCCCACTGCGCCCACCTCGCGGCCTGACCCGCCGCACCAACTCCCGGGGGCGACTCACGACCCCCACAATTGACTCGATCATAGCAGCCCTGCCACTTAAGCCCACAGTAGCCCCCATTTCCCGCACCTTTCCTGCGACGACTACGGTCCGTATTGACGCTGCGCGTTTGAGCCCAAGGGGTCTCGCGTGCTGGAGCTCGTTTCCTGGCCCCGTTTCCGAGAGAGTTCCGGTAGCGTTCCCGAGAGGATCTTCAGATGTCCACGACGGACGTGATCAAGCTCTAACCTGGGACGATGCCGACAGTTAATACAGCTCACGAGACGGAGAGGGTTCCACAGTGGGGATGATCATGCCTGTGAGCTTCGGACGATGCCGGGCGGACGCACGGTCAAGCTCTGCTAGCGGTCAAGCTCTGTTAGCTGTTCGTCCAGTGTCGTGACCGCCCGCGTGCCATCCCACTGCCGCATCCCAGCGCGAGCGTCGCGCAGCTCGACCATCAGCCTCGGGTTAATGCTTGCCGTGCCGGCTGCGGCACCGAGCACACGGGCGGCCTCTTCGACCTCTCTGGACAGGGTGAGCGCGGTGCCCAAGCGGACTGTGGCGAAGGCCTCCTGCTGCACATATCTCCGGTTTGACTGAGGATCGATCCGGGCGAGTGCGTTGCGGGCAGCGGCGACCGCGGCCTCGGGCCGGTTCAACTTAGAAAGGTGAGTGCTGAGCTTACTGTCGAGCCAAGCTTCGGTGACGTGATAGGCGAGGGAGTTTGGAGTAGACTTGGCGCTGCCCGAGATATGCTGCCGAGCACGCTCATACGCGGCCATACACCGCCCGTACTCACCACCCAACGCGAACGCGGCGGCAGTATGCAGCTCCGCGCTGGCTTTGAGCTGCGGGTCATGGGTCCTCGCCGCCAGACCGCGGGCGACGGTAGCTATGTCCATCGCGGTGTGCGCCTCATCGCGAAGGAAAGCTAGATGACTCATAGTGGTAGCCGCGTTACTGGCGCACGAGTCATTCCGGGCGTCATGACCTGCTTTACGCGCCTCTGACAGGTAGTGCTGCGCAGCATCGTGATCGCCCACATCAACGAGACAATTACCAATTTTCGTCGCCATGTCGCTCTGCACGGACAACAGGGGCCGGGAAAACTTCTCTGGTACATCTCCCGCTAGCAGCTCCCCGACGACGTTGTGCTGCGCTATGACCATCCGCACGACTGCGGACGGCCCCAGTACGTCCTCCTGACGTTTGGCCTGGGCGAGCGCAATCGCGAGACTTTCCACCACCCTCGCGTCCACGCGCTGCGGAGCACCGACGGCCAGCGCTATCCGTTCGCAGTCGTCAAGATTCACACCCGACAAACCAGCGGCCGCAAGAGCACCGAAGACCACCCGCACCGCGTTGCGTCGACCTATCCTGCGCGCCAGCACTGTGATCATCTTCACTATCTCCTCAGCCAGATCGTTACCAACGGAGTCTAGACCCGTCGCCGCTACCTGGAGCTGCGCTGCTGAGTGGAGCAGCTCACTGCGCCGCCCACGCACTTTGGCGTGGTGATCCCGCTCCGCGTTCGCCACCACCCCATGCTGGGCCAGCAGCACCCCGCCAGTAGACAGCGCCGCGTCGACAACCGCCCACACTGCCTCGGAGAACCCCCGCGTGCCGGACTCGACCTGCGAGATCATGCAGCGGGACATGTCAACAGCCTCAGCGAGCTGGCGCTGCGTGAGCCCAGCGGCTTCCCGGTACACGGCAAGCTGCGCACCCAGGTGACGCCGTACCTCGTCCAACTTCGCCCGGTCATCCGCCAAGCCCAACATCTCCTCGGTGGCGGCCGTCACCTTCTTGGTCACGGCCGTCACCCTATCCACGACGTCGGAGACAGAACCGGCGACACGAGTGCTCAACGCCGGAGCAACACCTACCACTACAGCGCACATGCCTGCCACGGTTCCCGTGCACCTGGTGCCCGGCCGCTGCGACCGCGTGGATCGCGGCGGACGCAATCGACAGCGAACGGACGCTTGTCTCGCGTTGCCACCCCCCGGCCCGGGCACCAGGTGTCTAACCAACGGAGGAGCCTGGCATGCGTCCCGATCCCACTGCGCCGGATCGTGCAGGTCGGCAGACAGCGCGGGGAACTGTCGGCTCGACTAGCCAGGCCGCCGTTCGGCGGACCGACCCGACGGTGTCGACCGCGCCGAACACCAAACAGCGCGGCCCGATTGGTGCGGCAGCGGAGCTTCTGGCCCACCGTGGCGTACCCGGCATAGGTGAGAAGCTGCTCACCGAGCACGCCGACGACACCACCGGGCACTGCCGTGCTTGTTACTCGTACTTGGGTGTCTTCCCGGTATGGCCTTGCAATCTATGGCTTATCGGCAGCGAGGTTCAGCGAATGGTCACCGAGGACGGTGCTGCGGACAGCCCCCGCCGGGCAGCTCCGACGACCGTCAAGCCGGCGGCGACATCGGGCGGATCCCGAGCAGGTCGGGGTTGCAGCAGACCAACATGACTGCGGGGATTGTGATGGGGGGACGACGGGACACATCACCCATGTCTTCGACCGCTACGTGCTGATCGCGCTCGCGCTGCTGGGTTCACTGATCACCGGCGTGCTGCTCGGGATGAAGACCAAGTGGGGGCTGGTGTGATACTGGTGGGTCGGTGTCAAGCTCGTTCTCAGCCTGGTGCTGCTGGTCTGCACCCTGCTCCGGATGGGGGCTAGATCAGCGAGGCCATCGCCCTGACCGCCGATCCGCGTACCACGGCTGATCCGGCCTACCTCCAGGTTCGAGGCGAGCTCCTCGCCGGATCCATCAGCATCGTCACCACGCTCCTGCTGATCACGGTCATCTCCGTGGTGAAGCCGTGGAACCGGACGTGATGGGGTCGCCGCGTCCGAGCCGTCGGGTCGTCGAGCATCTCCCGATCCGGAGCGTTGGTCAGCTGATGATCTACTCCGGGCACGGCTTCGGCCGCCACACCACTCGCGCCGAGCGCCGGTCCACCGGCGCCAGGCCGCGCCTGTAGGAGGCGTTATGCGCTGCACCTCACGCAGCAGGGCGATGTCACGGGCGGAGTAGCGACGGCCACCGCCAGCCGACCGGCCAGGGCTGACCAACCCCAACCGGTCATAGCTGCGCAACGTCTGGGCATGC
>JBOHEO010000166.1:0-12593 GCA_050701055.1 Pseudonocardia sp. | reverse complement strand
TTCCCTACGACCGACGCGCCGAGCGCGTGGCTGCGCTCCTGGCCAAAAAATGGAGACGTTGCCTGAGTTCCTGCGAAACAGCGTGACCTGGGATCAGGGCAAGGAAATGGCCCGCCACGCCGAGTTCGCCGCCCGCACGGGTCTGCCCATCTACTTCTGCGACCCGCACTCACCGTGGCAACGCGGCACCAACGAGAACACCAACGGGCTGCTCCGGCAGTACTTCCCGAAAGGCACCGACCTGTCCTTGCACACCCAGGAAGAACTTGATAGAGTAGCGGCAGAATTGAATGGCAGACCATGCAAGACGTTAGGCTGGCAGAAGCCGATCGAGGTCTTCGATAAGCTGATCGCGGAGCACTGTGTCGCCATGACCGATTGAAACCGCCCACCCTTTTCGGGGGCGCGGTTTGAATAACGTCTACGTGGTGGGCGCGGTAAGGTTCGAACCTGCGACCGCTCGGGTGTAAGAAGCCGCGTCCACGCCGACCACAGCCCCTACAAGCGACGGTGTCCACGGGGGTACGCCTCATGAGGTGCCTTGACCCGCACCGATCACCGGAGCTTCGCACCACGAACGATCCCAGGCCAGCCCGACGGCGGTGCACCGCTGGATTGGCACGGTGCGACTCACCTCTCAACCGAGGACGATCTTCTGGTCTCCGAAGTTCGCCACCACGTCCAGCGTGCCGCCCAGAGCCTCGACATACGCACGGATCGTGGCAATGCCAGCGCGCTCGATCTCGCCGCGTTCGAGCGCAGAGACCGAAGGCTGCGTGACGTGCATCCGCTCGGCCAGGTCCACCTGGGTCATGCCCTGGCCTTCGCGGACCTCTCGTAGATGGAAGGCACGGACCTCTGCATCCATCCGAGCCCGATGTTCAGCCACCCGAGCATCACGCGGTGGGCGCTCGGCACGGATCTCCTGCCAACTCCTCGCCATCGCCCTCATCTCTTCCGTTCACTCAAGCCCTTCGCTGCGCCGCCACTCGTCGTAGCGACATTCGGCGAGCGGAATCGCCGAGTCGTACCAGGAACGCCAGGACCGCGACTTGTCACCGGCCACCAACTACACTGCCCGACGCTGCGGGTCGAACACGAACAGAATCCGTACCTCGCTGGCCCCAGCCGAACCCGGCCTCAGTTCCTTGAGGTTGTGCGTCGCCGAGCCTGTGATCCGGTCGACCAGCGGCCGGCCCAACGTCGGGCCGTCCCGGGCGAGCTTGTCGATCGCCGCAGCGACCTGGTCGTAGGTGTCGTCGTCCAGCGCCAGCAGCCACGACTGCACCTCCGCCAGCACACGGACGTCCCATGCCACAGCCAAGAATATAGATCACAACCACTATACGTCCAGGCCTATTCGTCGACGCGGTCGCGAACCTCACCGGGGTGGGCGTGCGCAGGATGTTGGCTGAGACCGACCGGGAAGACCTCCCTTTGGGATTGCCGAGCAGGGCCGGACGGTCGTGCAGTCCTGGAACCGGCCTCCGACCCAGAAGAGCCCGCGTGTTCGGCGATCCCCTCGTTCGACGGGGCGGATCGCGCCGAGAGACCAAGAGCCGATCGAGTCCAGAGGTGCTCCACGACCAACAGAGTGGACAGTGCGGGCATTCCCCTGGTCAGGCTGGTGGGCGCGGCAGGGTTCGAACCTGCGACCGCTCGGGTGTAAGCCGAGTGCTCTTCCGCTGAGCTACGCGCCCGATACGCCGGGGACTCTCCCGGCGCCGCGAAACCCGGCCGCCAACGCGGCGACCGCCTTGCGCCAACTGCCCTGCTCACGAGCCGCGCCGAGTCGGATCGGATCGTTGATCTCCGCAAACGCCACCTCACCGGACTTGTCCGCGAGGACGTGCCGACGCAGCGCGCAACCCGCATCGTCGTTGAACAACCCATACTCCTGGGCGACCTTCCCATGCGGCCAGAAGTCGGCCGGCAACGGGACTCATAGGTCTGCACGTCCACCCATGCCTTCGACATGAACGGATGGCCGAGCGAGATCGCGAGGATCTGGACGTCGTCCGAACGGGTAGAAACCCATCAGGACGCAGCGCGCGCCGCGGAACGGCGACACCGTCACCTCCTGGTTGTTCTGGTCCTGTGAGCGTGAAGTCGGGGGCCTCGGTTCCCACCCCCGGGTGCCATGGTAGGTCTCTCCTCGTACCGTCGGCGACGCGGGCAAGCCTCGTGCCAGGCGTCGACACCGGGCTTCGCAACCGCCGGGCCGTTCTCCCCGCACGCGACGGCGAGTCGCACGTCGTAGGTCATCACCAGATCCGCGTCGACGAGCAGTGCGGACACCAGGTGGATCGCATCCAGCGAGCACAGAGCAGCGGGGCTGATTCGACGCGCGAGGCTGACCACCTCGGGTGCCAAGGATGTTCCGCAACGCCTGACATCGCCCCGTCGGCATCGGCGGCGACCCATGCCAGCCGGTGCCCCTGCGCCGCCGCCGAGCCCGAGGTACGAGTCGACGGCCACGCGGTACCGACTCACGCTCACCTCACCGCCGCGACCTGGCCGCCTTCGGCGCCACCAGCCGCGCCCCGGCCCACGTGTCGCCGACACTCACGTTGGAGGTCTGCGAGAGCCCGGCGGCCGGTGCGGCCTCGGCGATCTCGCTCGGCTCGACGTGACCGCGGCGACCGGTCCTGGGTGTGAGCACCCAGATCACCCCGTGGTCGGCAAGTGGGCCGATGGCGTTGATGAGCGCATCGACGAGATCGCCGTCGCCGTCGCGCCACCACATGAGGACGAGGTCGATCACCTCGTCGGCGTCCTCGTCGAGGAGTTCGTCCCCGCACCGTTCCTCGACGGCGTCCCGCACCGCCTCGTCGACGTCGGAGTCCCAACCAATTTCCTGGACGACCATGCCCGGCTCCACACCGAGCTTGCCCGCGATGTCGGACGACCGTCCGGCATCATCCGCGGCGACCACGCGTGCACCTCACTTCCCCGTCATGAAACCCTGCGGACCTGCCACCCCGCACCCGTAGTGCGATGCGATGCGAAATCCGAACACGACACCTCGTCGGTGCGCAACCACCGTGACGAGATCGCACAACGAGGGGCACGATAGGGGTACGACCGCTGGGCCGACACCCCAGACCAGCATTGACCAGCGCGAGCCACGCAGGGAGCCCCCTTGACCCGGCAGAACAGTCCCAACGCCCCCCGGCGCGTCCACCTCATCCGGGACGGCCTCGCCGCCCACCTCCCCGACATCGACCCCGAGGAGACCGCCGAGTGGCTGGACTCCTTCGACGCGGTGCTGGACGCGGCCGGCCAGCAGCGGGCCCGCTACCTCATGCTGCGGATGCTGCAACGCGCCCGCGAACGCCACGTCGGCGTCCCGTCGCTGACCAGCACCGACTACGTCAACACGATCCCCACCGACCGCGAGCCGTGGTTCCCCGGCGACGAGGAGGCCGAACGCGCCTATCGCCGCTGGATCCGCTGGAACGCTGCGATGACGGTGCACCGCGCGCAGCGCCCGGGCATCGGCGTCGGCGGGCACATCTCCAGCTACGCATCGTCGGCGACACTCTACGAGGTCGGCTTCAACCACTTCTTCCGCGGCAAGGACCACCCGGGTGGGGGTGACCAGGTCTACATCCAGGGGCACGCCTCCCCCGGCATCTACGCCCGCGCCTACCTGGAGGGGCGGCTGTCCGAGGACCGCCTGGACGGGTTCCGCCAGGAGCTCAGCCATGGCGGTCCCGGCCGGGGGCTGCCGTCCTATCCCCACCCGCGGCTCATGCCCGATTTCTGGGAGTTCCCCACCGTCTCCATGGGTCTCGGCCCGATGAACGCGATCATGCAGGCCCGGTTCAACCGCTACCTGGGCGACCGCGGCTTCATCGATAACAGGGCCGATGCGCGCTCCGCCGACGTGACGCGCGGCGACCAACATGTGTGGGCGTACCTCGGCGACGGCGAGATGGACGAACCGGAGTCCCGCGGCCTGATCCAGATCGCGGCCACCGAGGGTCTGGACAACCTCACGTTCGTCGTCAACTGCAACCTCCAGCGTCTCGATGGCCCCGTCCGGGGCAACGGCAAGATCATCCAGGAGTTGGAGTCGTTCTTCCGGGGAGCCGGCTGGAACGTCATCAAGGTCATCTGGGGTCGGGAATGGGACGCCCTGCTGCACGCCGACCGGGACGGCGCACTGGTCAACCTCATGAACACCACACCGGATGGTGACTACCAGACCTACAAGGCCAACGACGGCGGCTACGTCCGCGAGCACTTCTTCGGCCGCGATCCGCGCACCAAGGAGCTGGTCAAGCCGATGTCGGACGCCGACATCTGGAACCTCAAACGCGGCGGGCACGACTACCGCAAGGTCTACGCCGCCTACGCCGCCGCTCTGGAGCACCACGGGCAGCCCACCGTGATCCTCGCCAAGACGATCAAGGGGTACGGCCTGGGTGGGCACTTCGCCGGCCGCAACGCCACCCACCAGATGAAGAAGCTCTCCCTCGACGACCTGAAGGAGTTCCGCGACTCCCAGCGCGTCCCCATCTCCGACGCCGAGCTGGAGCGCGACCCGTATCTACCGCCGTACTACCACCCGGGCGAGGACGCTCCGGAGATCCAGTACCTGCTCGAACGCCGCCGGGCGCTGGGCGGCCCGCTGCCGGAGCGCCGCGTTCGCGCCACGCCGCTCGTGCTGCCCGGGGACAAGGTCTACGAGGTGGTCCGCAGGGGCTCGGGCAAGCAGGAGGTGGCTACGACCATGACCTTCGTCCGGCTGCTGCGCGAGCTGATGAAGGACCCCGAGATCGGCTCCCGGTTCGTGCCGATCGTTCCGGACGAGGCACGCACGTTCGGGATGGACTCGATGTTCCCGAAGCAGAAGATCTACAATCCGAACGGGCAGCAGTACACCTCCGTCGACGCCGAACTGATGCTCGCCTACCGGGAGTCCGAACAGGGCCAGATCCTGCACGAGGGTATCAACGAGGCCGGATCGGTGGGTTCGTTCACCGCCGCGGGCACGTCCTACGCCACCCACGGTGAACCGATGATCCCGGTCTACGTCTTCTACTCGATGTTCGGCTTCCAGCGCACCGGTGACTCGATCTGGGCGGCGGCCGACCAGATGGCCCGCGGCTTCCTGATCGGCGCCACCGCCGGCCGCACGACCCTGACCGGCGAGGGCCTCCAGCACAACGACGGGCACTCGCACCTGCTGGCCGTCACCAACCCGGCGGTGCTGGCCTACGACCCGGCGTTCTCCTACGAGGTGGCCCACATCGTGCACGACGGACTGCGGCGGATGTACGGGGAAGCCGCGCCCGCCGACCCGCAGACCCTCGGCGGCGAGAACGTCATCTACTACCTGACGGTCTACAACGAGCCCTACCGGCAGCCCGCCGAACCCGAGGGCCTGGACATCGAGGGGCTGCTGCGCGGCATCTACCGGTACGCGCCGTCCCCGGACCCGGACCGTCCCCAGGTCAGGTTGCTCGCCTCCGGCGTCGCCGTGCCGTGGGTCCTGACCGCCCGCGACATGCTCGCCGAGCAGTGGGGCGTCGGGGCCGAGGTGTGGTCGGTGACGTCGTGGGGCGAGCTGCGCCGCGACGGCGTGGAGGCCGAGCACCACAACCTGGTGCATCCCGACGCTGATCCCCACGTCCCGTACATCGCGCGGGTGCTGGGCGGATCGGCGGTGCCCGTCGTCGCGGTCTCGGACTGGATGCGGGCGGTGCCCGACCTGGTACGCCAGTGGGTGCCGGCCCCGTACACCACGCTGGGCACCGATGGGTTCGGTCTGTCCGACACCCGGCCCGCGGTCCGGCGACACTTCGCGGTGGATGCCGAGTCGATCACGGTGGCTGCGCTCGATGCGCTCGTCGCGCGCGGGGAGATCGACCCGGGGGCAGCCGTGGAGGCGGCCGCGAAGTACCGCATCCACGACCCCCAAGCGGCCGGCCCGCAGACCAGCGACCCCGGAGTGGCTTGATGATCAGGGCTTGCCGCTGATGCTTGCTCCATGTCCGCTCGCCTGGAGACAGTGGAGTTCGTCCGGCCTCTGGGCCTCGCGGGCGCGACCGGCGAGTGCGTGAGCAGCAACTGCGGGCGTGACACGGTGACCATTACACCATCCGCCGCCCATCAGAAGGGCACCACCAATCGCGGCTTGCCCTGTTCGGCGGCGTAGTTGACGGTGTACCAGGTGCCGCTGGTCGGCTCGGTCCCTCGCGGGAAGCCGATCACGAAGCCGCGGCGGTCGACCATCCACCTGGTTGCGGGCGTGATACGCGGGCGTGTCCAGCTTGAGGGCGTCCAACTCGACGATCTCGGCGAGGCGACCGCGCTGGCTCCATCGCGTGATCGCCTCGCCCGCGCTAGCGGGCTGGTCGGCCACGGTGCACGGCACGACCACGGTCAAGACAGCCCGGGTGTGCTCGGCCAGCCAGTCCAAGGCAGCGGTATCGATCCGGTGGCGCCGCCGAGGTAGAAGTGGGCATCCGGAGCAGCGAACGGCCGCAAGTAGGCGTTGAACGCATCGGTGACGCTGTCCACAGCTACGTCGCCAATCGATCGGGTGCCGGTGATGGTCACGCTTCGAGCCACGCCCACCCGCCCTTCTGCGATGTCATCGAATGTTATCTACCGCTGTCATACCCGGCCGCGATCTTATGAACTCGCTGGCTGCGGCGAGGTGTGCACGCCCCCCGACCACGCCGCAGCCGGTGTCCCTACCCGCGACGACCACGGTGAGCCTGCTGAACTGACCACGATGAGCCGCCTGACGACCAAGGACGGGTGGCCGGCCGCGGTTTGTCCGAGGGTCTCCGATCAGTCATTGCCGAAAGGAAGTGCTGCTAGATGCGCCTCACGTACGCCTGGCCGGCCCCCGCTCACCCCGCCGACCAACCGACCGCGCACCGCGTCAAACCCCGGTTCCCGCAACCCACCGTGGGCATCAACCACGTCACCCTGGCCGACCGACTCACGTACCAGCCCACTCGGCGGATGTGGTGAGCCGAGCAACCCGATGCCGAAACGGACAGGACCGCCCCGGCATCGCGGAGACCATCGCGTTCGTCGCCGCGCAACCCGGCGGAGTGGAATAGCCCTCAACGCACGACGCCACCCCAACTACCGACCAACCCCAGCACCAACCGCGCCAAACGGACCCACGCTCCGCACAACTGCCAGATCACCCAAACCGCCCAGGGGCACCACTTCCAACGGGCCGGCGCCATGATGAGGGACCGGCGTCCGGCGGTCCAGCACCGTTGGCCAGACCCCAGCCGCGACGTAGAACGCGCTGATCCCGGCCAGCTCGGCAACCACTCGACGACTCCTTCGGCGGGCGAACCGAACGGGGCGCAGCCGACGCCCGAGGGTTCGGGCTTCTCGATGAACCCCATCTGCAACGCCCGGACGCTCGCCGTGTCGACGCATGTCGCATGTATCGCGGTAGCCACGCCGTTTCCGCACGCCCGAGACCACCAGGCCTTCCGGGCGCTGCACAGAAGCTGCACAGAAGGCCCGGCCGCACTTATTGCCCCTCGGCAGCGGGGCCCGGACACGATACGCTCCGGCCGATGCTCTCCGTGTGATCGCGGTGAGTATCCCGACCCGGGCGCGGACCGTAGCGACCAGGCGGCGCGATGCCGGGGGCGAGTGCCCCGGCACAGGTACGAGGAGAGCAAGAATGGCAGAGGGCACCGTCAAGTGGTTCAACAGCGAGAAGGGCTACGGCTTCCTCGCTCCCGACGGTGGCGGCGCGGATGTGTTCGTGCACTACTCCGCGATCCAGTCCAACGGTTACAAGAGTCTCGACGAGGGCCAGCGCGTGTCGTTCGACATCGAGCAGGGCCAGAAGGGTCCGCAGGCCACCCAGGTCACGGCCCTCGGCTGATCTGGCGCGCCAGCACAGCGCGGCCTCGTGCCCGGGGGGCTGAAACGGCCCCGGGCGTCGGACTCAACGCAGAGCCGCGTGCAGTTCCCGGACGAGCACTTCGGCGCCGTCCGGACTTGCGGTGATCCGCTGCTCGTCACCGAAGGTGATCCAAGCCGCGGCACCGGTGTTCGGCATGCCGCTGCCCTCCAACCCGGCCGCGTCAACGAGCCACGAAGACGGGCACGACCGAGCTGCCGGACGCGGTGCGCGTGCCATGCTGGCTGCCATGTCTCCATTGCAGGTGGGCACCGCAGGAGTGGGCACCACGGGAGTCGGTGCTGCGGAAGCCGGCCCCGTGACAGTGGCCGTGTCACCGGCCACGCTGCGGCGCCTCGAGCTGGCCGCCGGCGGTCTGGCCACCACCTGCCTCGCGGCGATGGAACGGCGCCAGGCATGGTTCGAGCGCCTCGACGCCGATCAGCGGGCCGCGGTGCTGATGGTCACCCAGACGGGGGTCGCCAACTTCGTGGCGTGGCTGGCCGAGCCCACCGAGGCGATCCGGCTCACCACCGAGGCGTTTCGTACCGCCCCTCGTGACCTGGCCCGCCGGCTGTCCCTGCGGCAGACCGTCGAGCTGGTGCGGATCGCCACCGATGTGTTCGAGCAGCACCTGCCGCCACTCGCCGCCGACGAGACCGAGCAGCGCCTGCTCGTCGAGGGGGTGCTCCGGTTCGGTCGGGAGATCGCCTTCGCCGCCGCCGCTGTCTACGCCGGCGCGGCAGAGGCCCGCGGCGCCTGGGACGCCCGGCTAGAGGCCCTGGTCGTGGACGCCGTGGTGCGCGGTGACGCCGACGACGCGCTGGTGTCCCGGGCCTCGGCGCTGGGCTGGAACCCGGCCGCGGCCGTCCGCGTGCTGGTCGGAGCGCCGGCCGAGGACGGCCCCGCCGGCCCGGAGGAGCTGCTCGGTGAGTTGCGCCGCCAGGCCGCCAGGGCGGGGCGTTCGGTGCTCGTCGGGGTGCAGGGCAGCCGGTTGGTGGTCCTGCTGTCCGAGCCCCGCGAACCGCGTGATGCCCCGCCGGGGCTGCGTCCGGTGCCCATCGACCGGCTCGTGGACGGGTTCGGACCGGGCCCGGTCGTGGTCGGCCCGGTCGCCATCGACCTCGCTACCGCGCACGCCAGTGCCCGCGAGGCCCTCGCCGGTCTGCGGGCGGCACCCGGTTGGCCCGGCGCTCCGCGCCCGGTCGAGGCCGACGACCTGCTGCCCGAGCGTGCGCTGATCGGGGATCCGGTGGCCCTGCGGTGCCTGGTCGAGTCGGTGATCGCGCCGCTGGAGGCCGCCGGCGGGGATCTGCTGCGCACGTTGGCCGGCTACCTCGAGGGCGGCGGGGCACTGGAGTCCTGCGCGCGCTCGCTGTTCGTCCATCCCAACACGGTGCGCTACCGGCTGCGCCGGGTGAGTGAAATCACGGGTCGGGCAGCCACCGATCCCCGTGATGCGCTGGTGTTGCGCACCGCCCTGGTGGCAGGGCGGCTACGGACGGTCGACACCACGACACCACCGTTGTGAGCTGCGCTGACCTGGCCGGTCACCGATCGGTGCGAGGTGGGCGCGCGCCGACGAACCACCGCAGGTATTGGAGGAAACCTCCAAAGCAGGGTTGTCGAGTTCGTGCGTGGCGTCACGGCGCCGCGGTCCCCTTCAGGTGTTCGCTGAGCCGGTGATCGCCCTGCTCGCGCCCGGCCAGGGGTCGCAGACCCCCGGCATGCTCGCCCCCTGGCTGGACGACCCGGCCGCTGAGGAGACCCTCGCTGCCTGGTCGGAAGCGACCGGGCTGGATCTGCGCCACCTCGGCACCACCGCTGGCGCCGAGGAGATCAAGGACACCGCAGTCACCCAGCCCCTGGTCGTCACCACCGCGTTGCTCGCCGCGGCCCGTCTCGACCTGCCCGCCGTCGCGCCGGTCGCCGGACACTCGGTCGGCGAGCTCGCCGCCGCCGCCGCCGCTCGCGTGCTGACCCCCGTCGCCGCGGTCGCGTTGGCGCAGGTCCGTGGCGCGGCAATGGCTGCGGCGTGCGCGCTGGAGCCCACCGGCATGAGCGCGGTGCTGGGTGGGGAACGAGGCGAAGTGCTGGCTGCGATCGCTGAGTTCGGGCTCGACCCGGCGAACCGCAACGGGGCCGGGCAGGTCGTCGCCGCGGGCCCGGCCGCCGCGCTCGCGGCGCTGGCACAGGCCCCGCCCGAACGGGCCCGGGTGATCGCCCTGCCCGTGGCCGGGGCCTTCCACACCCGGTTCATGGCACCGGCGGAGGAGGCACTGCGCGGCCACGCCCGATCGCTCGAGCCGGCCGACCCGGTGCGCCCGCTGCTCTCCAACGCCGACGGCGCGGTCATCACCGACGGCGCCGACGCGCTGCGCCGTATGGTTGCCCAGGTGACCCGCCCCGTCCGCTGGGACTCCTGCATGGCGACGCTGCGCGAGCTCGGAGTCACCGCCGTGATCGAACTGCCACCGGCAGGCGCGCTGGTCGGTCTGGTCAAGCGCGAGCGCAACGGCACCGCAACACTCGCCCTCAAGACCCCCGACGATCTCGACGCCGCCGCCGATCTGATCGCCGAGCACGCCGGGAGCAGGCCATGACCCCCCTGCTGCGACTCGCCCCGGCCGCCCCCGGTGCCCGCCTGCTCGGCATGGGCAGCTGGCGACCCGAGAAGATCGTGACCAACGACGACCTCGCCCGCCGGGTCGACACCAACGACCAGTGGATCCGCGACCGGGTGGGCATCCAGAGCCGGCGCATCGCCGAGCAGGGCACCCTCCTCGTCGACATGGCCGTGGAGGCCGGGACGCGGGCCATCAAGGACTCCGGTCTCATCCCGAGCGAGCTCGACACGGTCATCGTCGCGACCTGCACGATGCCCAACGCGATCCCGAACGCGGCCGCCCAGGTCGCCGAGCGGATCGGCATCCCCGCACCCGGCGCGTTCGACGTGAACGCCGCGTGCGCGGGGTTCTGCTACGCGCTCAGCGCGGCCGCCGATCTCGTCCGGGCGGGCTCGGCGCACCGGGCATTGATCATCGGCGCGGAGAAGCTGTCGGACTTCCTGGACTGGGACGATCGCTCCACCTCGATCATCTTCGGGGACGGTGCCGGGGCCGTGGTGGTCGACGCCGCGCCCGACGCGGGATCCGTCGGGATCGGGCCGGTGGCCTGGGGCAGCGCCGGGGACATGGCGCAGGCCATCCGGATACTCGACAACGGGAAACTGCATCAGGAGGGCCAGGCGGTGTTCCGCTGGGCCACCACGAAGATCGCGCCGGTGGCGCTGCGGGCCATCGAGCTCGCCGGTCTCGTCCCGGCCGACATCGACGTGTTCGTGCCCCACCAGGCCAACCTGCGAATCATCGAGGCCGTCGCCAAGCGGCTGCGGGCGAAGGGGGCCCGCGAGGACATGCGCGTTGCCGACGACATCGTGCACTCGGGCAACACATCGTCGGCATCGGTACCGCTGGCGTTGGACCACATGCGCGCCGACGGCCGCCTGCGATCGGGCGACACCGTGCTACTCGTAGGCTTCGGCGGCGGCCTGACCTACGCGGGCCAGGTCGTCGCCTGTCCCTAACCCCGTCCCCACCCGAAGGAGAACCACCGTGGTTGACAACACCGAGATCCTCACCGGCCTCGCCAACATCGTCGAGGAGGTCGCCGGCATCGACACCGCCGACGTGACCACCGAGAAGTCCTTCGTCGACGACCTCGACATCGACTCGCTGTCGATGGTGGAGATCGCTGTGCAGGCCGAGGACAAGTTCGGTGTGAAGATCCCGGACGACCAGCTCGCCGAGCTGAAGACGGTCGGCGACGCGGTGGACTACATCGCGAAGAACCGGTGACGACTGGCATCGATATCGTCGTCACCGGGCTCGGCGCGACGACCCCACTCAGCGGGGACGTCGCGTCCACCTGGGAGGCCCTGCTCGCCGGTCGTTCGGGGGTACGCCGGATCGACGACCTCCCCTGGGCCCGGCGGCACGATCTCCCGGTCAAGATCGCCGCGCCGCTCGCCGTCGCGCCGACCGAGGTGCTCGCTCGGGTGCAGGCCCGCCGGATGGACCGCTGCGAGCAGGTCGCGGTGATCGCGGCGCGTGAGGCGTGGGCGCACGCCGGGCTCGGCTCCGACGAGCCTCGGGTGGAGCCCGAACGCCTCGCCGTAGTGATCGGTACGGGCATCGGCGGCGCGGTCACCCTGCTCGACCAGGACGATCTGCTGGAGACCGACGGGTTGCGGAAGGTCTCCCCGCTCACCGTCCCGATGCTGATGCCCAACGGTCCCGCGGCCTACGTCGGGCTGGAGCTCGGTGCCCGGGGTGGGGTGCACGCGCCGGTATCGGCGTGCGCGTCCGGGGCCGAGGCACTGGTCTGGGCCGTGCGGCTGCTGCGCGCGGGCGAGGTCGACGTGGTGGTGGCCGGCGGCGCGGAGGCGTGCATCACCGGCATCACGGTGGCCGGATTCGTGCAGGCCCGCACGCTGAGCCAGCGCAACGACGAGCCCGAGAAGGCGTCGCGCCCGTTCGACGTCGGACGCGACGGCTTCGTCCTCGGCGAGGGGGCGGGAATCCTGGTGCTCGAACGGGCCGAGTTCGCGGCGGCCCGCGGGGCGCGCGTGCACGGCCGGCTCTCGGGCTTCGGGATCACCTCGGACGCCTACCACATCACCGGCCCCGACCCGGAG
>JBOHEO010000165.1:0-12631 GCA_050701055.1 Pseudonocardia sp. | reverse complement strand
CCCCCCACGACTGCGGTGGATGTGACCCAGTTCCGGGTTCGGGGGCTGCTTAACCGGCGGTCGGTGGCGCGGTTCGCCGAGTTCTGGGCGGCGTTGCAAAATCGCGAATCCAATGGTGAGAGGGAGTGAGGGAATGGACTGCACCGGATGTTCGGGCTCTGGCGCTTGTGATGCCTGTGACGGGTATGGCTGTTGGCCCCGGATCGAGCGGGGCAACGGTGACGGACCGGAATGCGTGGTGTGTCTCGGCGATGGATTGTGCACCGAGTGCTGGTCTGGGACGGAGGCGGCGCGATGACTGCGGCCGTGGATATGACCCAGTTCCGGGTTCGGGGGCCGCTTAACCGGCGGTCGGTGGTGCGGTTCACCGAGTTTTGGGCGGCGTTGCAGCAGGTCGGTGACGCCCTGGCCGAGGTGGAGAAGCTCGGCGCCAGAGCAGAGGACGCGCAGAGGGCGCGGGCGTCGTCGGGGATCAACGGCCGGTCTTGGTCGGCTGCGACGCCGGGGGAGATCCGTGGGGCGGCGAAGAAGGCCCACGCCGCGTTGCGGGTGATCGCCGCGTCGGCGAAGCGCTGGGAAGCTGATCTGTTGTCCTGTGAATGGCGGTCCTCCGCACGGACATCCAGCGCCCGTGTTCAGACTTTCTTTTCTTGTTCGAGCACACGGGCTTCACCCCCGCAGACAGACCGATCCGCCGGCGCTGACGAGTTCTAGCCCGGTCCTGATATGGCCGCCTCGGTGGACCGTGCCATTGACGACCTGGACGCCGCGATGAGACGTCTCCGCAAAGCGGTGCGCGGGATCCCCTTTCGGGCGGGCGATTTCAGGACCACGCACCATACCCTCGCCCGGGATGTTGCACACCTGATGGTGCAGCTCGATTCCGCCCGCGGAGTGCTCAACAAACCCACCTGACGAACCGACCACGCGCGCTACCCCGTGATACGCGGGCCGGGACACGTGAGAGATAGCACCGTGTCCCGGCCCGTGCCATCCCCTTGTATCGGATGTGGAGGAAGAATCCGATGAACACACGCAATTCCACGACCCGGCCGCAGGGCCGGGAGTGCCAGGCTGTGGGCTGGCTGATGCGCCACCCCCTGTTCGTCCTTACGCCGGCCGCCGTGTCCGCCGCACTGGTAGAGCTCGGTGCGCTGGTGACCGGGGTGATCGTGGCCGGTCTGGTTGTGGTGGTGCTGGTTTGGTGGCGGGGGCACCCCCCGTCCTTCGACCGCTACCTCGCACCGCGGTTGCGCACCGCCGTGCGCCGGTGGGGTGTCTACCGTGGTGGCCGCTGGCGGGGCGTGCTCGCAGACTGCGATCTGACGAACGACGACCGCCGTCACGGCACCGTGCTCTACCCGAGGATTTCCCGGGTCCGCTCGGTCACCCCGACCGTGGACACGCTGCGGGTGCGGATGATCCGGGGCCACGACGTCGGGGTCTGGACGGAACGGTTGCCCGCGCTGGCGGATGCGCTGGGCGCGCACCGGGTCGCGGTGACCCGCTCGACACCGGGTTACTTGTCGGTGGTGGTGGAGCGGGAGATGCCGTTCCGGTTCCCGGTCGATCCCACCCCGATCCCGGCCACCGTTGCTGGGGTCGACCTGGAGGGTTGCCCGATCGGTGAGGACGAGTACGGCGAGGCCTTCCGCATCCGCATCCGCGGTCGTCATCTGCTCGTGGTCGGCGGGACCGGCGCGGGGAAGTCCGGTGCCCTGTGGAACCCGCTGCGCGCGATCGCCCCGCTGATCCGGGAAGGCCTCGTGCGGGTGTGGGTGATCGACCTCAAGGGCGGCACCGAGACCGAGCTCGGGGCCCCGTTGTTTTACCGCTGGGCGATCACCGGTGCGGACGCGAAGACCCTGCTGGAGGACTTCCGCGACTCGATGGTCACCCGCCAGGCACAGATGCGGGCGACGAAGACCCGCCACAGCGTCATCACCCGCGCGACTCCGCTGGATTTGCTGGTGATCGACGAGTTGGCGATGGTCACTGCCTACGGTGACCGGTACGTCGTGCGGGACTGCCTCACCGTGCTCGCGGAGATCCTTACCCAGGGCCGGGCCGCTGATCACTGCGTCATGGCCTACGTGCAGGAACCTACCAAAGACGTCGTGGACGTGCGGGACTTGTTCACCGCGAAGCTCTGCCTGGGCGTCACCACCGCCTCGCACGTGGACATGGCCCTCGGTGACGGTTCCCGGGAGCGCGGCGCGCTGGCCGACGAGATCCCCAACGATCCCGACCACGCCGGTATCGGCTTCGCGATCCAGCCCGGCTCCCGCCTCCCGGTCCGGTTCCGACTGGGCTGGGTCCGCGACCCCCACATCGACGAACTGGTCCAGCACGCCACTCCACCCCAGCCCGCACCCGCCGAGGTCCCCTCCCTACCCGCCGTCGACGACGCCGCACCGGCCGCCACACGGGTGCGCCTGGCCTACACCGACGACGAACCCGACGAACCGGACCAGGGGGTGGCGTGATGTGGGACGTCACCGGGTGGGCCGTCGCCGTGTGGGCCAAGTGGACCGTCGTCCTGGCCGTCGTCGCCGGGATCACCTGGCTGCTGCTGCCCGCCGGGTCCGGGTGGTTCCAGGCGATCTGCGCCGCCGCCGTCGGACTCGAGCTCCTCGTGACCCGCCAACTCGGGCGCGAGTGGGTCCACCACGCGCACTGCTCCTGGTGGTGGGCCCGATGACCACCCCACCGCGCACCACCACCACCGGCCGGGCCGCCGTCAGCGCGGCGATCAGACCACCAACAGCACCGGTCAACGACCTTGACCTGATCGCCTCAGTGATCCGGCTCGCCGGAGACCCCGGCTACGTGCTCATCGGCCCAGCACAGCACGTGTTCTCCCACCACCCGACCCGCACAGGCTGGGTCGACCGCGTCCCGGCGTATGAACAAGATGCCGTGCTGCAGCTGATCGGCACGAAACACCTCACGATCGGCGGCACCCGCCACGTCCACCACGGACAACACGACGGACCCGCACGGTCCGTGCTGGTCCCCAAGCACGCTCGCGCCATGGTTCGCCGCTGGTCAGCCCTCAAACCCCTGCGCTGACCAGACTCAACACGCGGGTGGCCGCGCCCCGGAACAACCGATCCAGACGGGGCCACCCGCACCCCCTACCCCTACTTGCACGACGGGAGGAATCGTGGCGCCCACACCGCGACGGGTGCTTGTCACCGGGTCCCGAACCTGGACGGACACCCGAATCATCCGCGACGCCCTCGCCACCGCGTGGGGCGCCGGAACCGCAGTCCTCGTTGTGGGTGCCTGCCCGGCTGGGGCCGACACGCTCGCTGAAGCGTGCTGGCGGGCCTGGGGCGGACGCGTTGAACGTCACCCCGCGGACTGGGCCCGTCACGGCCGCACGGCCGGGTTCCTCCGCAACCAGCACATGGTGTCCCTCGGCGCCGATATCTGCCTCGCGTTCATCCGCGACAACTCACCCGGCGCATCCCACACCGCCCGACTCGCCGAATCCGCAGGCATCCCTGTCCACCGCCACCGCGCACCCGAGACGAGACCAGCCATGCCGATCGATGCGTGCGCCTTGGATGTGCTGCGCCATACCGAACGCAGCAACTACGTCCTGGGACCGCACGAACGGGTGTGCCGAATCGACGCCACCCACACCGGTCGGCCCGTTGTCGTGGAGATCACCCGCCACGAACAAGACACCGTGCACGCTCTCATCCTCGCCGGGCTGCTCGCTGTGTCCGGCCGCTACACGATCACCGACGGCGGCGGGCGACGCCGCGGCCACGACTTGGTCCTCACCAACCACGGCCGTCGAGCCCTGCACGACGCCATTCGCTGTCACGCCTGCCGCGACACCGGACAGATCCCCCGCGTCATCTACCCGCTGTGGTCACCCGGGCGTGGACTCTACCGGCCCCCACCCAGTTCCAGCCCCTGCCGCCACTGCCCTGCCGGAAAGCGGAGCACCCCATGATCACACCCCAACCCACGACCACACCACCGGCCGACCAGCGCCGGTCGCTGCGTCCTCCGCAGGACGGGACCGGCCTCCCCATGACCACCACACCTGAGTTGATCAGCGCCCGGCTCCGCTCCCCGGACTACCGCGCCTGGCGTGCCCAGGTCGAAGCCACCGGCGGCTGCGCCCAACCCATCCGACTCGCCGGCAGCTCCACGGTGCTCGACCCTGACGGCGCCCCGCTGATCGAGCATGACGGGGAGATCCTCGCCCCCTGCGGCAACCGCCGCGCCTCGGTCTGCCCCGCCTGCTCCGACCGCTACGCCGCTGACGCGTTCCACCTGCTGCGGGCCGGCCTCGCCGGGGACACCTCCAAGGACGTCCCGGACAGCGTGGCCGACCGGCCCCGAGCGTTCCTCACCCTCACCGCCCCGTCGTTCGGGCCGGTGCACACGCGCAAGGTCACCGGCAGGGGATTCGTCGTGCCCTGCCGCTGCGGGCAGCGCCACCACCCCGACGACCCCCGCGTCGGCTGCGCTCTGGACCCGGCCACCTATGACTACACCGGGGCTGTGCTCTGGCAGGCCCACGCCGGGAAGCTGTGGGCACGGTTCACCACCACCCTGCGCCGCGCCCTCGCAACCGTGCTCGGGGTACCCGCGCGGGAGTTCCGCGACCACGCCCGCCTGTCCTACGCCAAGGTCGCCGACTACCAACGCCGCGGCCTGGTCCACTTCCACGCCGTCATCCGACTCGACGGCCCCGACGGACCCGCCGCCCCCTGCCCGGCCGCGCTCAACCACGCCACCCTGCGCGACGCGGTCACCCACGCGGCCGGAGCAACCGCGCTCACCGTGGCCCGACCCGACCGCACCGCGCTCACCCTTGGGTGGGGGACGCAGATCGACCTGCGACCCGTCACCCCCTCGGCCGCCCGCCAGATCGAGACCGACACCGGCGAGATGAGCGACACCGCCCTCGCCGGCTACATCGCGAAGTACGCCACGAAGGCGACCGGCGCCATCAACGGCGCCGCTCGACCCATCCGCGACCTCGACCACGTCCAGTACCTGGACCTCACCCCGCACCACCGCACCATGATCGAGACCGCCTGGACACTCGGCGAACTCGAGCAGTACGACGGCCTGAACCTGCGCCGCTGGGCACACATGCTCGGCTTCCGCGGCCACTTCCTCACCAAATCCCAGCGCTACAGCACCACCTTCCGAGCCATCCGCGCCGAGGAGCGGAGGTGGCGGCTCCGGCAGGACCTGGCCGCGCTCGACACCGACCCCAACGGCCACACCATCGACCCCGATTCGGTCGTGGTCATCAACGACTGGGTGCCCGTCCGCTTCGGGCACCGCGACGACGCCGAACGCGAACTCGCCACCGCCATCGCCGAACGAAACCGAGCACAACGACGGAGCAAGGCCACGAGCACGAGGAGGGGTTGAGGTGCAGGTCAAGGAACGACTTTGGACGGTGCAGGACGTCGCCGAGTACCTCGGCGTTCCGGTTGGCACCCTTTATGACTGGCGTTGCAAGGGTTACGGTCCGAAAGGTAAGCGCGTCGGGCGATACCTCCGGTACAAGGAGGACGTTGTTCGGCAGTGGTTCTCCGAGCTCGATGAGGACCCGGCCTGATGGGCCGGCCACCGCTCCCGATCGGGACCTATGGCGAGATCAACGTCAGCCCGACCGGCGGCCGGCGGCCTGGCTTCCGTGCTCGTGTCCGGTTCCGGGACGTCGACGGTGTGACCCGGCCCGTAGAGCGCAACGGCCGGACCCGCGCAGCAGCCATGAACAACCTGCGTGCCGCACTTCGTGATCGTCGACGGACGCCGGCCGGCGGGGAGATCACCGCCAACTCGACGCTCGGCGCCGTCGCTCTGGTCTGGTTGCGGGACCTGGACGAGTCCGACCGTGCCATCCGCACCAAGATCACCTATCGCGACGTCTGGGCTCGTCATGTGGAGCCGGCCGTCGGTGCCCTGCGACTCCGCGACGCGCGGGTGTCCCGCATTGACGCGGTGATCCGGCAACTGCGCGAACGCTCCGGGCCGGGCACCGCCAAGCACGCGAGGGTGATCCTCTCCGGGCTTCTCGGTCTTGCTGTCCGTCACGACGCCCTCGACACGAACCCGGTCCGGGACCTGACGCCGGCCCGGACCAAGCGAACTGCCCGGCCGCTCGTGCTCATTGAGACGAGCTGGGCCGGTCTGCGCAAGCACCTTGCCGGCTCCGACGCTGCCGGCAAGCACGACCTACGGAGCCTTGCTGAGGTGCTGTCTGGCCTCGGCTGTCGTATCGGCGAGTTGCTGGCGCTCGACTGGCCCCGCGTCGACGACGCCGCCGGCACGATCGCGATCGAGGGCACGGTCGTGCGGGTGCCGGGGAAGGGCCTGTTCGTCCAGCCGCACACGAAGTCCGATGCCGGGATGCGCACGATCGAGCCGCCGGCCTGGGTGATCGACCTCCTGAGGAAGCGGCACGTCGACTCGCACGGTCCCTGGGTGTTCCCGTCGACGCGCGGCACGCTCCGCGATCCGGACAACACTCGCAAGGCGCTGCGCCAGGTCGTCGCCGGCACAGAGTGGGAGGGCCTGCACCCGCATGCGTTCCGGCACCTCGTGGCGACCCGGCTCGACGCGGCCGGTCTCACTGCGCGGGAGATCGCCGACTACCTCGGCCACGAGCGCGTGAGCATGACGCAGGACGTCTACATGTCGCGCAAGTCCGCCGGCACCAACGCGGGTGCTGCGCTAGACGCCTTGGGACCCGAAAGCACGGGGTAAACGTGGGTGCAATCTTGATGGTCAGAGCCGGTCGTGCGCCTGACCAGCGAGTGCGTGCCCCCGGCAGGACTCGAACCTGCGACCTAGAGATTAGAAGGCTCTTGCTCTATCCAGCTGAGCTACGAGGGCAGCGCGGTTCACGAACCGTCCCCGCGAGCGTAGCGGCCGGGACGGGCCGGTGGTGCGAGCCGTCCGGCCAGTACTCCCACGACAACGAGCCGTTCGGTCAGTACCCACGAAAGTTGACCAAGCGGTACGGCGACGTCCACGCCGTCGACGGACTGTCCGTCGATGTCACTCCCGGCGCGGTCACCGGGTTCCTGGGAGCAAACGGCGCCGGCAAGTCGACGACGATGCGCCTGATCATGGGCCTCGACGCCCCGACGTCGGGTTCGGCGGCCATCCGCGGGCGGGCCCTACCACGACCTGCACGCACCTGCCCGGGAGGTCGGCGCGCAGCTCGACCCGCGGTGCATGCACCCCGGTCGCACCGCTCCTTGCCGTGGCTGGCTGTCATCGCCGTGCTCGCCTCGGTCCTCATGGCGCTGCTGTTCGTGGTGAGCCTGCCGATCACACAGGGCACCGCCGTCGCCGCGCTACCGCCGACCACGGTCGTCGAAGCGGCGCTGCTGGGCGTCGACGTCGCCGCGATCGTGCTGATCGTGCTGGGTGCGTCGTTCGCGGGATCGGAGTATGCGACCGGGCTCGCGCAGCTGACCTTCGTCCGCACGCCCCGGCGCGGCCGGGTGGTGTGCGCGGAGCTGGCCGTCGCCGCGGCGGTCGCCGCCACCGTCGCGGCCGTCGCAGCAATAGCAATGCGGTGCACTCTCGTCGGACAGCTCGTGGCCCTCGGTGGGGCTTCCTGGCAGCCCCCGCTCGCCGCCGCCTCGCCGCTCCTGCCCGCGGCGGCGTTGCACGGGATCTCGAGTGCTTCCGAATCCGGCCGGGCGGAGTTCCTCAGCGCTGGGACGGCCGCCGGTTCGCTGATCGTCTGGACGGCCCTGATCGGCGCCGTCGCGGTCTGGCGCGTGTCGTCCCGCGATGTCTGACGTGCCGCGATGAAGATGAACGAGCCACGGCCGCCGACCTTCACCGAGGAGGCGCGGCGCCGGTAGATCGTCGACTGCACGGTCGAGCTGATCGCCGAGCGGGGCTCCGCCGGCACGTCGCTCTCCCGGATCGCCGCCAGGGCCGCGATCTCCAAGGCCGCCGTCCTGTGCCACTTCACCTCCAAGGACAAGGTCGTCGAGGCGACGCTGACGCACGTGCTCGCCGGCTTCGCGACGGCGGTCGGAAAGCGGGTCACCGCCGCGGCCGGCCCGGAGGCGATGCTGGTCGCATACCTGCGTGGGGCGATCGGCTACCTGCGTGACCACCCGACGCACGTCCGCGTCCTCGTCGAGGGCCTCGGCCAGGATCGGGACGGGGCCCGGACGCCGGCCCCGGGATCGCCGGCGGCTTCGGGTCGATGGCAGGCGGTCGCGGGAATCCTCGGCCTCGGGCAGCAGGCGGTCGGTTCCGCCCGTTCGACACCCGGTGCTGGCCCTCGCCATCGGCGGCGCGCTCGACGGGGTCGTCGCGGAGTGGATCAGCGATCCCGGGCTGGATCTCGACGTCGCCGCCACCGAGCTGGAGACGGCGATCCTGCTGGTGATCCGCGTACCGGGCAACTCCTGACGGAGCCGCCCGACGGCGGGATGAGAGGCTGACCACATGTCTCCGACGCTGCGCTCCGCGGCCGGCTCCGACATCGGTCGTTGTCGGTCGATGAACCAGGACTCCGCCTGCACCAGCTCGCGCCTGCTCGTCGTCGCCGACGGGATGGGTGGCCACGCGCACGGCGAGGTCGCGAGCGCGCTCGCCGTCGCCGCGCTCGCCGACCTCGACACGAGCCTCATCGGCGCCGACCTGACCGAGGTCGACCTGCTGGCGGCTCTGGGCGGCGCCCTCGAGGATGCCGCGACGCGGCTCACCGAGGCGGCCCGGCGCGACCCGGAGCTGAGCGGGACCGGCACCACCGTCGTCGCCATGCTGGTCGACGGCACCCGGATCGGGTTCGCCCACATCGGCGACTCCCGGGCCTACCTGCTGCGCGACGGCGAGCTCACCCTGCTCACCCGGGACCACACGCTCGTCCAGGCGCTCGTGGACGAGGGACGCATCTCCGCCGCGGAGGCTGCCGAGCACCCGCGCCGATCGGTGCTGGTCCGCACGCTGCAGGAAAGCGGTGACGTGGATCCCGACCTCTTCATGCACGAGGCCTGGCTCGGTGATCGTTACCTGCTCTGCTCAGACGGCGCGACCGCGGTGCTGGCCGATGCCGATCTGTACGACGTGCTCACCTCCGTCGCCGAGCCTGCGGCCGTCGTGGAACGCCTCATCGAGCTCGCCAACGCCGGGGGCGGTCCGGACAACATCACCTGCGTGGTCGCCGACCTGTTCGACGACCCGGGGCCGGCGGAAGCCGCTCCGCCGATCTTCGTGGGTGCCGCGGCGACCTGACTCAGCGTCGCGCGGTCAGCCTGCGCAGGGGGATCGGCAGCACCTGACCGGACCCGGCCCGCCGACCGAGCTCCTGAGCCAGATGGGCGCGCACGGTGGCGGGGAGGCCCGGCGGCCAGATACCGGCCACCGTCAGATCCGTGACGGCGCGGGCGGCGGTCTCGGCGTCGGGGATCGGCAGCGCGAACCGGGCGCGGTCATCGCCGAGCACCGCGAAGTCGGCTGCCGCCAGCAGCCACCCCGCGCCGTCGAGGCCCGACCGGTTGCGCCAGGCACCGCGGCGCACGGGCCGCAGCAGCCGGGCGAGCTGCCAGTCCCGCACCGAGCGCATGGACACCGACGGCACCACCGTGACCAGGGTGCCGCCCGGCCGCAGCACGCGCCGGATCTCCGCGAACACGTCGTCGAGGTCGGCGAGGTGGGGCAGGGTGAGCAGCAGGCAGACGGCGTCGACGGCATTGGTGCGGATCGGTAGGGCGGTCGGGGCGCCGCGCACCTGCGGACGCCGCTCACCTCCGGCGCCGGCGCGGGCGACACCGGCCCAATGACCGGGGCGCAGCTCGTCGGCGAGCGGTCCGGACCCGCAGTCGAGGTCGAGGACCCGATCCGCTTCCTGGAGCGGCGCGGCTACCCAGGGCAATGGCCCGCCGCCGTGCTGACCGGTGGCCGCGCGGAGCAGACGCTCCAACGCGGCTCCCGCGTTGTCGCTGATCACCGGCGTAGTGTGCCAGCCGCCGCCGGTCGTACGCGGCCCGAGCCCGCACCGGGGCATAACCTTGTTCCCATGGTGCAGACGACCGCCGATCCGGCCGCCCCGTCCACGCGGCCACCGGCCGGCGTCACCGGTGCAGTGGTCATGGGAGCCACCGTTGCCGTGCTGGTCGCGGCCGGGCTCACCGCACTGTCCGGCGCCGCGCCGGTCGCCGCGCTCGGGCTGCCCGACCCGGGGACGCTGACCACGGTCGGCCTGCCGGCGGTGCGGGTGCTCGCCGAGGTGTGCATGGTCGTGGCCATCGGGGCGCTGTTGCTGGCGGCGTTCCTGGTGGCTCCACAGCGGTCGGGCTATCTCGACGTGGCCGGGTACCGCGCGCTGCGGACCGGCTCGTACGCGTCGACGGGTTGGGCGGCGACCGCACTGCTCATGGTCCCGCTGTCGGTCGCCGACGCGCTCGGCCGGCCGCTCAGCGAGGTGCTCCGACCCGGCTTGCTCGTCGACGTGGTGCCGCGACTCACCAGCGCCACCGCCTGGGCGCTGACCGCGGTGGTGGCGCTTCTGGTGTTGATCGGGTGCCGCATCGTGCTGACCTGGGGATGGGGCGTGGCCCTGTTCGGGTTGGCGCTGGTCGGGCCGCTGCCGGTGACCCTCACCGGGCACTCGGCGGGTGGCGGCGCGCACGACGTCGCCACCGACAGCCTCGTGCTGCACGTCCTCGCCGCGTCCCTGTGGGTCGGCGGGTTGGTGGCCGTGCTCGCGCTGGCCGCGGCGCGCGGACCGGACCGCGACGCGGCGCTCGCGACGGCGGTGCCCCGGTTCTCACGGCTCGCGCTGGCCTGCTGGGTGGTGCTGGCGGCCACCGGTGTGGTGAACGTGCTGATCCGCGTCCCCGTCGCCGAGCTGTTCGGCAGTACCTACGGGCTGTTGGTGCTGGCGAAGACCGCGGCCCTGGTCGCCCTGGGTGCTCTGGGCGCGCTGCACCGCCGGCACGGTGTGGACCGCGCCGCCCGCGGGGAGCCGGCGGCGTTGCTGCGCCTCGGAGGCGTCGAGGTACTGCTGATGCTGGGCACCATCGGTCTCGCCGTGGCGTTGGGCCGCAGCGTCCCCCCGGATGGCACCGACGTCCCCCCGTCGCGCACCGAAGTGCTGCTGGGGTACGACCTGAGTGGTCCGCCCACGCTGCTGCGGCTCGCCCTGGAGTGGCGGTTCGACCTCATTTTCGGCACCACCGCACTGCTCGGCGTCGCCGCCTACCTGGCCGGGGTGTGGCGGCTCCGGCGGCGGGGGGACGCCTGGCCCGTCGGGCGGACGGTGGCCTGGCTCAGCGGGTGTGCGGCCCTGCTGATCGCCACGAGCTCGGGAATCGGCCGGTACGGGCCGGCGATGTTCAGCGTCCACATGGCCGAGCACATGATCCTGTCGATGCTGGTGCCCATCCTGTTCGTGCTCGGCGCCCCGGTGACGCTGGCGCTGCGCTCCCTTCCGCCTGCGGGTCGAGGCGCCCCGCCAGGTCCTCGTGAGTGGCTGCTGGCCGCGGTGCGCTCCCCGCCGGCGCGGTGGCTCACGCACCCGCTGGTGTCGTTGCCGCTGTTCGTCGGCAGCTACTACGCGCTGTACTTCTCCGACCTGTTCGCCATCGCGCTGCCCGAGCACGGGGCCCACGTCCTCATGAACCTGCACTTCCTCGTCACCGGGGCGCTGTTCTTCTGGCCGCTCGTCGGGATCGATCCGGCTCCGCGCCGGCTCCCTCCGGTGGCTCGGATGGCCGTGGTGTTCGCCTCGGTACCGTTCCACGCCTTCTTCGGTGTGGCGCTGATGAGTGCGAACAACGTGATCGGTGGGCAGTTCTATCGTGGCCTTGCGCTCCCGTGGGTCCCTGATCCACTCCGTGACCAGCAGCTCGGAGGTGGCCTGGCCTGGGCTTCCGGCGAGATCCCGCTGCTGCTCGTCGTGATCGCGCTGCTGGTGCAGTGGTCCCGCCTCGACGAGCGGTCCGCCAGACGCGATGATCGCCGCGCGGACACGGACGGCGGATCCGACCTCGCCGCCTACAACGCGATGTTGCACCGCCTGGCCACGGGAGAGGCACCGTCTGTCGCGCAGAGCGAGAAACTTGCGGATTCCTCGTCGGGCACCGCCGGGGACAGACGGCACCTCACGAGGCGCCCCGGCGACCTCCCCGATTTCGGAGGTGTCGTGGTTTCCGCAGGTCAGGAAGTCGGACGTGCAGGCCCGGCCGGCCGTTCCGGGACTCTGCATCCCCAACCGTTCACCGTAGACGAACCCTCCCGCGACAGCTACTAATGATCTAGAAATGTCCCATTGCCGCAGGTCAAGGCCGTGTAGAGGTGACGATTTGACGCGGTGTCACCCGCCCGCGTAACTTTCCCCTCGTCAGCGGGACACCGGATAGAACGAAGCCTTCACGGCCCGGTCAACAGGGCCCGCGGACCGCCCTGCCTACCCCTCGGATCCGCAAGGACCCAGAGGTGTACGGTGGGGAACCAGAGCCCTGGACGATGCCTAGCAGCATTCGATGGTGTGCGGGTGTCTTTTGAGAACTCAACAGTGTGTCGAACTGTGCCATGTCTGTTGATGTGGTGTGATCATGGATTGGTTTTGTGCCAGTTTGTTTTTGTTTGTGTTTGTTGGGTCAGTTTT
>JBOHEO010000164.1:0-12702 GCA_050701055.1 Pseudonocardia sp. | reverse complement strand
CACACGGTGGAGCTGACCGGCAAACGGGTCGCGGTCATCGGCACCGGCGCCAGCGCCGTGCAGTTCATCCCCGAGATCGCCCCGGTGGTCGGCGAGCTCCTCGTCTTCCAGCGCACCCCACCCTGGCTGCGGCCCACACCGCACTACCACGATCCGGTGCCCCGCAGCACCCGATGGCTCTTCGAGCACGTGCCGTACTACCAGGCCTGGCACCGCCTCTGGCTCTTCGCTCCGGGGCTGCAAATACGAGGCGGCGTGCTGGAGGGATGGATCGTCGACCCGCGGTACCCGCCCACCGAGCGGGCGATCTCGGCCGTGAACGAGCGTCTCAGGGCGTCGCTGACCCAGTGGATGGAGGCACAGATCGAGGATGCACCGGAACTTCGTCCACTCGTTATTCCGAACTACCCGGTCGGGGCCAAGCGGGTGTTTCGGGACAACGGCATCTGGCTGTCCACTCTGAAACGGGAGGACGTCCAGCTCGTCACCGAGTCGATCAAGGAGATCACCCCCCGTGGCGTGGCCACCGCTGACGGCGCAGAGCACGAGGTCGATGTCATCATTTACGGCACCGGGTTCCAGGCGTCCCGGTTCCTCACACCCATGCAGGTGACCGGTCGCGGCGGCGTGGACCTGCATGAGACGTGGGACGGGGACGCGCGCGCCTATCTCGGTATAAACATGCCGGCCTTCCCGAACCTGTTCTGCCTGTACGGGCCGAACACCAACCTCTCCGGGCAGGGCGGCAGCATCTTCTACTTCTCCGAGTGCGCGATGAACTATGTCACGGAAGCGATCCGGTTCCTCCACGAAACCGATCACCAAGCCGTGGACGTCCGCAGCGACGTGCACGACGTCTACAACGCCTGGGTCGACCAGGGCAACGCCCAGCGAGCCTGGGGTTTCTCGAAAGTCAGCAACTGGTTCATCAATGAGAAAGGGCGGACGGCGCAGAACTGGCCCTTCTCGGCGCTGGAGTACTGGCAGCGTACTCGCCGGTTCGACCCAGCAGAATACGAGCTCCTGGGGAACAGTAGGATGGTGTCGGAAAGCGTCCCGGCGGATCGAGAATAGATATTCTGTTCGGTATCGCCAGCCCACAATGCGCGGTGAAGGAGAAGAATGCTGGTAGACGATCTGATCGGAGCGTGGCGGCTCGTCTCGTGTCTTGACATCACCGACGCCGGCAGCACCTCCGAAGGTCCCCTCGGGACCACCCCACGTGGCCTGCTGATCTACGCTCCGCACGGCTACATGTCGGTCAGCATGATGCGGTCTGACCACGGAAACGGGACGGGGAACCTGCCTAGCCCGGCCGCGGGCACCGTCCGGACAGCACCGGATATGAGCTATATGGGCTATTCCGGGACATGGCGACTGGCGGATGGACCGGTAGTGGTCCATGCGGTCCAGATAAGTGCGCATCCACAGATGATCGGTACGGAGCAGATCCGCGAGGTGGTACTGGCGGGAGACCAGCTCACCCTGTATGGCACCGCAGTCATCAGCGAACGCCCGCTGCGCCGGATGTTGACCTGGCAACGCGCCCTGCGCAGCGCCTGAGTTCTGGCCGTCTTGCTGTGCAGCAACGACATCCCACTACCTCCCGAAAGGTTTCTTCGTGAGATACGACTTCGATTCCGAGCTGGCGCCGTGGGTCGCGAAGCTCGTCCGCGTCGACTACGCTGATCTTGGTAACGCGCGCGCCACGCTGAGCCAGATCACGGCGCGTCAACCGGCTTACAGGCCACTCGCGCCGGTGGACGTGGCGCCCCGGACGGTTCCCGGCACGCCGGGCGGACGGCCGATCCCGGTGCGCACTTATCGGCCGAGCGGGTCCCCGGAGCCGGCCCCGGGGCTGATCTACCTGCACGGGGGCGGGTTCGTGCTCGGCGATCTGGACACCGTCCACTCCTCGGCCACCCGGATCGCGGACCAGGTCGGCGCGGTCGTCGTGTCGGTGGACTACCGGCTTGCCCCGGAACATCCGTTCCCGGCCGGCCTGGAGGACTGCTACGCCACACTGGAGTGGACCGCCGGGCATGCCGGTGAGCTGGGAATCGACCCCACCCGGATCGGGGTGGGCGGGGAGAGTTCCGGCGGTGGGCTCGCGGCGGCGGTGACGTTGCTGGCTCGTGACCGCGGTGGTCCGCGCGTGTGCTTCCAGTGCCTGATGTCCCCCGAACTGGATGACCGCTTGGACACCGTCTCGGCACGGTCCTTCACCGACACCCCGAAGTTCAATCGGGCTAACGCGGTGGCGAGCTGGACGTACTATCTGGGAAAGCTCGGCGAGCCGGGCAGCAGCGGGGTTCCGGACCATGCGGCTCCGGGCCGCGCCGTCGATCTCTCCGGGTTGCCGCCCGCCTTCGTCAGTGTCTGCGAGTTCGATCCGTTGCGAGACGAGGACATCATCTATGCCCACCGGCTCATTCAGGCCGGCGTGAAGACGGAGCTGTGTTACTATCCAGGCACGTTTCATGCCTCGTTCACGATTTCCGACGCGACGGTTTCACAAAAAATGATCGCCGACCAGATCGATGCACTGCGGCGAGGTCTCCGCCCACGGCCGGCCCGGTGCGGATAGCGTTGAGCACGAGCTGATCGCCGCTCCGTGAGCAGGTGGGTTCGGATCTGGTCCTCGGGCAACGTCGCACCAGGGCCGGGCTGGGGTCGAGGGTGGCGCTGTACGCGGCGATCCGTTACGACTGGGGCAGGAGGCCTTGGCGTGATGAGCCGGTTGCTTGCTGCTCCAGTGACGTGACGGTGAACAACGGCTCATCGTATTCTACTGCCTCGCCGTTCGCTTTGAGTACCGCAACGATCTGCCCGTCGATGTCGGCATGCACCGGAATCATCAACTTCATAATTTCGACAATGGCCACCTGTTGGCCGGAGAAGACTGTATCGCCCACATCGACGAACGGCTTCGCGCCAGGCTCCGGTGCCTGGAAGAACACGCCGACCGCTGGAGCGCGCAGGTAGTGTAGCGAATTATTCTCGATGGGCGAACCGTCGACGGCGTTGTCAAGGGCTGCCGCGCCGGCGTCCGCGGATGCGATTGCGGTCGCCGGAACGACGGTGCCCGAGGGGGTCGACGCAACCGGCCACTCGGCTTCGACAACGACCCCACCGGCCTGCACCCGCAGCACACTGGGTGGTCGTGGGAACGCCGAGAGCAGACGCAATGCACTATCCCTGACCATATCGAGGACGGCTTGGACGTCGTCTGGCAGGTCCGGTGTGTCATGACTCATGATTTAATGCATCCCTGAAGCAGTGAAAGCCCGAGTACGCGCCGGGTAGGCGCGCCCGAATCAACAATGTGGTTGCGTCGTATCCGTCGCGGCGGACCGCCGGGCTTAGTAGTTGCCGAGGCCACCGCATACGTTCAGCGCCTGCGCGGTGACCGCACCAGCACCGTCCCCGATCAAGTAATTGACCATTGCTGCCACCTCGTACGGCTCCACGTACCGACCGATCGGCACCCGCGCTGTGATGCGCGCGTGGGTTTCGACCTCGTCCACTCCCCAGATCGTGGCGTAGTGCTCGCGTACCCGCTCTGCCATCGGTGTCTCGACGAACCCCGGGCAGACCGCGTTGACGGTGATACCGGTCTTGGCCAGCTCGAGTCCGAGCGCCTTGGTGAAGCCGACCACACCGTGTTTGGATGCCGAGTACGGGGCGGCGTGAATCACTCCCTGCTTCCCGCCGGTTGAGGCGATGTTGATGATCCGGCCGGTGCTCCGCTCCAGCATGCCGCCGACGTTGAGGACTTCCTTGGTCATGAGAAACACGCTGTTGAGGTTGGTGTTGATGACGTCGAACCACAGTTCGTCCGGGATCTCGGCGGTGGCCCCACCGCCGGGGCGACCTGCATTGTTCACCAGGATGTCGATCGGGCCGAAACGGTCGACTCCCGTTTGCACGAACTGGCGGATCTGGTCAGCCACGCTCACGTCGCAGGCCCGCCCGTCCACGTCCAACCCTTGGGCCTGCAAGTTCTTGACCGTCGCGGCCACGGCCTCGTCCCGGCGCGAGCAGATGTAGACTCGGATGTCCTGCTGGGCAAGGGACGTTGCGATCTCGAGGCCCATTCCACTGGTCGCCCCGGTGACAAGTGCTACTCGCTGGGTAGGTTCCACGATGGTTACTCCGCTCTCCGCTCTCGTGCCTGGTTGTTCTCAGGGTGGCGGACCTAGCTCGAAGCCTGCTCGAACCGTCCTGAAGTCCGATTCACATCTGGCACCTGGTGACCCGGGCGGATATCCCGGTCATTTTTCGAGTCAGGTTCGAGTAAGCGGGGGCAGTGTGGAGTGGGCCGCCACGACGGATCGGTCCTTGGCCCGGTGGCCTCCAGCGGTACGCCGGGTACTCATTCATCAGGCAAGCTCGACTGTGCACCGGAGGGTTCGCATGACGTCCATCATCGCCACCAGCACTGACCTCTATGCGGAGGCCCAGCAATTCTACGCCCGGCAGATGCAAGCACTCGACTCAGGAAAGCTCGAAGCCTACGCGGATACCTTCACCGAGGACGCCGAGTTCGGGCACACTCCGGGCCGGGAACCGGCCCGGACGCGGGCGGGAATCATCCGCGATCTGTACGCGGTCCACGAGCGCTTCGCGGACGACCCACAACAGCGTCGGCATCTGTTTACGATGATGGATCTGGATCCGCAGGAGGACGGCAGCATCCGTTCCTCCGTCTACGCGCTCGTCATCACCACCAGGCCCGGTGGTAGCCCGGAACTCGTGCGCAGCTGCGTGGTGCACGATGTTCTGGTTCGGGAGGACGGCGGACTGCGGAACCGTTCCCGGACAGTCGGGCACGACGGGCTCGACTGAGCGCCTCCGTCCGGAGCGGCCTACCGTTTCCCGGTACCTGCGTGGGCTTACCCAGCTCCGGACGCGAGTAGTTCGTCGACCAGTGTGGTGGCGTGCTCAGCGGCGCGGAACTTCGGATGGTCCAGCACCTCGAGGAGAAATTCACCCGTGGTGTGGACTCGGGGACCAGAAATCCGGAACTCGCCGAGCGCCCGTTGCATTCGCGCGATCGCGTGGTCCCGGTGCGGGGCCCACACGATCAGCTTGGCCATGAGCGAGTCATAACTGGGCGGCACCGTGTATCCCGGGTAGACGTGGGTGTCAACCCGCACGAAGGGCCCGCCCGGCGGTACGAACTCCTCGATCAGGCCCGGTGTGGGAGCAAAGCCGCGGCGCGGATCTTCGGCGTTGATGCGGCACTCGATCGCGACCCCGCGCGGCTGGACGTCCCCCTGGGCCAGCTCCAGCGGATGCCCCGCGGCGACTCTGATCTGCTCGGCCACCAGGTCGATGCCGGTGACCATCTCGGTCACCGGATGCTCCACCTGGATCCGGCAGTTGACCTCCATGAAGTAGTAGTTCCCGGCCGGATCGACCAGGAACTCGAACGTGCCGACCCCGGCATAATCCGCGGCGAGCGCACCGTCGATGGCGGACTGGCTCATCTGACCGGCCAGTCCGTCGGGCAGCCGCGGCGCAGGGCTCTCCTCGATGAGTTTCTGGTGACGGCGTTGCACCGTGCAGTCCCGCTCGCCGAGGTGGATGGCCCGGCCGCGGCCGTCGCACAGCACCTGGACCTCGACGTGCCGCGCCTGCTCCAGGTATTTCTCCAGGTAGACCCGCCCGTCGCCGAACAGCATCTGGGCACTGCCCTGGGTCCGGCGGTACTCGTCGACGAAGCGGTCGGGTTGACGGATCACCTGCATGCCCCGGCCGCCGCCGCCGGCGGCTGCCTTGACGATCACCGGGAAGCCGATGGACTCGGCGAGCTCCCGTGCCTGGTCGGCCTCGAGCGGGTCGAGACTGCCGGGCAGCAGGGGGAGCTGCGCCTTCGTCATCAGGGCGCGTGCCGACGTCTTGTCCCCCAGCGCCGCCATCACGTCGGCGGGTGGGCCGATCAGCACGATTCCCGACGACTCGCAGGCGTCCGCGAAGTCCGGAGATTCCGAGAGGAACCCGTAGCCGGGGTGAATCGCCTCGGCGCCGGTCTGCTGGGCGGCTTGCAAGACTGCGGCGGCGTTGAGGTAGCTGAGCGTGGGCTGGTCCGGTCCGATCTGGACCGCTTCGTCGGCGAACCGAACGACCGCGGAGTCTCGATCCCGGGTGGAGTACACGGCGACCGTCCGAACGCCGAGTTCCCGGCAAGCGCGGGCCACGCGGAGGGCGATCTCACCCCGGTTGGCGATCAAGATCTTGGTGAACATCACCGGGCCCCTTCCCTGATCGTCCGCAGCTCCGCCTCGACCGTGACCGCAGACCCGAACTGCCGGAAACGGGCTCGCCGGTCCGCGCTCAACTCCGCCGCGCTCAGCGTGCTCAGTTCCTGCAGGCTGTGGCGCAGGGCCGCGCCCAGCCGGTCCGCTGCGAGCAGTGGCGCGGCACCGGTACCACCCTCGGGTTCGGGCAGCACCCCGTCGACGATGCCGTGCCGCAGCAACTCTCGGGCGTGCAGGCCGAGCGCCTTGGCCGCCAGGGGTGCCGCCGCCGGGTCCTTCCAGATGATCGACGCGCATCCCTCGGGGCTGATCACCGAGTAGACGCTGCTGGAGAACATCAGCACCCGGTTCGCCACCGCCAGCGCAAGGGCGCCGCCGCTGCCACCCTCGCCAATGATCACCGTGACAACGGGAACGCTGAGAAACGCCATCAACCGCAGGTTTTCCGCGATGGCCACGGACTGCCCTTGCTCTTCGGCGTCTGCCCCCGGGTAGGCACCTGGCGTGTCCACCAGACTGACCACCGGAAGGCCTAGCTTGTCGGCCAGACGCATCAACCGGGCTGCTTTCCGGTACCCAGCCGGGGTGGGCATGCCGAAGTTGCGCCGCACCAGTTCGGCGAGGTCGTGACCCTTCTGCTGGCCGACCGCCATCACCGGCCGTCCAGCCAGCCACGCGGTACCGCCGACGACGGCGCTGCACTCCCCGGAAATTCGGTCGCCGTGTAGTTCCTGGAAGTCGTCGAAGGCCAGCGCCAGATAGTCGAGCGTGGTTGGCCGGTCCAGGCTGCGGGCCGCGCTCACCTGGCCCCACGGATCGGATTCGGGAAGGGCGTCGGGGTCCTGCACCACCTGCGCCGGCTCGGATCGCCCGCCGGTGGTCGACCCGGCGAAGCCACCGACCCGAAGCAGCTTGGCCAGCTCATGACGCAGCCTCGCCCGCGGAGCGATCATGTCGATGAACCCTCGCTCGAGAAGGAACTCCGCGGTCTGGAACTCCGGTGGAAGGTCCTGCCGGATGGTCTGCTCGATCACCCGCCGACCGGCAAAGCCCAGCCGGGCCCCCGGCTCGGCGATGATCACGTCGGCCAGCGTGGCGAAGGATGCCGCGACCCCCCCGAAGGTGGGGTCAGCGATCACCGAGACGGTGAGAATCCCGGCCTTGTCGAGCTCGCCGAGCGCCGCGCTTGTCTTGGCCATCTGCATGAGTGACAGGGCACCCTCCTGCATGCGGGCTCCGCCCGAAGAGGCGACGATCACGAGTGGCGTGCGCTCGTGGAGTGCGTACTCGATGGCCAGCGTGATCAGCTCGCCGACTGCGGTACCGAGGCTGCCTCCCATGAAGCGAAAATCCATCACCGCGAGAATGACTGGATTGCCCTCGATGGTCGCGGTGGCGCATAGCACGGCCTCGTCCAACCCCGTTCTTTCCCGCGCCAGGGTGAGGCGGGTGGTGTAGGGGACGGTGTCGACGAAGTTGAGTGGGTCGGTATTGCTCACGGCGAGCTGAAGTGGCTCGTAGTGTCCCCCGTCGGCCAGGTGCGCTAATCGCTGCTCGGCCGACAACGGCTGGTGCCGGCCACACTCCGGGCATACGCCAAGGTTGCGGATGAAGCGCTTGCCATAGATTGGCCGCTGGCAACCCGTGCACATCAACCAATCGGCACCACTGGGCGCCTGTTCGACGGTCTGTGTCATCTTTGTTCTTCCCTCACCGGATCGAGTCCGCGACCGTCTGGTCAGGGACGGTCGTCAGGAACTGTCGTGCGCATGGAGTGGCTTTCACACCTTGAGCAACGTGCTTGTGTAGGCACGTGCGGCAGGTTCGAATTGAATTGCCATATGAGTGGAGATGGAGTTGACGTCGCGCCAGAAGCGCTGGAGCGGGCCGGTTGCGGATTGTCCGGTTGTGCCGGCCGTGCGGAAGATCCGATCCACCGCCGTGACCAGCAGGTCCACCGCGAGCGAGCAGTCCCGCAGGTTCTGGGTCGTCTCCAGGGGTGTGACCGCGGCGCCCTGATCGGCAATAGCCGTAGCGCGCTCCAGGAGTAGCTGCGCGGCGTCGATCTCGCCGGCGGATCGGGCCAACGCCATCTCGTAGGTGGAGCGATTGCCCTGCACACCGGGCACGCCGGGCAGGACCGGGGCGTTGCGGATCTTTCCGGCGATATAGCTGGAGAATGCATCCAGGGCACCTCGGGAGGCACCCAGCGCCGGGATGACGAACGACAGCCCGTTCACCGCCTGCAGCGGGGCCGAGTAACAGGCTGCGGCGGTGTGCGCGGACTCGACCGGGCGACCGGCGAACAAGTCAGCGCGGTCGAAGGCGCGGGGCGTCGGGACGAAGACGTCCTGGACTACCATCGTGTTGCTTCCGGTGCCCTGCATGCCGATGTTGAACCAGGTGTCCTCGATGCTGTAGCTGGCCCGGGGGATCGCGAACAGTTTTGACTCCGGTTCCCCGCCGGTGTGCACCAGTCCACACACCACAGCCCAGTCGGAAAAGGCGACCGCGCTGATGTAAGGCCACCTGCCGGACAGTCGCCAGCCGCCCACGACCGGTTCGGCCTTGCCGAGCGGTGTCACCGAGCCGACAATGATGGCGTCGGGTCCGTCCGCCCAGATCTCCTGACAACCCTCGGCAGGCAGGAATGCCCCAACCATGCGGGACATACTCGCTGAGAGTGAGGCACACCATGCCGTGGCCGTGCATGCCTCACCGACCGTGACGACACCGCGCATCAGCTCGCTGAAGGTGCCGGCGCCCCCGCCACAGCTGAGGGGAACGAAGTGCCGCGCAAACCCGGCGGTCACGATGGCCTTGACCACGGTTGAGTCAAGCTGGCGTCGTGCTTCCGCGTCGGCGGCGCACCGGGCTGCGATGGCGGCAACGTCCACAGCGGCGGATGACAGCGATTGGTCGAGCATCCTGGCTATCTCCTTTGTCTCGCGGGAGCCCGGTGGATTCGGACTGGTGCTTTCGACAATTGCCTGGTCCGGTCGAGGACGGCTCGACCTCGGCTGGGACTCACGCCGGGGCTCGCCCGGTATGGCATGGCTTCAAGCGGAAATCGAGCCGCCTTCGACCGGACAGTGCAATCGTCCGGTCACGATGATGCGGCGAACACGTCGGGGCGGATCAGGTGAGGTCGCCACCAACGACTACCCCGACCCCTTCCTACCCATCCGACGAACAGGAAGACCGATATGGTCGTGACAACCCTTCCCGCGCCACCCTCGGGTACGTGGAAACTTGACGACTGCCACTCTGAGCTGGGATTCACGGTCCGGCACATGATGGTCAGCAAGATCCGCGGCCGGTTCCGCTCATCCCAGTCCACGGTGATCGTGACCGAGGACCCGCTGCTGTCCAGCATTGAGGCCACGATCGATGTCAAGTCGTTGGACACGGGCAACGGGCCGCGCGACGCCGCTGTGCTGTCGGCCGAATACCTTGATGCCGAGCATTACCCGCAACTCACCTTCAGGGCCACCGGGGTGCGCGCCGACGGCGAGGACTACGTGCTCAGCGGTGATCTGACTGTCCGCGCCGTCACCCGGCCGGTCGAGTTGAGCGTGCAGTACAACGGCGCCGTCACCGACCCGTTCGGCAACGAGCGGATCGGGTTCAGTGTGCAGGGTGAGCTCAACCGCAAGGATTTCGATATCTCGGTTGACTTGCCGATGGACGGCGGCGGCTTCGTGGTCGGCGACAAGATCAAGCTAGAGCTCGATCTCGAGTTCGTCCGTGCCGCCGCCGGCGATCCCCCCGCCGAGGGTGTCACGACCCCCGCCGCGCCGGCCGCCGCCCCAGCCGAGCCGCCGGCTCATGGCGTGCGGCGGCTCTTCCGGGACGACTTCCACCACGGGTTCGCGACCGACGGGCCCGACGCCCGGTGGTTCTACTACGGGTTCGGCCCCTATGTCGGAGACGACGGGATCGTGACGGTTTCACGCCGGGGCCTTCAGGTCATCTCCAGTGGCACGAATCCCGTTCACGGGGAGCCGGCGTTCGTCCGCTCGCTCGCCCAGGATGACGACAACGGGTCCGGCTTGCCGGGCACGCTCGATCACGTCAAGTGGCTTGCCTTTACCAATCATCGAGCAGCGACCGGGTTCAATGGGTTCGATGCCGTACCGGGCGAGGTGCTGACCTGTGAATCGTGGATGTCGGGTCGAACCTACGGAACAGCCGGGAATCCGTTCGGCGGTGCCGTGAACAACCCCGACGACGACATGCGCCTCGCCTCGGTGGGAATGCCCCTGCTCGACGAGGAGACCTCCACGATCTTCGACTTCTTCATGTCGAACGAGCAGGTCTACGTCGTCTACGAACGACTGCCCTTCGCGCGGCAGCAGCTGGGTAATTACGCTGCGTTCGTATACCAGATTCCGGTCGCGGACCGTTCCCCCGACGACCGGCACCATTTCACGATCTCCTATGACCGGTCTGCCGGGGTGGTGCAATGGCTGCTCGACGGCACGGAGGTCTATCGGGTGGATCGGTTGGGCTACCACCTCGAGTCCCGTGAGCACCTCCTGGTCGACCACGGCGGTGCGGAGACACGGGTGGAGCCGCGACAGCTCAACTGCGGTATGGGGATGTTCACCGCGCTCGACTACGGGCGGCCGGACCAGCACGCGTTGGTCCGTGTCTCCAGCGCCGAGAGCTACTACTTCTCCACTGCGACCGGCGAGCCGGACCCGCAGACCTTCCTCGATGACGCGAGCCTGGAGTCCAACCGGCTGTTCGGTCAGGGCGCAGAGATCTGGGTGGGCCGGTACGAGGTCTCCAGCGCCCCGGTCAGCTGAACCCGATCATCCAGAGGTGCCACCTATAATTGCGGCACCGACAATCTTATGACTTGCCAAGGGAGTAAACCTGTGCCGCAGCTACGCTTTCTCGCCGAGCCGTCACGTGTCCTCACCGACGTCGCTCTTCTGGTCCTGCGCCTCGCGGTTGCCGCCGTGTTCATCGCGCACGGCTGGGGGGACGTCTTCGAGGCGGGGGTGGCGACCAATATCCAGAACTACCAGGACGCCGGTATCCCGCTGGCTGCGGTGAGCGCGCCGTTCACCGCCTACATCCAGTTGCTCGGCGGGATCCTGTTCGTGTTCGGTGCCCTCACCCGGCCCATCAGTGTGGGGTTCGTCATCGTGATGGCAGGTGCGCTGTTCTTCGTCCATCCTGGTGAGTCGCTGGTCATGGGCCAGGATGGCAGTGGCTCCGGGTTCGCGTTCATGATGGGCGCGGCCTCGCTCGCGCTGCTGCTGGCCGGGCCAGGCCGGTTCAGCATCGACCATCTTCTCACCCAGCGGATGGCTGTACCTTCCTCGCGATCCGTGGCCACCGGGTGACACCGAGCAGACAGACACGGGAGGCTCCGGTTCGTTGCGGAGCCTCCCTGGTGGCCTGACGGTGGGATTGAGCGGGTCCCGGTCTGGCGCCGGGCTGACGTCTCACGTGCAGCTGATCACCAGACTGTGCGGAGCAGGTGGTTGATCAGCAGGGCGAACGTCGCCTGGGCAGCCAGCCAGGCGCGGGGGCGGGGGAGCAGCGCGCACGGGACCACCATCCAGACCGCGAAGGGCAACCAGATCCGCTCGACCTCGGCCTTGCTCAGCCCGGAGATGTCCGCGGCGAGCACCGCGAGCACGGCCGCCCCGGCGAGTAGCGCCGCGGCGAGTGGTAGCGCGCGGGGGTGCGCGGCGTACCGGCGCAGGCCCGCCGCCACCGCCGGGCCGGCCGCGAAGGCGAGCGCGGCGAGGTTGGCCCACACGAAGTACCAGTACGGCCTGCTCTGCGCGATGCTCAGGGCGTAGATCACGGTGACGCGCCCGAACCCGGTGAACCACCAGAAACCGGCGACGCTGAACGCCACCACCACCAGCCCCACCCCGACCGAGCCGAGCACGAGGGCGCGCCAGGCCCGGGTCGCCGCGAGTACCGCGATGGGCAGCAGCCCACCGAGCACCAGACCGTAGGACAGGTACAGCGTCCACCCCAGCAGGAGCCCCCCGCCGAGCGCGGTGAGGTCCGCGCGTCGTCCCGTGCCGGTGGCTCCGAGCGCGAGCAGCGCGACGCCCCACGCCAGCACCCCGGCGAACATCCCGTCGGCCGACACCCCGATCCAGACGGCCCCGGGCAGCAGGACACCGTAGGGCAACACCTTCCGGGCCAGGTCCTCGCCGGCCAGTGCGCGCAGCGTGACGGCGACCGCGACGCACGCCGAGGCACCCACCAGGATGACGAACAGTCCAGCCGGTCCGCCGCCGCCGAGCCCGAGGCGGTCCAGCCAGACGAACGTCAACAGCGCACCCGGCGGGTGCGCGCCGACGTGGGTGACCCAGAACCCGGGCCGGTCGGTGAGGATGTGGTCGGCGAACGTGGCCAGCGCGGCCGGGATGTCGGTCACCCGGGGCACGTCGTAGAGGTACTC
>JBOHEO010000163.1:0-12773 GCA_050701055.1 Pseudonocardia sp. | reverse complement strand
TAGGACTCAGCGTCCCGTAGGCGATCCCACGTTCGTCTCCATCACACATGACAGCACGACTTAGGCTCCCCACTCATCTCCTCGCACGTCCTCACTGGACGTTGTCCGCCTCCGGGAGGCTGCGCCGTGCAACTTCTATTCGGGCGCACAGAGACGGCGCCGGTTTCAGGTGACTTTCCGGCGGGCGGGACCTTGACACCACTGGAGATTGGGGTTCAGGCAGTTCAGCTTTAGCCATATCGTGCGGACCTCCCGGGAGCGTCGCTCCATCCACCTGGACACGACCACCGGTTTGCTGGCATGCTCTGGTCCCCAGGCCTCTTTCGAAGCACAGGTAAGCCATTAGGTCCAGGAATACTCCTCCGATTCCTCCCGACTGGGTCGGGAATGTGATGGAGCGCCTCGTGGCGCACAAGTTCCGGTCGGCGAGCACGAGCATGCCGGGGACGAACCGGGCGATCAGCTGTGCGGCGTAGGTCTGTTCACCGGTCGCGACCGGGCCGAACGCGGCGTCGACGATCCCGTGGGTGCCGCACTCGCCCAGCGCGACCAGCCGGACCTGGGGGAACGGGCCGGGTGCGGTGGCGCTGCCCGAACGCCCGAACTCCTTGTCGTTGTCCGAGGTGTCGGGCACGTCGAGCACCAGCCCGTCGATGGCCATCACCCGCAGACCGCGGAACCACGCCCCGCGGGTCCCGGCCCGGGCCATCGGCACCGCGACCCGGGCGAACAGCAGCTTCATCGGGGCCGCACCGAGCCGCGTACGGGCCTGGGAGATCGCACTCGTGGACGGCACCGTCCAGTTGTCCCGCCAGTTCCCCAGGAACCGCAACCCGTTCACCAACTGACGCATCACCTCTTCGTAGGCCTCCCCGAAGAACAGGTTCAATGCCAATACGTAGTACATGACCACATGCGCCGGCAGCAACCGCGACCGTTTCTCACGGCTCCCGCATTCGCGGATCACATCGTCAATGACATCCCGATGGATCAGGCCACTCAACACCCCGATCGCCAGATGGTCGGTCAACCGACCGGACACCGGAGAGGAGCCCTTCGCGTCATTCGCCACATCATGAAGAATATCGATGCCGACTGTTTCTACGGCTATTCCGGCGCACGACACACCGCACGAGATTCTTCAGTCTTCAGACTCGGCGGAACTCGAGCTCAAGACCCTAACTTAGCGGCATTGGGACCATGGCGGCCACCGTCTGACTACAGTGTGGAACGCAACGACTGGCGGTGCAGCTGCGACCCGAGATTCGACTACATCGAAATCGAGAACACCCACAACGCGTTCCTCTACGTCAAAGAGATGCACGGCCGCGGGATACCAGCGGCGGCGCTCGCGGTGGTACGGCTCGCAAAAACGCGGACCACATCGTGACTAGCCAACGAATGGCCAGACGCTCACCCGGTGAGTTGGCTTGGCGAGTTCGTAAGGTTGTTCCGGGTCTCGTGGAACTTGAGATGGCGGTCCCCACCTGATGCCGCTGTGCGGTAGGCATCGGGTGATCCGCCAAGAACACCACAAGGAAGGGGACCGCCGTGGGAAAGACCTACCAGAACGAGAAGATCGACACGAGCCAGCCCGCCGTGTCCGACACGGTGAGCGTGGCACTGGCCGAGCTGGCCGGTGAGATGCGGGAGGGGCTGTTGGCTCGCGCTGTCCAGTCGTCCGGGAGGGCGTTGTCGAAACTGTCGGTGGCCGAATGTATGTTCGACTCATGCAGTTGCCGATCGACCTGTTGAGCCGCGTGGCGCGGATTCCACCCGGCGCTGACCTGGCTGCCGCGTTGGGTGGGTTGGATCTGGCCGGCGTGCCCAACGACCGGGTAGTCGATGTGCTGCAGGCCCAGTATCGGCAGCTGGCCCACGACCAGGCCAGGATGTTGGCCACCATCGTGGAGGTCTCGCGGTCCACGCCGTTCTCCGATCCAGATGATCCTGACGTGCAGAAGGCGTGCGGGCCGCGGCGGGCGCTGGCGGCCTACGAGTGGGCGTCCGGGGAGCTCGCCGCCGCGTTGACCTTCACCGGGCGGGCCGCCGAGCTGGAGTTGCACTTCGCCCAGACCGTTGTCGAGAAGTTGCCCTGGGTGTTCGCGGCGCTGCTGGCCGGGCAGATCGATCGAGTCAAGGCCAAGGTGTTCGCCGATCACCTCGATCCGGCGTTCGACGAGCTCACCACCGAGCAGATCGATGCCATCTGTGCCGACCTGCTCCCGATCGCGCCCACCCTGACCACCGGGCAGCTGGCCGCGCGGCTGCTGCGGGCGATCATCGCGATCGACCCTGCCTACGCCCGTCGCCGCTATGCCCGTGCGGTTCGCGAGCGCGCGGTCACCGCCTACCTTGATCGCGATCACACCGTCACGATCACTGCCACCGGCCTGCCGGTGGACGAGGCCGCCGCCGCGTGCGAACGCCTTGAGGTCCTCGCTGCCGCGGTCAAACGGGCCGGGCACCCCGGGCGGCTGGGCCAGATCCAGACCGACCTGTTCCTCGGCATGCTCGACGGGCGTTTCCAGGACATGACCGAAACCCAGATCATCGCTTACCTACTCACCCACCCTCGCACCGAGGACACCCCTACCGCCGCTGCCACACCCGCGGCACAGGGCCACCCGGCCGCGATGGCTGCCGGCACCGCGGCGAGCGAGACGAACCGGACCCACGGCTCCACCGACACCGGCCCGATCGGCGAGACTGCCGGGGTTGCGGCTGATCCCGTGGCTGGGGTTGCGGCTGAAGTTGCTGCCACTGGCAGCGGTACCGGGGCCACCTCAACCGGCGTTGATCTCATCGCAGAGGCTGCGGACACCAGCCCGGCCTCCTGTCCCGGTGTGGGTGCGGACCCCACCTGTGTTTCCATGGCCGAATATGGGGTGCCGCAGGATCCGGTGACGAACCCCGGCGCAGCTGACGGGCCCGGCTGGACACGGACCGGGATCGAGATCCGGGTCGGGCTCTCAACCCTGCTCGGGCTTGATGATCAGCCAGGTGAGATCCCCGGGCTCGGGCCGGTACTCGCCGACGTCGCCAGGACGATCGTAGACCGGCAGCGTCGCGGTGCCCCGTGGCGGTTCGCCGTCACCGACGCCGAGGGGTACCTCATTCTGGCTGGGGTCACCCGCCGCCGCCCACACCTGGGCGCGGTATCCGAGTCGGACCGCGACCGGTGTCATGGTGGGGTCGTCGAGCTCCATATCCCGGCCACCCTGCTCGATCAACTCCATACCGACCCCACCAGGTCCGCGGCATGGGCCGGGGTGATCACCGACATCGCCGCCCAGTACACCCGCCGCAACGAGCTCACCGCCGCGCTGGACGCCAGGCCCACGGATCGGTTCGCCCGCGCCGCGCTGGCCCGCCACGTCGAGGTCCGCGACCGGACATGCTCACACCCGGGGTGCCGGCGTTCGGCTCGCAAGTCCGATCTGGATCACACCCACGACCACGCCCGCGGCGGACCCAGCATCCGGCGCAACATCGGCCCCAGCTGTTCCCGACACCACCTGTACAAACACGAACTCGGCTGGCGGCTACACCAACCAAAACCCGGACACTTCGAGTGGATCAGCCCACTGGGCCGGGTCTATCGCACCCGCGGCGAACCCATCACTCCACCACAACCCGAACCCCGCCCTCGCTCACCCGAACCGCAAGACAACCCCGACGACAGGTACGTCTACGTCGATCAGAAGATCCTGCACCTTCCACCACCACAAACCACGCCCCAACCCCCACCATCGCCTACCGATCCCCATGACGAGCCACCGTTCTAGCTCATCGGGACGGGTTCGATCAGGCGACTGGTGCTGAGGCGATGAGCCGTGTCGCCGGCCGGGCAGCATGGGCTATCCCAACTCTGACCGGCCGGTTTGCCCCAGCAGATTCCGGGTTGGTGACAGCCGGAAGTCGCTGCTCACCATGGGCCTGGCCACCGTCGGCGTCGGGTTGCTGCCCGGCTACGCCACGATCGGTGTGCTGGCCCCGATCCTGCTGGTCGTGCTGCGTTTCGTGCAGGGCATCGGGCTCGGTGGGGAGTGGGGTGGTGCCGCGCTGCTCGCGGCCGAGCACGCCCCGCCGGGGCGTCGTGGGCTGTACACGATGTTCCCGCAGCTCGGCCCGACGGTCGGGTTCCTCGCGGCGAACGGCGTCTTCCTGCAGTTGGGGCTGGTCCTGGACGACGCGTCCTTCGCCGCGTGGGGTTGGCGGGTGCCGTTCCTGTCCAGCGCGGTCCTGGTACTGGTCGGGCTGTATGTCCGCGTCAGGATCTCCGAGCCGCCGGTCTTCGCCCGGGCGGCCCGGAGCCGGGTGCCCCTCGTCGAGCTGGGGCGCCACCAGCCGCGCGAGCTGCTGCTCGGCTCCGGCGCGATGATCGTCCAGTACGCGCTGTTCTACACCGCCACGACCTACTGCCTGGCCTACGGCACGGGTGTGCTCGGGCTGCCGCGCACCCAGATGCTGTTGCTCACCATGATCGCGGTGGTGGCGCTGGGCGTCGCGACGGCCGCCAGTGCGCTGGCCTCAGACCGGTTCGGCCGTCGGCCTGTGGTGCTCGGCGGGTGCGCAGCCGGGGTGGGGTGGTCGCTGGTGATGTTCCCGCTGCTCGACACCCGCAATCCAGTGCTGATCACCGTGGCGCTCGCCGGCGCACTCGCGATCATGGGCTTGTCCTACGGGCCGATGGCCGCCTACCTGCCCGAGCTCTTCGCCACCCGGTACCGCTACAGCGGTGCGTCGCCGGCCTACAGCCTCGGTGGGGTGTTCAACGGCGCGGTGCCGCCGCTGCTGGCCACCGTCCTGCAGGCGCGGTACGGCAGCGTCGCCATCCGGCGGATACCGCCGTCCCAGCTCGGCGAGCGCCACCACCACCGCCAACCCGGCGAGGTGCGCCGGCCGGTACTCCCCCCGCCAGTCGGTGAGCACCGGGCGGAGCAACCGGTAGGCGGGCGCGTCCGCGTCGACGAAATGCACCACCCAGGTGGTCTGGCGCAGCCAGCCCTGCACGAGGACCACCCCGTAACCGACGACGCCGGCCAGGCCCAGCCCGAGCGCGGTTGTCCGGATCGCCGAGCCGGCCCCGTCCAGCCAGCGCAGTGTCACGATCAGCGCGAGCGGCAGCACGACGACGAGCTGACGGCCCGGCGACCAGTAGCCGTGCATCGTGAGCGCGACGAACGTGGCGACGAACCACCCGGCCGCCAGTGGCCAGAGCAACGCGGCCCGGCCCGCCCGCGCGGTGTCGATGCGCGCTCCGCTCGCGCTCCGCGCGGTGAGCATTGCAGCCACAGCCGGAATGACGAGCAACCATGCCGGCTGCCACGGGATGAGCCCGAACTCGCGGTCCAGCAGCACCCCGACCAGCCGCAGCGCCCGCTCGGCAGCGCTCGGATCAACGCCGATGACGGCGAACTCACCGGTCTGCGCGAAGTGGTCGCCGCTGGCGTAGGAGGTCCAGCCACCCCAGACGACCTGGTGCACGGCGAGATACCCACCCCCCATCGCGGCCAGCAGCCCGGCCGATACCGTGACCTCACGCCGCCGCCCGGCCCGCCACCACCGCACCGCCCCGACCGCGGCGAGGGCCGCCGCGACGAGCCCGTACTTGACCGATAGCCATGGCAGCGCCGTCACCACCACACCGAGCAGCACCAGCTCCCGGCGGCGCGGTGCCGATGCGCCCTCCGCTGACGCTCCGCACGGGGGGCCGGTCAGGGCCGCCACCCCGAGCAGCGTCAGCAGGGCGGCCGGCAGCTCCGGGTAGATCTGCTGGCCGTACACCGCGAGTGGCATCGATGCCGAGGCGATCCCGACCCCGGTCGCCGCGGTCCGTGCTCGCACCCCGAACCGCCGCACCGCGAGCCACAGGGTGAGCGTGGCGACGGCCCCGGCCAGCAACGACAGCGCGATCTTCGCCCCGACCCAACCGCCGAGTGCGACGGGCCCGGCGAGCAGCAACGGCAGCAGGGGATCGTGTGGGCTGATCTGGGTGCCGTCGACGAGCACGGACGTCTCGATGTGTGGCGGTACGTCCGCGAAGGCCCGCCAGCGCTGCGCGGCGAGCTCGTCGGTGATGTCGAGGTCGCCGTCCTCGGCCAGCGAGATCGCCGTGAGCACGTACTGCTCCTCGTCGACCGCGACGTGCGCGGTCTCCAACGCCCGCACCCCGATACCGAGTGCGGCGGCGACGGTGGCGACCGTGGCGACGAGGAGCAGGAGCGCGCGCATGTCAACTCGCGGGTAACAGCGCCGCAGCCTCCGGAGTGTCCGCCACCTGGCGGGTGACCAGCGCGTCGACGTCGGTGCGGGGTGCCCACCCGAGAAGGGCGCGCAGTCGGGTCGTATCGGCGAGGGTGTGCTTGACCTCGACGATCGCGGCCGGCTCCACGACGGTGCGCACCGGCGTGCCCAGGACGCGGCCGAGTGCGTCGACGATCTCGCCGAGCCGCAGCGGCGACCCGGTACCCAGGTTGACCGTGCCGATCGGCGCGCCGGTCCGGGCGAGGTCGCCGAGCTCGACGAGGGCGCGCACGGCGTCGCGGACGTCGGTGATGTCCCGGCTGCGCCGCAACGAACCGAAGATCCGCAGCGGCCGGCCGTCCCGGGCGGCGGCGATCCACTGCGACAGCGCCATCCCGGGCCGCTGGCCCTCACCGGCCACGGTGAAGGGACGGACGACGGCCACCCGGCCGCCGGCCTGCGCGCGGGCATCGCAGAGCTGTTCGACGACGACCTTGCTGCGGGCGTAGCCACCGCGCGGGCGCAGCCGGTGGTGCTCGGCACTGGGCCGCCCACCGCTGCTGCCGCCGTAGACCGAGGAGGAAGAGGTGACCAGCAGCGCCGCGGACATCGGCACCGCGGCCAGCACGGCACCGGTGGCAAGGACGTTGTCCCGGTAGCGCCACTGGTCGGCGTCGCTGCGCGGGTCGCGGACGTCGGGGCAACCGGCGAGGTGATACACGCTCGACGCGCTGGCCAGTGCGGCGTGTGCGGCGGGAGGCAGGTTGAGCAGGTCGGCGGTGATGAAGGTGACGTCGGGCTGTGTTGTCTGTGTTGTTACCCGTGGGGGCTGCGGCCTGCGGTCGATGCCGATGACGGGACCGCGCTCAGCGAGGACGGCGACCAACATCCGGCCGATGAAGCCGGTGGAGCCGGTGACGACTGCAGCGACCACGCATTCCTCCAGCGAACCCAGGCTGGCCGACGGTGAGGCCAGGCTTGACTGGGGAACATACGCTATGCCCGTGAAACGCCTCCGTATCGTTGCCGGACTGATATCCCTGATCGTGGCGGTGATCTACCTCTTTCAGGTGATAGACCCAGCTGCATTGGGTGAGATGTTCTCGGTAATGACCGTCCATTCGGGTGATCTGATGCTCGGGCTCGGCTGCTACGCTACGGCGTTCGGGCTGCGCGCGCTCTCCTGGTGTCGAGTGCTGCCGGGCCTGTCCGCCGGCCAGAGCTGGGCCGCGCTGCACGTCAGCCTGCTGGGCAACCACATCCTGCCGCTACGGCTCGGCGAGGTGTTGCGGGTCACCAGCGTGCTGCGCCGCACGGACCTGGCGGCCCGGCCGGTGATCGCCTCGGCGGTGACGCTGCGCGCGGTCGACCTGGTGGTGGTGCTGGGTCTGGCGGTGCTGGTGGCGCCGGCCACTGTCTTCGATCTTGCGCCCGGATGGGCCCTGGGACTGCTCGGTGTCGGTGTGCTCGCGCTCGCCGGTGGCGGTGCGGTGTGGATGACGCGGGTGGGTCGCGACGGCGCGGTGACGCGGCTGCCCGGTGGGCTGGTGCTCGTCGCGGTCGTCGCGGCGTGGGTGCTGGAGGCGGCGGTCGTGTACGCGATCGCCGGGGCGGCCGGCTTCCCGCTCGGGGTGGGCGACGCGGTGGCCGTCACCGCCGTGACGATCGCGGTGCAGGCGGTGGCGGTCACTCCCGGCGGGTTCGGGACCTACGAGGCGGCGGCCACGGCGGTGCTGGTCGGGCTGGGGGTGCCGGCGGGCCCGGCCTTTGCGATCGCGCTCACCACGCACGCGGTCAAGACGCTCTACGCGCTTGCGGTCGGTGCGGTGGCACTGGCAATACCGGCACCGTCGTACCTCGGCCGCTTCCGGCTGCCCCGCCTGCGTCCCCCGCGGCCGGCACGCGAACCGGTTGCCGATGGCGCGCCCGTCGTCGCGTTCTTGCCGGCGTACCAGGAGGAGGAGACGGTCGCGACGGTGGTGGCGCGGATCCCGTCGCGGGTCGCCGGGCGACCGGTGGTCACGATCGTCGTCGATGACGGTTCCACCGACGCGACGGCGCAGCGCGCCGCGGCGGCCGGAGCACGGGTGGTGTCGCTCGGGGTGAACCAGGGTCTCGGGGCAGCGGTGCGCCGGGGGCTGGCCGAGGCGGTGGCGCTGGACCCGGCTGTCGTGGTCTACCTCGACGCCGACGGCGAGTACTTCCCCGAGGACATGGCCGACGTCGCCGCTCCCGTGCTGGTGGGGGACGCCGACTACGTGATCGGGTCGCGGTTCAGCGGTGACATCGAGCGGATGCTTACCCGGCGGCGGCTGGGCAACCGGGTGCTCACGGCGGGCCTGCGTTGGGTGGCTCGGCGGCCCGATCTCACCGACGGGCAGAGCGGCTACCGCGCGTTCTCCCCGCGGGCAGCGAAAGCGGCGGAGATCGTGCACGACTACAACTACGCCCAGGTACTCACCCTCGACCTGCTCGGCAAGGGCTTCGCCTACACCGAGGTGCCGATCCGGTACCGCTTCCGCGCCACCGGCACGTCGTTCATCCGGCTCGGGCGCTACCTGCGCAAGGTGGTATCGGCGGTGCATCGGGAGCTCAATGCCGAACCGATCCACGCATTCGCCGAGCCCGTCATCCCGATCATGTTAGACTCGCCGGGAAGATCCACCGATGGTCAACCGGCCGGTCAACTCGCGGTCGAAGGAGGATGCGTCAGTGGGCGACCAGGCGTCAGGGGGCGATCAGGCACAGCCGGTCCCGCAGAGCGGCGGGGACCGTCCTGCTGCGCCCCCGGACGTGGACCTCAGCAAGCCCTCGATCGCCCGGGTCTATGACTACGTGCTCGGCGGCAAGGAGCACTTCGAGATCGACCGCAGGGCCGCCGAGGCGATGTACCGGGTCGTGCCCGAGACGAGCCAGCTCGCCAAGGACAACCGGAACCATCTCCGTCGCGCGGTGCGCTACCTGGTGGGCGAGGCCGGTATCCGGCAGATCATCGACATCGGGTCCGGCCTGCCGACCTCGGGCAACGTGCACGAGATCGCCCACGAGGTGGACCCGGGTGTCCGCGTCGTCTACGCCGACAACGATCCGATCGTGCTGGCCCATGGCCGGGCCATGCTCAGCAACGTGCATACCACCACAGTCATCAACGCCGACATCAGGGCCCCAGGCTCGATCTTCGAGAATCCGGCGACCCGGGAGCTCATCGACTTCGGCGAGCCGTACGCCGTTCTCGCCGTCAGCATCCTGCACCACATCTCCGACGACGAAGATCCCTACGCTCTGACCGCGGAGATCAAGGACCGGCTCGGTGTCGGGTGTCACCTGCTGGTCACCAACTTTCTCGACGACGACGAGCAGCGGGCCAAGGATCTCGAGCGAGCTTTTCTGCAGGGTGGCCTCGGGACGGGTCGTTTCCGCACGTGGGCTGAGCAGCGACGCTTCTTCGAGGGGCTCGAGATGGTCGAGCCGGGTCTGGTGTACGCCAACGATTGGCGACCGGACGAGTTCACCCCCGACGACAGTCCGGTGCACACCCTCTACGTCGGTGGAATCGGTCGCAAGATCTGAGGTGGACGGTAAACGGAACTGGTGAGCTGCTCGAGGTAGACGACGTCGGGCAGGTCCGACTCGGCGAACCGCAGGATGGTGAACGCCCACGACGGGCAGTGATCAGACGGTCAGGTCGTCGAACTCAAACCCCACCGCATGTCAGGGCCGCCATCTCGACGCAGTCGCCGCTGGGGTTGATCGCCTGACTCTTCCGCCAGGTCACGGGCCCGAACCGGTCGGCGGCGCCGGTCTCGTCGTGCTGCTGCATGTCGTCGTGCTGCTGCATGTCTGAGTCTCCATCCGTACGGGCAGCGTCTGCGTGCTGCCTGGTTCGAGGGGGTTCTCCCCGAACGTCCTTGCAGTGGCAGTTGCAGATGCACGCTACAAGCGGGACACTATAGCCATGAGTGGGGACCACGAACCTGTCCGTCCCGGGTTTCGCAGCGGGAACGCAGCGAGCGGTAACGGACGAGAGCGAGTCGCACCGGCGACACCTCAGTCGGAGATCGAGACGATCTCCGTCACCTGCCGTTTCGACCACCGGGCCCACGCGGTTCCCGACGACGAGCTCGCCGAAGGTGTCGTCCGGCGCGGCGGATACTGCAAGGCCCTCTGCGGCCACATGATCGCCGTCGCACCGATGGTGATGCCGGACGGCAAGCCGTGTCCGCTCTGTGCCGCGGCCCAGGACAGCAATACCCAGCAGCGTCGAGGGTGGCTGCGCCGCCTGCTCGGCTGAGGAGTCCGGTCTTACATCGCCACACTCTCGCGCCCGAATCGTCCCCGCCTTCAGCATGTCGTCCTGGTGTCCGACGGCGGTGGCCACAAGAGCACAACCGGAGGGTCGACCGATTCCATGGGCTCACCTGTATTCAACCTGATGGTTACATTGGACGCCGTTTTCCACGCGCTGGCCGACCCGACCCGACGTGCGATGGCGCGTCAACTCGCCGGGGGTGAGTGCACGGTAGGCGAGCTCGCGGCCCCTTACCCGATCTCGTTGGCGGCCGCGTCCAAGCACGTCAAGGTGCTCGAATGCGCCGGGCTCGTCCGGCGCACCGTCTGCGGTCGCCGGCATATCTGCCGCCTGGACGCCGCTCCGCTGGCAACCGCGGCCGACCACCTGCAGTTCTACGAGTGCCTCTGGACCACCCGACTCGACGCGCTCGAGGCCTTCGTCACCGACCAGGAGGATCGGCCATGATGACCTTCATCCCGCATTGCGTCACCGTCGGTCGGATCGTCGCCGCGTCGCCGACATCGGTGTACGCGGCCTGGACCGAGCCGGACCTGATGCGGAAATGGTTCGCCACCGTCGTCGACGCCGACGTCCGCGTCGGCGGCCGTTATCGGATCGAGCTGCACGAGGACGACGGGACCGTCAACGGTTTCACCGGTACCTACCTCGCGCTGGAGCCCGGCATTCGGCTGTCGATGACATTCACCCATCACTCCCAGACTCCGGCCGACCGGATCAGCGATGAAACCGTCATGGTGAACTTCCGGGAGGTCCAGCCTGGCTGTACCGAGGTCACGATCACCAACAGCTGGACCGGCCCGGAGTTCGAACCCTCGTACTACGGCGAGCTGCGCGATGGTTGGACCGAGTGGATCGCGCGCCTGGAGAAGGTCTTCTGACTGCCCCGCTCACGTCGAGCACGCGCCCTGCGCGCTGCGGCTCAGTCCTCCACCACGTGCCCGGCGAACCGCTTCCGTGCCGCTGACCAGGCACGCTCGTCGAAGGCTCCGTTCCGAGTGAGTGCATCGACGACGTCGTAGGCCATCGCGAAGGCGTGGTGGGTGTTGTCGTGGGCGAAGAGCCCGAGCCGACCGAACGTCGTGACCCGCGTCACCGCACCGGCCCACGTGTCCAGCGCTGCGAGCCGGGCACCGTACCCGATGTCGTAGACGGGGTAGACGTGCCGCAGCCGGCGGGTGACCACCTGCGCGGGCCGCACCGCCGGCAACCCGGCGCGGGCGAGGTCGGCGGCGACCCGGGTGGCGAGGTCGTCGTCGGAGGACCTCCATACGGCGTCGTCGGGGGCGCAGGGGACCTCGGCGCAGAGCACGGTGCGGTCGGTGGGGTCCTCGGTGCTGTCGCGGTAGTTGGCCGGCTCGGAGACCCGGGTGACGGGGGTGCCGGCGCCGGGGAGGTAGTGGGCGTCGAACGGGGTCCAGCGCCCGCGCTGCTCGAGGACCAGGTACACCAGCACCATCGCCCGGAACCGGAGGCCGGCGGCGTCGGCGAGGACCGCCGGTGCCGGGCCGGGCTCGACGATGCGGGCCAACGCGGTGAGTGGCACGGTCGAGAACACGTGGCCGGCGGTGATCTCCGTGCCGGATCCGGTGCGCACGAGCACGCCGTCATCGCCGGGACGCACCACCATCGCCTCGGTGGACACCTCGATTCGCGCGCCGGCGTCCACGGTGGCCTGCGCGACGGCCTCGGTGAGTTGCCCGAAACCGCGGCGCGGGTAGCGGAACACCCGCCCCTGGCCGTTCTCGGAGCGCCGCAGCAGCTTCGCGGCGATCTTCCACGGGGTGTCCGCGGTGACCCGCCGCCGCGCCTGCTCGGCGTCGACCCCGTCCCCGGACAGGCCCCAGAGCTTCTCCGCGAACGGCGCGTAGAGCGCCTCGTAGAGCCCAGGACCCAGGCCGCGACGCAGGGCGTCGGCGTAGCTGACCGGGGGAGTGGAGCGCCGCCGGGCCGGGACCGTGATGGCGTCGTAGATGATCCGGGCCAGCAACGCCGGCGGTAGCCGCCGGACCAGTTCGGCGGGCTGCAGGGGAAAGCCGACCCAGGCGTCGCCCATCCGCAGCCGGCCGTTGCGCCGGCGCAGCTGCAGGTCGTCGCCGAGCAGCCCGGTGAGATCGGCCAGTACCTCCGGGGCGGTGCTCGGGTGCAGGCGGTGGCTGCCGTGGTCGACCCGCACGCCCGCCACGTCGAAGCTGGCCGCCATCCCGCCCACGGT